>NZ_JAGSYG010000017.1 GCF_025685655.1 Acidicapsa ligni | reverse complement strand
TCTTTATCGGTATCATCGAGCGGTGTATCTCAGGGTACGGCGGTGACGTTTACAGCGACAGTGAGGAATGGGACTACCCCCGTATTTCCAGGTCTGGTGCGGTTCTGCGACGCATCGGCGGGTGAGTGTGAGGACATGGCGATCCTGGGGACGGCGCAACTGAGCAGTGCAGGTACGGCGTCGATTACCCTTCGGTTGGGAGTGGGGACGCACAGCATTAACGCGATCTTTGTAGGTACGTCCATATATCAGGCCAGTACATCGAGTACACAGACAGTTGTGGTCGCGAGCAGTGGAAGCTATGCCAGCACCACAACGCTTGTGCCAACAGGCGGTGCAAATGGTTACACACTGAGTGGCGGCGTTGCCGGGTATGGACCCGCGGCTCCGACAGGTTCGGTGTCGTTTCTCGATACGAGCAATGGCAATGCCCCGCTTGGATCAGCAACCCTGGGGACACCGGGCTATGCCATGCAGGGTCCTGTGCTTTATGGAGACAACAGTTCGAACTGCAATAACGCCAACTGCGTCGCGATTGCATCGGATGTGGATGGCGACGGCATACCGGATATTGTTTACACGAATTACAACAACAATACAGTTTCGATTTCCATCGGCAACGGGGATGGAAGCTTTC
>NZ_JAGSYG010000016.1 GCF_025685655.1 Acidicapsa ligni | reverse complement strand
GCCATGTCCTCACACTCACCCGCCGATGCGTCGCAGAACCGCACCAGACCTGGAAATACGGGGGTAGTCCCATTCCTCACTGTCGCTGTAAACGTCACCGCCGTACCCTGAGATACACCGCTCGATGATACCGATAAAGAGACCGTCTCCGCAGGATTGTTTATAGCTTGTGCAACGGCGCTTGACCTAACGGCTGCATAGGTTGTATTTCCCGGCCAGCTAGCGGTGATAGAGTGGATTCCCACTGTCAAGCTGTTTACCGTCACGGTTGCAGTCGTCCCACTGAGGGTACCTGTGCCGATCGAAGTTGTGCCGTCATAGAAGGTGATTGTGCCAGTAGGCCCGCTGGAGATGGTGGCGGTGAAGATTACCGATCCACCATAGTTCGATGGCGTGCCTGAGGTCGCCACGGTCAACGTTGGCCTTGGCAGGTTCACGACCTGCGTGATAGCGCTGGAGGTGACGGGACTGTATGTTGTGTTGCCGGCCCAGCCGGCGGTAATCAAATGTGTGCCTGCCGCCAGAGTGCTCGTCGTCAACGTTGCCGTTGTTCCACTGATCGTGCCGGTCCCAATCAATGCACCGGCATCGTAGAATCTCATGGAGCCGGTAGGTCCGCTGGAAATGGTGGCGGTGAAGGTCACTGCGCTCCCATAAATAGCCGGCGTCCCTGATGTTGCTACGCTCAAAGTCGGCGTAGCATTGCTGGAGGTGAGACCCACAGGACTCGATGTGCTTGCGGTATATGGACTGGTCCCAGGATAGTTGGCTACGACGTTGTGCTCCCCTGCGCTACCTGTGAAGGAAATTCCATTCGCACTGTAGTTGGAAATCTGTGCGTCGAGCAGAATAGATAACTGATCATTGATAGCCACCACATCCGGAAGACCATCGCCGTTCAGATCCGCAACTGCCACTCCATTACCCGCAGCAGCATAACTTACCTGAGGCTGAAAGGTTCCATCGCCATTGCCGAACAAGATCGCTGTAGTCCCGCCGCTAAGATTCCCGCTGGGAGCCACGATGTCCGGGTTGCCATCCACGTTGAAATCTCCAACAGCCACTGAGCCTACATTCGATCCAACCGTATAAGGCACCGCTGTCTGAAAGGTGCCGTCTCCGTTGCCGAGCATAACGGAAACGGTGTTGCCGCCATGATTGGAATAAACCAGATCCGGAATACCGTCCTGGTTGAAATCGGCGGCAGCAATGGAACTTGATCCGGCTGGAGAATACGCAGCCAATGACTCGAACGTGCCATTTCCATTGCCGAGAAAGATCGCTATCTCACTACTGGCGGCAGTTCCACTGGTAATACTGACCGCAACATCCAGAATGCCATCGCCGTCGAAGTCCGCAACCGCAACTGCCGATGGAGCGTGACTGCCGACAAGAGTTGTTATCTGTGCCTGAAAGGTTCCATCGCCATTGCCCAGAAAAACGGAAAGGGTGTTGTTGTTGCCATTAACAACCAGCATGTCGGCAATGCCGTCGCCGTTAAAATCCCCGGTGATAATACCTGCCGGGGCACTCCCCGCAGGATACGCCACCTGTGGTTGAAACGTTCCGTCGCCATTGCCAAGGAACACTCCGACAGTATTGCTGGCATTATTGCTGACTGCAAGATCGGGAACATCATCGCCATTGAAGTCGCCCACTGCAATAAAGCCTGGATTAGTTCCTGCCGCATAGCTTATCGGAGCCTGAAAGCTTCCATCCCCGTTGCCGATGGAAATCGAAACTGTATTGTTGTTGTAATTCGTGTAAACAATATCCGGTATGCCGTCGCCATCCACATCCGATGCAATCGCGACGCAGTTGGCGTTATTGCAGTTCGAACTGTTG
>NZ_JAGSYG010000015.1 GCF_025685655.1 Acidicapsa ligni | reverse complement strand
TTCTTAAGCGATAATCTCGCTGATGGCGCCCGCGCCGACTGTCCTGCCGCCTTCGCGAATCGCGAAGCGCAGTCCCTTTTCCATCGCAACTGGAGTGTGCAGCTCAATCTCCAACTGGATGTTGTCGCCTGGCATAACCATCTCCGTGCCTTCCGGAAGCTTAGCCGTGCCCGTCACGTCCGTCGTGCGGAAGTAGAACTGAGGACGGTAGCCGTTGAAGAACGGAGTGTGACGTCCGCCTTCTTCCTTCGACAATACGTAAACCTCGCCCTTGAACTTGGTGTGCGGCTTGATCGACCCGGTCTTGGCCAACACCATGCCGCGCTCCACGTCTTCCTTCGCAACGCCACGCAGAAGCAAGCCTGCATTGTCGCCAGCCAGACCCTCGTCCAACTGCTTCTTGAACATTTCCACGCCTGTTACAACCGTCTTGCGCGTCTCGCGGAATCCGACGATCTCAACTTCCTCGCCAACCTTCACCTTGCCGCGCTCGATACGTCCGGTCACCACGGTTCCACGGCCGGAGATCGAGAAGATATCTTCAATCGGCATCAGGAACGGCAGATCGACCATGCGGTCTGGCTGCGGTACATAGCGGTCGACTTCGGCCATCAGAAGATCGACGCTCGCTTCCCACTTGGCTTCGCCGTTCAAAGCTCCCAGAGCCGAACCGCGAACCACCGGTGTATCGTCGCCCGGGAACTGGTACTTCGACAACAGTTCGCGAACTTCCATCTCGACCAGCTCGATCAGCTCTTCGTCTTCAACCGCATCGCACTTGTTCAGAAACACAACCAGCGAAGGTACGCCAACCTGGCGCGCCAGCAGAACGTGCTCCTTGGTCTGGGGCATCGGGCCGTCCGTCGCTGCTACCACCAGAATGCCGCCGTCCATCTGCGCCGCTCCGGTGATCATGTTCTTGATGTAATCCGCGTGACCAGGGCAGTCCACGTGAGCATAGTGACGGTTCGCCGTCTCATACTCTACGTGCGCTGTCGCGATCGTGATACCGCGCTCGCGCTCTTCGGGTGCGTTGTCAATCGTGTCAAACGAACGGAACGTGTTCTTCGGGTTGTGCTTCGACAACACCTTCGTGATCGCTGCCGTCAACGTCGTCTTGCCATGATCAATGTGACCAATCGTCCCTACGTTTACGTGCGGCTTAGAACGGTCAAATTTTTCCTTCGCCAT
>NZ_JAGSYG010000014.1 GCF_025685655.1 Acidicapsa ligni | reverse complement strand
ATTATGGATCAGCAGAAACCGTACACCGTGAGAGTCCTGATCAAGAGTCCTGACTTGGACACTCACGGTGGCATCGTTTGGTAGGCCGGGCATTTTAGCTCCGGCGGTGAATCTGGTTAGCCGTTGAAGGGGCGATCTGCTGTTCTCAGTTCAGCCGTTGTGCCCTCGACAGCAACCGGGACGTAGGGGAAGGTCTTTCGAGGCTTGGATGTGACAGACTCTTTGCCGATCCCGAGTTGGATGGGAGTGTTCGCCGCTGTGGAGAACATGACGTTGGGCGCGTTGTCGGTGAGGGAGCGGCCGTTCCACTCGACGAAGCCGAGCGATGCCTGCGTGCCGACCGTGTAAGGAAGCATGTTGGGCAACAGGCGATGCGCGATCTTCTCGGCGTATGCGTGGGGATCTTCGGCTGTACCGTATGCGGCAACCACACCTCCGATGGACTTGGTGATGTGTGCGCCGTAGGTTGCGAAGTCCTCCGAGGGATGTCCGGCATTGAGGCTGTTGCCGAAGGTTTCGTCATACTGGGCGAACAGCGGAGGCAGCATGGGAAGTCCGATGCGGTTGACTGAGCGCCATCCGCCTGCATCCGTTGCGAGCGTAGCCACGGCCCATACGCCGATCCTGCGGTTGTCGCCTGCACCGGCGAGCAGTTCGGCATCCGGCACTTCCAGCACCATGGCATAGACGGTGTGACCGGCAAAGAGGTTGTGCGCTTTGCTGGAGTCCCAACCGGCAAGATCCACTTTGGTTCCATCTTCAAACGCGTGACCAACGGCGTGAAGCACGTCCGGCTCAATCCAGAATGGATCCCCGGCATGGCCGGCCCAGGCACGCAGGCCTGATGGCGTGGTTACGGTCTCATCCGTCACTCCGTGGGCGACGACTGTACCGGCGGCGTGCGGATTGACGGCGTCTTTACCGCTGATGCGGCGAATCGTGTATTTCTGCTTTCCCTGTGCGTCGCGCTCTTCGAAGGTGAGGCGGTAGGTGATCTCTTCAACGGCATCGCCATTGAGATCTACCTTGAACTCGTACATGCCTTCCGGATGGTAGCCGACTACGGGAGGCTTGCCGATAGAGTGGCAAACGTTGATCACAAAGGTGGTGCCGGTCTCTCCACGGAATACGTAGAGATCGGTAATGTCAAGACGAAGATCCTGCCGGGCGATAGGTGAGTCAAGATGATGAGACATGCTTTTCCCCTTTATGTTGATGGAATCTGATTGGGATTCGCTTTGAATTGACAGAGCCGAAGCGGTCCGGGACAAACCGATTCCCGCCGCGACAATTGCGCCGCGGATAAGA
>NZ_JAGSYG010000013.1 GCF_025685655.1 Acidicapsa ligni | reverse complement strand
GGCATGTTGTCAGCGCGCGGAGTTTGTAGAGCGTTTGATGGCGGGGCGGATGGTTTTGTTCGTGGCGAAGGTTGCGGGGTAGTGGTGTTGAAGCGCTTGCGAGATGCCGAGTTATCGGGGGATCGTATCCTTGGTGTGATTCTTGGCTCGGCGGTGAACCAGGATGGAGCGTCGAGTGGTTTGACTGTTCCCAACGGCGCGGCGCAACAGGAGCTGCTGCGCCGGGCTTATAAGAACGCAGGCATTGAACCGTGGCAGGTTGGTTATGTCGAGGCGCATGGCACAGGCACGTCGCTGGGCGATCCAATCGAGGCGGAGGCACTTGGAGCGGTGTTCAGTGCAGGTCGCAAGCGTGAGCATCCACTGCTGATCGGCTCGGTGAAGACGAACCTCGGTCATCTTGAATCCGCTGCGGGCATCGCGGGCCTGATCAAGGTTGTGCTGTCTTTGCAGCATGCGGTTATTCCTGCGCAGCTGCACTGGAGGAGCCCCAGCGAGCATGTTCGCTGGAACGAGCTTCCGCTTGAAGTTGTAACTCAGGCACGGGCATGGGAACCGATCGCCGGCCGCAGAATCGGCGGGGTGAGTTCGTTCGGCTTCAGCGGCACCAACGCGCATGTGGTGCTGGAGTCATGGCCGCAACAAGTGAGCGCAGGCACAACAGATGCAGCAGTGAATCGCACCACGGAAGCACTCGTAATCAGTGCGCGAACCATGCAAGCCCTGCATGCCCTGGTCTCACGCTATGTCGAGTATCTAGGTAGCAGTGATGCCTCCTGGGCTGAGATCTGTTATACCGCTGGTATCGGTCGCGGCGTCTTCGCAGAGCGGCTTGCTGTGGTTGCATCGGACAAGGCGCAAGCAGCGGACCAGTTACGCCGATGGCTGCACGATGCGAACGCAGAAGGCGTGATGCATCATCGCGTACGCGCTGGCGAACGCGTGCGTATCGGCCTGGTTGTCTCAGATGAACCGAGTGCTGCCATCGTCCAGGCATGGCAGCAGAAGCTATCTAGCTGGGGTGTTGCTCTCGTTGCTACTGCAACGGGCGCAGAGATCGTAGATATGGAGCGGCAGTTGCAGGCAGCAGGAGTAACGCTTGTCCTGGCGGCAGGACAAGCGCAAACGAGCCTTCCTTCGATCCGGCTCAAGCAGGACGAGCTGACTCTTGTCATCGCGGAACTGTTCGTACACGGCGTGGTTGTTGACTGGAAGGCATGGTACAGCAGCGGGTACGGCGATGGTTCTCTGCATCGTGTTGCGCTGCCTACGTATGCTTTTCAGCGAGAGCGTTACTGGATCGGAGCATCCAGGCGCAAGGCAGTTCATGCCGGCAGGGTCACGCAGGGCAAGCTTCTTGGCTATCGCCTGCGCGCAGCCGGAGTGCGTGCGCAGTACGATACGGAGTTATCGCTTGAGGGAACTACTGCATGGATCGGCGATCACATCGTTGCCGATCATGCGATCCTGCCTGCAACGGGGCACCTGGAGCTGATGCTCGAAGCTGCAAGCGAGCTGCTTGGAGCGAGTGAGCATGGCAGGATCGTTGTAGAAGATATAGCGTTCCATGCGCCGCTGGTGATCGAGAAAGAAGGCTCGCGATCGGTGCAGACGGTTGTTGAGGCAGTGTCCAACGGTCGCAGCCGCGTACGCGTGTATGCCGAACAACAGGGCGCTGCGGCCTGGCAGCAGGTCTCCGAAGGCTGGCTGCGCGATAGTGAAGTTACTGCAGAGAGCGGGCAGCCTGCTTCGAGCATCGAGGTAATCGAAGCAATTAAGGCGATGGAAGCAACCGATCTGGAATCGATCCTCAGACGTCTTCATCCGCATCCGAATATCGCTGAACTGTACTCCAGCCTGGCATCTCGCGAGATCCATCTGGAGGGCGTATTCCGCGGGCTGCAACAGTTATGGATCGGCGACAATGAAGCTCTTGGCGAAATCGTTACGACTGCGAATGAGGATGGTTATGTTATCGCTCCCTGGCGTCTCGATGCGTGTCTGCAGGTAGCCGGAGCCGTAGTTGCCAATGCTGTCGAAGCAGAGGATGGCGCAACGTACCTTCCTTCCAGCATCGAAGAGTTTACGCTCTACACCCAGCCTGGCGACCGCTGCTGGAGCCATGTTCGCACACGCCGCATCGACTCCAGTACTCTCGCTGCCGATCTCACCATTACTCATCCAAATGGATCGGCTATCGCTCATGTTAAAAATATCCGGTTTAGAAAAAATGTAACTAAAAAGAATGGCG
>NZ_JAGSYG010000012.1 GCF_025685655.1 Acidicapsa ligni | reverse complement strand
TTTCTTTCGTTTCTGTTTGTGCAGTTATGTATCTTGCGAGTTGAGTGTCAGAGTGTTGTATTGAATGATCAGTCGATTGTGCGTCCGACGACGAAGCGAGTTGGGTTGAATCTTGGGTCGATTAATTATTGGGATAACGGTCAGTTGTTGAAGAACCTGATAGGTTCGATCAATCCTGGTTTTGAGCCGTTGGTAGATAACCAGATCTGGGCCTTGACGACGGCGGGCACGGCGACGGGTTTCACGGATCCGGATCAGTGGGATGGAGAGCCGGCGAATTACTGGACGGGTGGAACGTTCCAGATTGTGGCTTCGCAATCGGGCGGTGCGGAGCTGGGATGCACGGGCACGATTGCATCGAACACGGGCCCGAATTATCCGACCAACACGCAGACCAATCCGAGTTTTACGATGTCGACAGCCTGCCCGGCTCCGTTTGCGGTGGGCGATATCGTGATTCTGAGCCAGTCGTTTGCTTCTACGCCGGAGTCGTGGTGGGAGGGCAGCCGCGGTGGCATGTGGGCTGGAATCTCGGGCGGCGGCAAGCTGACCTCGGACACGACAGATCTGTGCGCCACCTGCGGCACGCAGTCGCTGACGATGGATGCGACGGCGTCCGGTTCTACGGCCACGGTGACGTCGTATTACGATTCGGGCACGAATTTTGATTTGTTTGTTTTGATGAACGGCACGTACGAGATTTCGTTCTGGGCCAAGGCTGCCTCGGGCGCCCCGGCCTTGAAGGTATCCGCGCAGCGTTTGTCCGCGGGCGGCTTCAACTGCGGCACCAAGACGCAGGCGTTGACCTCGGCATGGGCTCAGTACACAATCTCCTGCTCGGCCTCGGAGACGGCGAAGGGCACCTCCCCGGGCACTGCGCAGGTGGCGTTTTCCGTCAGCGGCGGCGCGGTTTATCTGGATAACGTCAGCTTCGAGAAGGTGAACACGGACCCGACGAATACCACTGTTTTCCGCGATGAAGTCTTCGACGCGTTGAAGAATTACTACAACATGCAGAGCGGCGGCAACCCCGGCATGCTGCGCGACTGGCTGGGCCAGAATGGCGAGACGTATGCCAACTGGACGGCTCCCGATTATGCGCACAAGCCGACGGCCAGCGGCGGCAGCTACACCATCGGCCCTACCGGTCCGGGCCAGGTCCAGCTCTCGCTTGAGGACTATCTGAACATCTGCAAGGCGCTTAACGCGGAGCCTTACTTCGAAGTGCCGGTGACCATCAGCACGCAGGATGCAGCCAGCCTGATCGACTTCCTGGCCGGTCCCTCGACCAGCGCCGGCGGCAGCCGCCGCGCGGCCCTGGGGCAGAGCGCGCCGTGGACCAGCGTCTTCGACCAGATCCATCTCTCCTTCTGTAACGAGTGCTGGAACGGCTCGTCGTTCGTCGGCCAGTCGTTGCCGGATCGCACCAGCGCGCCGAACAACGAGTATTACTACGACTACAGCATCCGCGCAGCGGCTATCTTCAAGGCCATGCGCAGCGATCCGTATTACACGCAGAGTGCGTTCGACCTGGTGATGAACGCGCAGACCGGCGTCAGCTACACCATGGATACAGCCGCGACCCGGGCTCATCCGGACTCGATCGAGCTGGAAGACTACACCTATCAGAACGTCAGTTCGTTCTCTACGGATCTTGCCCTGTGGCAGCCGGACTTCGTGGAGATTTACAACAAGGTCACCAGCGCCACCGATCCATCGCACTTCTATCAGTCGTTGAACGATTACCAGAACCTGAACGCCTGCGGAGCCACGGGCAGCGCCACCTGCGGAGTCAACATCTACGAGTGGGGCTCGGGCACTCTGGAGGGATCGATCGATCAATCGCACCTGGATGCCATCGCCGCCGGTGCAGGCACGGGCGTGATCTCCGCGCTGCAGCCGCTGCTGAACATGCAGCACTTCGGCATCCTGGCGGACTCATACTTCTCGCTGTCGGAGTATCAGAACAACTCTCTGAACGGAAACATCGACAAGGTCTGGGGCATCGCGGTGGATATGGGCGGGGCGACGAATAACATGCGTCCGCAATATCTGGGGCTGTCGCTGATCAACCAATCGATCATCGGGCCGATGTACTCCTGCCCGATCTCGAACAATGTCACGTATAACTTCGCAGGCAGCGCGACCAATGGAACCTCGGTTCCTCCGGGAGTACCGGCGACCACGGCAGTGCCGTATCTTTACTCGTTCTGCTTCGAGAACGGCAACAACCGCTCGATGGTGCTGATCAACACGGATCTATCTGCCAGCCACACGGTCACCTTCTCCGGCACCAACATCCCCGGCGGCACGGTGATCCAGCGGCAGTACGCGCCGAGCTCTCCCGATCTGTTGAACGAATCTCCATCCGGCACGCCGAGCAATACGGCCACGGCCAAGGTGGCACTGACCAGCGCCACGCTGACCAATCCGACCTCCATCACGCTGCCGCCGCTGTCGGCCACAGCGCTGGACTTTACCAGCGGCACCACGGGCGCAGCCACGGCAGCGACTCCCACCTTCAGCGTTGCGCCCGGCACATACACCGCGGCACAGACGGTCTCGATCAGCGATGCGACCTCGGGAGCCGCAATCTACTACACCACCAACGGATCGACGCCGACGACTTCGTCAACCCGGTATACCGCTCCGATCGCTGTCAGCGCCACGCAGACGATCAACGCCATCGCGGTTGCAACGAACGACATCAACAGCGCAGTCGCAAGCGCTGCGTACACCATCAACATCGCCAGCAAAGTAGCCGCAACACCGCTGCTGAGCATCGCGACCGGCACATACACCAGCGCACAATCCGTAACTATCTCGGACTCGACCGCGGGCGCAACCATCTACTACACCACCGACGGCAGCACTCCAACGACCTCCTCTGCGAAGTACACAGGAACGCTCTCGGTTGGCGCAACGGTGACTCTGAAAGCCATAGCCGCAGCATCCGGCTACACCAACAGCGCAGTCGCCTCCGCAACCTACACCATCAACCTCTCCGCCGCCGCACCAACCTTCTCCCCAGCAGGCGGAACCTATACAACAGCTCAGACCGTAACCATCAGCGACACCACAGCAGGAGCCGTAATCTACTACACAACAAACGGCACAACACCAAACACCGCATCTACCAGGTATACGGCTCCTGTTAAGGTAAATTCGACTGCAACCCTGAAGGCGATTGCTG
>NZ_JAGSYG010000011.1 GCF_025685655.1 Acidicapsa ligni | reverse complement strand
CTGCTGGAGCCATGTTCGCACACGCCGCATCGACTCCAGTACTCTCGCTGCCGATCTCACCATTACTCATCCAAATGGATCGGCTATCGCTCATGTTAAAAATATCCGGTTTAGAAAAAATGTAACTAAAAAGAATGGCGCTGCAATTTATCAGGTCGAATGGAAACCTGCTGAAGACGACCCCTCAGCTCCGAAAATAGCGGTCAATTCTATTCATGGTCATTGGCTTGTTCTTGCTGAAAAATCTGTATTTGCAGAACAAGTAGTTCAAGAGATTCGCCAACGTAATGCCGTTTGTTCTTTTCTTCCGATACGACAACGCGATGAATCGGATGTTGCGCTTGGGCTACGTACTTCTATTGCAGCGAGTGGGCCAATACAAGGGATAATCTATCTCTCGCCCGGGACGCCTCTCTTCAAAGACGTTGCCGGACAAGTCACTGAGCTAGAGATGTTATCTGGATATGCAGGCGCATTATCGCTGTTAAAAGCGCTTATTCGAGAACAAGTAAAGCCGGATCATGGTGTATGGTTTGTAACTCAAAACGAGGAGCAGACGAATGATGGGTCGATCACTTTATCTTCTGAAGGAAGTGTCATTGCCGCACTGCGACGTGTCGCTGCGCTCGAATTTGCAGCACTGCGCACTCATGCAATCGATATCGCAATAACTTTAAGTATTGAAGATCTACTACGCGCCATCGAGACTGAAACCGAACCCGAAATTGCTATTCGAAATGGAGTCAGCTTCTATCCGTACCTACTTCCGCAGGGATCGTCAGAAGAGTCGATAGCAACGGAGACCAACGAAGAGCTTCGTGCAGCCAGCAGCGGATTGATTGACGATCTTGCCTACGTTCCTGTGCCACGTCAAGAACCACAGAAGGATGAAGTTGAGATTCAAGTTGAAGCGCAGGGCCTGAACTTCCGCGATGTAATGAACGCGCTCGGTATGTTGCCTGGATATCCTCAACAGCTAGGTGGCGAGTGTGCAGGCATCGTTTGTCGAGCGGGGATAAACAGCGGGTTTAACATAGGGGACCGCGTCTTTGCGTATGCTCCACGAAGCTTCAGCGCGTTTGTTACTGTGTCTGGGCGGAATGTCAAAGCGCTTCCCAAAAGACTTACTCCTGCGCAGGCGTCGGTGCTGCCCATCGCCTATCTCACCGCACTCTATGGATTAGATACGCTTGCTAAACTTAAGCGCGGCGAACGAGTCCTGATTCACGCAGCAACGGGAGGTTTGGGACTTGCGGCAGTCTTCGTCGCACGAGCACGTGGAGCGGAAGTCTTCGCTACAGCAGGAAGCGAAGAGAAGCGCAATCATCTTCGTTCGCTTGGTATCCAGAATGTTTTCCATTCCCGCACGAGTGAGTTTGCTACTCAGATTATCCAAGCCACCCAAGGCCTTGGTGTCGACGTAGTGCTAAACTCCCTCACCGGACAATTGGCGGAGAGCACTCTATCCACACTGGCTCTCAATGGACGCTTCCTGGAAGTGGGGAAGCGCGATATCCTTACGCGCGAAGAGATCCTGCGCCTGCGTCCCGATGTACAGCACTATGTCTATGATTTAGGCACAGAAGCAGAGCGTGATTTAACCCTTGTCCCCACGCTTCTTTCTGAAACCGTCGAAATGATTGAGGAAGGGCAACTTCCACCACTTCCTGTTACAGAGTTTCGTGATATGCATGAGGCCTTTCGTTTCATGGCGCAGGCTCGTCACATAGGCAAGATTTCTGTTTGTCGTATCCCTCTTAATACCAATACTGATCCGGTTGCCACTGATCCAAAAGCTACATATCTCATCACTGGCGGTTGTGGTGGTTTAGGCCTTCATTTTGCGGAGTGGCTTATAAATCGCGGCGCGCGTCATCTTATTTTGAGTTCGCGCCGAGGTGCAAGCAGTTCAGCACGGGAGCGGATCGAAGCGTTGAAAATCTCGGGTGCCGAGATACAAATCGCATCTGTGGATGTGAGTGATTACGAAGCATTGGGCAGTTTACTGCGCAGTATCCCAAGCGCCACTCCACTCAAGGGAGTTCTTCACGCGGCAGGCTCGATCGCAGATAACGCTCTCATCAACCAGACCGTAGCAGGCTTTGCGGAGGTTGCGCGTCCTAAGGTCCTTGGTGCCTGGAACCTTCATCGGCTTACGAAGAACATTGATCTTGATTTCTTCGTGCTTTTCTCTTCGGCATCTGTCCTCCTGGGCGTTCCTGGCCAGGCGAATTACGCAGCAGCAAATGCCATGCTCGATGCGTTTGCCACGTATCGTCGCGGTCTTGGTCTGCCGGCACTAAGCATCCAATGGGGACCATGGTCCAGCGGCATGATGGAGTCAATGAAATCTGACCCTAAGAGGGTAGGATTGGATTGGATTTCACCGGTAGATGGAAAGAAAGCTTTAGAGCTTCTTCTGGTGAAGGACGCCACTGTTGCCGCCGTATTGTCTGTTAGTTCGTGGCCCAAATTTGTGAGCTCTCGTTCTAAGAATGCGTCTTCGCTTTTTAAATATTTAGATGGTGCAGATGTGACTAAGGCAGCCGTTCCCCAAAATAACATCGTATCGGAGACAGAGAATCCAGCGAAATTTATCGATATGCTTATCAACTCTCAGCAAGCTCGGAGAGCACCGTTGTTGACGGCTCATCTTGAGCAGCAGTTGACGCAAATCCTCTCACTTCCGCAACGATCTCACATTGATGAAGACATCGCTCTGCATGATCTTGGCCTCGATTCACTGATGGCAGTCGAACTTCGAAACGCGTTGCAAATATCGCTTGATCGACCGCTCTCAGCCACGTTGGCTTTGGATTACCCAACAGTGCGATCACTTCGTGACATCCTGCTGTCATTGATATTCGATGAGAAAGAGCTTCTTGCTCGTGCTGTCAAAGTATCACCGGCAGATCAGCGTACATATAGCTCTGATTATCTTGCGGAGCTTTCAGATATCGAAGCTGAATCGCTATTGATTGAAGAACTGGAGAAGACCAATGCAGCAAAGCACTGATCCAGTGAACTCGGCGGAACTCTCACCGGTAAAGCGTGCCCTAATTGAAATTCGCCAATTGCGTACTGAGATTGAACAAACGAAACGTGCGCAGCATGAACCGATTGCCATCGTTGGGATGGCGCTGCGGCTTCCCGGTGGCGTAACAACTCCTGAGAGTTTCTGGCAAGCGCTGGCCGAAGGAAAAGATCTGATCACCCCTATTCCTTCTGACCGTTGGGAAGCCAGGGATTATCTCAATGCGGATCCCGATCATCCTGGAACGATGTATGACGCTCATGGCGGATTCATCTCGGGAGTAGATGAGTTTGACGCCGAATTCTTTGGTATCAATGCGCGTGAAGCTGCCAGCATGGATCCGCAGCATCGCATCTTGCTCGAACTAACATGGGAGGCTCTCGAACGCGCGAATATCAATCCGAAAGGTCTCGCTAATACGGCAGGCGGTGTTTTCATCGGCATGGGCGGAAGCGATTATGCACGCCAATCCATGCGCGATGCGCGAGATATGCATGCTTACAGCGCAGTTGGTAGTGCGATGAGCATTGCCTCGGGACGTATCTCGTACTTTCTAAATTTGCGCGGCCCAAGCATGATTGTCGATACAGCCTGCTCCTCTTCTCTGGTGGCGGTTCATCTTGCTTCAGAAAGTTTGCGCCGTGGAGAAATAAATCTGGCGATCGTTGGCGGGGCAAATTTGATGTTGTCGCCTGACTTCAATGTTAGCTTTGCGCGGACACGTATGTTGGCAAAAGATGGCCATTGCAAGACCTTTGATGCGGCTGCGGATGGCTATGTACGGGCGGAAGGTTGCTGCGTAATAGTGCTCAAGCGCCTGTCGGATGCTGTGAATAACGGCGATCCTATCCTGGCTA
The DNA here is from genome assembly GCF_025685655.1 of Acidicapsa ligni. Taxonomy (NCBI): domain Bacteria; kingdom Pseudomonadati; phylum Acidobacteriota; class Terriglobia; order Terriglobales; family Acidobacteriaceae; genus Acidicapsa; species Acidicapsa ligni. Next base: position 3,477 of record NZ_JAGSYG010000011.1, on the reverse strand, counting down.
CGGTTGCAGGCTCAGCGATCAATCAGGATGGTCGTAGCGCGGGAATCACTGCACCCAACGGGCCATCACAAGAGGCGGTTATTCGTGCCGCATTGGAGAACGGTGGAGTTGAACCCTCGTTAGTGAGTTACGTTGAAGCTCATGGTACTGGTACTCCGCTTGGGGATCCAATAGAGGTACAGGCTCTAGGTGCAGTCTATGGAGTATCGAAAAGTGTAGATTCGCCGCTATACATCGGTTCAGTCAAGACGAACCTCGGTCATACAGAAGCGGCCGCGGGTCTTGCGGGATTGATCAAGGTTGTTCTAATGATGCAGCCTGGGCATGGCATAGCACCTCATCTGCATCTCAAGAATCCGAATCCAAAGATAGACTTCGCGCGATTGAATATCGATGTTCCAACGCAACGAATCGACTGGCCAGTTACTGATCAGCCGATTTATGCCGGATTGAGTTCTTTCGGTTTTAGTGGAACGAATGCACATTTGCTGTTGTCATCCAGCACGATAAACTCGCCGAAGATCGATGGCATAGAGGAGCAGGAATCTCTGCTCGTGTTCTCCGCGGTAAATGAAAAGTCGCTTCGCTCTCTGGCTCAGAGCTACATTGTCTTTCTCGGTAGCACAAAAGAAAACTTTGCCGACATCTGCTTCACCGCGGCTGTTGGCCGTGCAATGCTCTCTCACCGTCTTTCTATTCGCGCAAATACTGCGTCTGAAGCAATGTTGCTGATTGAACGTTGGCTCTCCAATGGCAATGCTTCCGCGGTGACTCTAAGTACGCCCGATTCGACGCCTGCGAATAAATCAGATATTACTGCGCCTGTTCGTGTTGATGTAATGCGCCATCGAGTAGATCTGCCCCTCTATCCATTTCAACGTACTAGCTTCTGGTTTGAAGCAGCTCCCGAAATCAAACGTACACAAGAGCGTGAACGCATGTGGCAAGCGGCTATCTTTGCATCAGAGCGGCAAAGCAATATTGGGCCTCTTGGATGGAAGCTCGAGCGTTATCCTCGAAAATGGGATGTCTTGCACGAACTAACACTAGCTCATGCTCAAGATGTATTTGTCACAACAGGAGCGTTGCAAGCTTCAGACTGGATGACTCCGGACGAGATCATTGCCAAGGCTGGGATTCTACCTATCTATCGAAATCTCATCACACGGTGGTTGACCGGTCTTGTAGTAACCGGTGTTGTCATTGAATCAAATCAACAATTCAAGGCCACATCTTCATTCAATGAAATTGATCTTGAGCCACACTGGAAGAATGTAGAGTGTTTGCTCGATGACGATCCTGGGGCATTGGGTTATCTGCGGCAGTGTGGCAAGCTGCTCCGCGAAGTCATAACCGGCAAGATCAGTGCTCTGGAAACGATATTCCCAGACGGGTCATTTTCATTGGCAGAGGGACTATATGAACGCGGGACTATCGCCCGCTATTTCAATTCCATTGCCGCCTCGGCAATTGTAGAAACAACACGCACCATAGGCCAACGACGCAATGCTCGCATACTTGAAATCGGCGGTGGCACGGGGGGAACCACTTCTGCTGTCCTTCCTCTTCTCGATGTAGGTCAGGTTGAGTACTGGTTCACGGATCTGTCTGATTTGTTCCTTGCTCGAGCGCGTAATAAGTTCAGTGCCTATCCATTCATGCATTACTCGATCTTTGATCTGGATCGCGCATTGGAAGAGCAGGGAATTGGTGGTGGTCAATTTGATGTAATTCTCGCGGCCAATGTGGTGCACGCTTCGCGCAATCTCGACACTGCGCTCTCTCATATTCGCAGCCTGCTTGCGCCTGGTGGATTGCTGGTTATGCTTGAGTCTACGCATCATCACAGTTGGTTCGATATGACTACGGGTCTTATCGAGGGCTGGCAGCACTTCGAAGATGATCGACAGGATAATCCTCTGCTTAAACCAGAGCAGTGGAGAGGCGTTATTGAGCGCAATGGCTTCATTGAAATGGCAGTGTTTCCTGCGCGAGACTTACCTACGTCAACATTAGGCCAGCATGTGCTTCTTGTTCGTGCGCCAGCGATAACAACAGAGGCAACGTCATCCAGTATTTTCATGCATGGTCTCGCAGAATGGAAAAGGAGTTCTGTAACCGAGCCGAAGGGCGTTGAGGCGGATAGCAATTGGGAGTTGGCATCAACACTACAGCAGCTTACTCCAACAGAGCGCCAGTCGATGATGCTCGACTTTGTACGCACGACGATACAGAGAGTTTTTCAACTTAGCGTGCGCCCTGAAGAACTTGGCACTCGCGATCGGCTCAGCGATCTCGGTATGGATTCACTCATCGCTCTCGAATTGCGTGCGGAGCTTGTGAAGGGATTGGGAACCGATGCGCGAGTATCTTCTACCATCGCGTTTGATACCGGTACGGTCGGTGAGTTAGCGAATGCCTTGCTCTTATCTATTGAGCCTGCTTCGGACGATACAGAAGAGACCTCACCGATCATCGATCATCACAATGTGAAGTCCACTCCAGTTACTGCTGAACAACTGAGTGAGATGTCGGAAGAAGAAGTAGAAAAACTCTTGAATGAACGGCTGAGTAAGCGATGATGCATCCAGATAAGATTGAAACATCCACGGCTCCTCTATCTCCTCTCAAGCAGGCGTTCCTCGCGCTTGCACAGGCGGAGGCGCGAGTAGAGGAACTGGAGCGCGTACAAAATGAACCAATCGCGATCATTGGCGTAGGGTGCAGAATCCCCAGTGCCGAAAACGGTGCGGAAGATTACTGGGATCTCCTCCAAGGCCAACGCTCTGCAATCGCAGACAGCGCGGAGCGGCGATTTATGCAATCGTTGCAAAGAGACGATCTTCCAACTCTTCCGGAGGCAGCGCGTTGGTCCGCGCTCCTCGAACGTATAGATCTCTTCGAGCCTCAGCATTTTGGGATTGCTCCGCGCGAGGCCGTTGGTATTGATCCGCAGCAAAGGATATTGCTTGAGGTTGCCTGGGAAGCGCTGGAGGATGCAGGCATCGATCCCTTTTCCATTTATCAGTCTTTGACGGGTGTCTACCTCGGCATCGCGTCGCATGATTACGGCCAACTCCAGCTAAGTGCGGATGGCGCCGACGCCATCAATCCACATTTCGCTTCTGGAGCAGCTTCCAGTGTTGCTTCCGGACGTATTTCATATGTGCTGGGACTCAACGGTCCCAGTGTTTCAATTGATACTGCATGCTCGTCATCGTTAGTTGCCGTGCATCTTGCATGTGATGCTCTGCGTCGCGGCGAATGCACTATGGCTCTTGCTGCTGGTGTGAATCTTATTCTCTCTCCAGAACCTTCTATCGCTTTTGCGCAGGCAGGCATGTTGTCAGCGCGCGGAGTTTGTAGAGCGTTTGATGGCGGGGCGGATGGTTTTGTTCGTGGCGAAGGTTGCGGGGTAGTGGTGTTGAAGCGCTTGCGAGATGCCGAGTTATCGGGGGATCGTATCCTTGGTGTGAT
>NZ_JAGSYG010000010.1 GCF_025685655.1 Acidicapsa ligni | reverse complement strand
CCGTTATCCCAATAATTAATCGACCCAAGATTCAACCCAACTCGCTTCGTCGTCGGACGCACAATCGACTGATCATTCAATACAACACTCTGACACTCAACTCGCAAGATACATAACTGCACAAACAGAAACGAAAGAAAAAATGCCAGCGAAGCGCTCAAAATTTTGCATGCAGGAGCTTTTTTGCTCGACAGGTGGGCAAATACGTTCATAAGAAAACTCCTCGAGAAATGAAGCAAAGCTTGAATGACCGCTATCACTCGTTCCGCGACGATTGGACAGCCGACAGTGTATTGCACAGGCAAAAACGGAAAACCCGTTACTCCAACGCAAGGAAAATTACCCTGGTGCAGCTGGATGATTACCTAAGTGCTACTAAATTGGTTACCTTGGGTTGCCGTTTCCAATTATACGCAGCAGTAGTTCGGGGACAAGTTACTTGTGCATTACAAGGCAGGAATTATCTTTTAATTGCCCATTCTGGGCCAGAAAGTACTATAAAGCTCACTGATTTCGGTTCTTTAGTAATGACCGTTATGAAATTTTCTCATTAAGTCAGGGGTTGTGCCCAGCCTTTTTGTATATTTTGCGCAAAATTGTATAGCTTTTTAAATTACTTCCAATCCCACCTTTGGGGGAGATGGTTTGTGCTCTATATAAGTTTGAAGATATAGGCGAGACATTAAAGGCAGGAGATAACAGGGCAATTCAGCTCAGATATTTTTGATGAATACGAATGATATCGAGAATCGCGCGCACGAAATCGCCGGAGTGGAGTTTAGATCCGGCCACGTCGTCCCACTTCATCAGTGGTAGTTCAAAGATGTACTGCTCCATCAACTTTCGATTTCCGTGTGCTGCACGAATTGCCCTGGCCACTATTTCGACATCGAATATCCATCGCGACAGAAAGGGCTCTTCGAGAATCTGTGAGAAGGTAGGATCGACGCGGAATAGTTTTGCACCGCATTGGGTGTCGTATACGGGGACATTCAGGACAATAGAAACAACTGTTGCGAATAATCGACCGAGATAGTGACGGCTCGACTTCCGCCTTACCTGCCTGCCCAGGAGACGTACTCGCGCTCCAAAAACCATTTGCAGAGTGCTGTTCTGATTGAGTTTTCGCACAAAACGGGGAATCTCATCGAGAGGCGTCGCAAGATCGGCATCCCAGAAGCCGACATATTTTGGCTGGATTGCGAGCATAGCGTGTAGCATACCCAGGCGCACGGCCTCGGCCTTGCCGGAATTTGCCTGGAGATTGAGAAGCGAAAGTCCGCCCAGAGTAGAAGAACAGAGCTTTTCAAGCATGCTGAGAGTATTGTCTGTGCTTCCGTCATTGACGAAGAGAAACGAGATTTGTGGATGCTTTTGAACAAACTCCAGGAACTGAGCGCGAGGCAAACGAGATTCTTCGTTATAGCAAGGAATAATGATGCAGGCTTCCAGTGCATCGTTATTACCCGTCGGGTTCTCGCTCATGCTTATCCGCCATCCTTGTTTGAATCTGCCCAAGGGCATCGATTAACCAGAATAGCAATCCTGGATGATTTCTACTTGCGAGGGAGCACCATCACACGCTGATGGCGCTGGTTGCGATACATGTTGCGATGCGGAGTTACGTCTCTCGCGCTAGGTAAGTACACGCCGAAAGAGAAAGCGTGTGGGAACTGGTTCAGGAGCTGAGTTGTGGACTCGCTCCTCTTGAAGGGACTGACTCCAACCAAGCAGGAAGAACGTGATTAGAGGAATCTGTTCTCCCATGTATACGGTTGTGAGACTAAAGAATACAGCAGTAAGCGCGCCCAGCATGCAGTAGGCGAATACGGTGTCTTCCCTTCTTCTAAAGCGAGCGGCGAAGCCGAGGAGAGTGAATCCTGACTCGCCGATAATGAGCAGGAATGTATAGAAGCCCAATTGCCCCTGGCTGAGCTCGATCAACAGGTAGTTGTTATCGATAGAGCCCTGACCGTTGACGGTGGGGTGATTCAGTATTCCATAACCGAGCAGGCCGCCAGCCTCTACGACTGGTTTATAGGCTTGCAAGAGGAGCACACGATAGATAGCGCTCGACTGGCGTTCGTCCGTGACTTTGTCCTCGCTTACGGATGTATAGCTTTGGAAGTAGCTATAGGCGGAGATTCCGCCGATGAGCAGAATCGTTCCCACGATGGCCGCGCCGATCTTCATGTTGCGAAATCTCGGGATGCACAGGATGAGGAAGCCAACCCCTACGCTCATCAACGGGCCGCGGGATTGTGTCAGATAAAGAAACCCAAAGAGCACGAAGCCAGGCAGATGCCATTTTTCATATTTAGCGAAGTTAGCGCCAAGAGTTGCCAGCCTTCCTGTCTTATTGACGTAGACTAGCCAACTGTTGAGAAGGAGAACAACTGCAAAGACGATTCCGGCCAAAATTGTGTCGCCAAAAGCGGCTGCGATACGGGCGTGGCCGCCGCGCATTTGTACGAACCATGCTTCATCCAGCCGAAATATAGTGTTGCCGATGAGTAGCCAGGGACTCTGCCCCATACGATATTCAAACAAGATGAAGGGGGTGAGAGCAAGCAGCATCATCACAATCATCTTCACCGTTTTAAGGCGCAGATGCGGCTCGATCACGCGCCGGCCGACAATGTACGCAGGAATAAGGATGATGAGCGTGTTGGCATAGAGGAGCAGACCACTCTTAACGTCCTGCTCACGTAACAATTCGCTTGCACCCATGGAAAGCAAGTAGAGCGCAACCCACAAATCCATCCGGCGGAACTTCCACTTACCTATTGACTTGAGTCCGAGTGAGACACCAATAGGAAGAAGCGCACCCTCGGCGGCAGAGAACGGGGGAAGATGAGGTAAACGAATTGCATAGTACTCGGGCAACACGAACAGGCAAGGCAGAAAAACATACAGGAACGCTTTTTCTTCCTTACCCTGAACAGCAAGGTAGAGCGTGATGAGCAACGGAATTAGAAATAGATAGGCCAAAGCTCTCCACGTTTTACGAGGCTATTGTAAAAAGGCGCCTCGTATTCGGATGGTGTGGTCAGATCACGTCAGGAATGCAATTCAGGTTCATACTAGCAGTAGCCTATTTATTGTTCCAAGAATTTGAGCAATGGCAAATGCCCAAATGTAATCAAGAGACTCCCCTTTAGCGTCATTGACACTGCACTATGCTGCTGCTTTAATACCCTCATTCAGAATGCAATTTGACTTTCGCGGCTCCATTTGACTTTTGTGGCTCGTTGATCGGGAGTTCCTGCAATAAATCCTGGCAAGGATCAGTTTTAGGAATTGGATGAATTTGAAACGATATGCTCGTTTGTCTTTATGAAGATCGACCTCAACAGGTAGCGGGTCTTAAAGTACTGCTGCTATCGCTGGCGCGACACTGCCCTTCATGGCCAGTCCGATTACGATTTCCGCGCATCAGCGAAGACTTCCGCCAATGGTTAGGCCAATTTCCGATGTTGACCTTGCTGGAAGAACCTCTGCCTCTTTCCGGAAGCTACGATGTGAAACCAACTGTTCTGCTGGACTGCCTGGATAGCGGCGCGAGCGAGTGTCTTTGGTTGGACACAGATGTTCTGGTGAATGGAAGTCTTGAATTACTGACAGGGGAAACGCCCGATACCGTGATCGTGACCCAGGATCCGTGGGAATATGCAGACGGATCGACGCGCCGTAGCGAAACATGGGGGCTGACTCCAGGCCGTTCGCTGCCGGGGCCGCTCAATAGCTCGGTGGTTCGGGTGACGCCACAACATGTGCCCTTGCTTCGTGCATGGCAGGCGATCGTGGCAACGGATAGCTATCGGGCTGAACAGGCCAAGCCTGTTGACGAACGCAATCGGCTTATACTTTCGGATCAGGATGCGCTCAGTGCGTTGCTTGCGTCGAAGGAGTTTGCTGCGTTACCTGTTCGACGATTACGTCATGCTTCGGAGATTTTGCAGCATCATGGGGCTGGGGCTTATGCGACGAAACAGCGCTGGGAAAATCTGAAACATGGTCTGCCTCCATTGCTTCACGCGATGGGATCAGTGAAACCGTGGAAGATGCCGGAACAGCCCAGCTTGCTCAAGCAGCCGCGGGACTATTACGAGCGCGTCTATCTTGAGCTATCTCCTTACGTTCACATGGCGCGTCAGTATCGCGATCGGCTGCAGGAAAAAACGAATTGGTTAGAGATTCGTACGATAGCGGGACGGCTGAGCACGATCATTACGATGAATCGTCCGGTGCTGAAGGGCGCAATTCAAGCGGCTATTCATCGAAAATTTTCGGTGGGCTGAGAAGCGTTATTCACGATCACATGAAAGAGCCTGCCCAATTAACTCGGGCAGGCTCTTTCATGTTGCCGCAAATCGTTGTCACAAAATACTGCCACAAAATTTGTGGAGATGCTCAGTTGGAATTGTATGTCCAGGTGAGGACGTTTTGAGTAGCACTGAGGCCACCTGTGCCACCTGTAAATCCTACGTACGCAGTGTTGGCCCCTACCACGGTGGGAATATTGATGGGCCAACTATTGGTATATGTAGCAGCGGTCGTCTGATCGGTAATAGTCATGGTCAGCGTCGTGCCGTTATAGACGATGTGGACTGCCATAACGTCCCCGCTATGAAGATTGATTCCGGTTGAACTCAGATCTATCGATGGAGTCGTGGGCGCTGCGCCATTTTGATAAAGTCCCGTAGAGTCTGCGCCCTCGCCTGCATTGTTGTAGAGATCGAATTTGATGGCGACACTGTTGGTTATCCCACCATAGCCGAGAGAGGCACCGTTGCCTCCCAGCGAATTGACGTTGCTGGGGCTGTTCTCAATGGCAAAGGTCATACCATCAGCGGAGGCGTTGACCTGCTGGAATGTAAAGTCAGTTGTGAATGCAGTGACGTTCATCGGTGCCGCGTACCATGCGGATCCTGCTTGCGCACTGCCGCCATTCGTCAATTGTGCCATCACACCGCTGAGAGCCGCGGTTCCATTCATAACAACTTTGGCTCCTGCTGAAGCGAAGCCAGATGCGAGGTTGATGCTGGTTGCGGGAGTCTGATTTTGAATCGTATAGATAGCCGAGGCTGTAGCGCTGTTGGAGAAGCCGGAAGCTATGGCAAGAGCTTTCAAAGTCTTGGACGCGCTCACCGAAATGGGCGTGGAATAAACGGCGGAGGAAGCTGTAGGTGTTGTGCCATCTGTTGTGTAGTAGATGGTCGCACCGGATGTTGCGTCATGGAGGGTAACGGTCTGTGACGTCGAGTAGGTTCCGGCTACAGGCGTAAACGTTGGAGTGGCAGCCAGTGGCGCAATTGTGTATGTGGCAGTACCAACTGAACTAGTGGCGTAACCGGAAGCTATGGCGATTGCCTGCAAAGTCTCTGTGGCACTCACTGTGATGGGAGCGGTGTAGGCAGCAGACGAAGCAGTTGGCGTGGAACCATTGGTGGTGTAGTGAATGGCCGCGCCAGGAGTGGTGTCACTGATGGCCACGGATTGAGCGGTGGCGTAGGTTCCGCCTGCTACTGCAAAGGTGGGCGTTGCAGCAACGTTGCTGATGGTAAATACGGCGGTAACGAAAGCGCTTTGCGTAAAGCCGGTTTCGGTGGCCATTGCAATAATCTTCTCCGAGGCGCTCACTGTAATCGGAACTGTATACCTGGTCCCATTGGCGTTAGGCTGCAATCCGTTGGTCGAATAGAAAATCAATGCATTGGGGCTGGCAGAGGTTATGGTGACGGTCTGTGGCCCGTTGAATGTTCCGCCGGAGGGACTAATCACCGGTGCACCGGTAATGTAGGTATACGTCTGAGAGGTGATGTTGCTCGTCGTTTGTCCAGGAGCAATGGCCAGCGCTTGCAGACTGGCTGAATTTCTCACCGGGACTGGCCCGGTATATTTGGCAGACTTCGTTGTAGGCGCACTATTGATTGCGTAGTAGATCGTCGCACCTGGAGTTGCGTCGGTAATTGTGATGGTCTGCACGGCATTAAAGGTTCCGCCCTGGATGTTGAAGATCGGGGCTGTGGTCTGACCGGAAGTATTGATCGTGTAGGCAGCCGAACCGACCGTGCTATTGGAGTGTCCGGTTGCGACGGCTATGGCGTTCAAGGTTTCGGTTGTGCTGACCATAATGGGCGCGGAGTACAACGTCGAGGAGGTTGTAGGCATTGTGCCATTGGTGGTGTAGTAGATCGCCGCGCCGGTGGTGCTGTCCGCGATAGAGACGGTCTGGGCGCTGGCATACGTTCCCGCTGCGGGCGAGAAGGTCGGCGTCGCTGTAGTAGTTGTGATCGTATAGGCAGCCGAACCGATCGTGCTATTGGAGTGTCCGGTTGCGACAGCTATGGCGTTCAAGGTTTCGGTTGTGCTGACCATAATGGGCGCGGAGTACAACGTCGAGGAGGTTGTAGGCATTGTGCCATTGGTGGTGTAGTAGATCGCCGCGCCGGTGGTGCTGTCCGCGATAGAGACGGTCTGGGCGCTGACATACGTTCCGGCAGCTGGCGAGAAGGTCGGCGTTGCTGTGGCAGCAACCGAGATCGTGTAGGCAGCCGAGGCTACAGCACTGGTGGAGTTACCTGTAGAGGTTGCTATTGCCTGTAAGGTCTCTGTCGAGCTAACAGTGACAGGCGTGGAATACACGGTGGAAGAGGTTGTAGGCGTTGTGCCATTCGTAGTGTAGTAAATGGTCGCGCCAGTGGTGCTGTCCGCGATAGATACGGTCTGGGCACTTGTGTATGTTCCTGGGGCCACGCTGAAGGTTGGAGTGGCAGTCGTTGCAGTTGGTGTTCCGCTGGCGAAGGTCCACGTGAGCACTTTCTGGCTCGCTGAAAATCCTCCGGTGCCGCCTGTGAAGCCGACATAGGCGGTGTTGCCCCCAATAGTGGAGGGGATATTAATGGTCCAGCTCGTCGTCCACGAGGCGGCCGTCACCATATCGGTAATGGTCATGGTCAACACGGTTCCGTTGTATACGAAATGCACGGCCATGTTGTCGTCACTTTGCAGATTGATGCCCGTGGCACTGAGATCGATGGAAGGCACAGTGGGCAGAGCGCCGTTGAGATAGAGTCCGGTAGAATCATTTCCCTCGCCCGCAGAGTTATAAAAATCAAACTTGATGGCAAGAGAATTTGTGATGGTCGAGTAACCGAGCCCTGAACCGTTTCCACCGATCGCATTTACATTTTGCGGCGCATTTTCAATCGTGAAGGTCATCCCGTTCGCTACGGGGTTTGATAACTGCATAGTGAAGTCAGACGTAAATGCCTGAATGTTGACCGCAGAGTGATAAAAGGCGGAGCCGGCTTCGCCCGTGAGACCATTCGTCAGTTGCAGGCGGGAATCGTTCAGAGCGGCACTTCCGTTGAGGACTATCAATCCAGACGAGGCTGCAAAGCCCTGACTGAAGTCGATGCCTCCTGCACCATTCTGTATGGTGTAGGTCTGCGCGAGAGTTGGGCTCGGTCCCAGACCTGTCGCTACGGCAAAGGCAGTAATCGTCTCTGTAGAACTCACTACGATAGGAGACGAATACACCGTTGAAGCGGTCGTAGGCGTACTACCGTTCGTCGTGTAGTAAATCACGGAATTCACCGTCGCGTCCGTAAGCTTGACGGTCTGGGCTGATGAATAGCTGCCGGTCGGCGCGCTGAAAATGACCGCACTTGTTTGCGAGACATTCGTATAGGTCACGGATGATTGTGCGCTCAGGAGAAGACCGGAAGAGCTGGCAATAGCGTGAATGGTCTCAGTTGTATTAACCGAGATGGGTCCTGTATAGACAGGAGAGGATGTTGTCGCAGCCGATCCGTCAGTCGTGTAATAGATGATTGCGTTGGGGGACCCATCTGTGATGGTGACGCTGATGGTGCCGTTATACGATTCTGTTCCAGGCGTAATGGATGGCGAGTCGGTTTGCGTTACTCCGTTGAGCAACCCGTAGAAATCCACCTCTCCGGCTGCACCTACAAAAACCATGCCATCTGCGATGGTAGGGACCGTGAACTTTACAGCAGGACCGCCGGCATCACGGGCAGAGTTTGTAGAACTGGAGTAGAGCATGGACGCGACGTTACTGGCGTCATGAGCCTGAAGAATCGCTGCGCCATTGTTGGGATAATTTTCCGAGTCGATGGACCAGACTATTCCCTGGCTTGTGCCATTGGCAGAGATTGAGGGAGTTGCGCCGGGATACCCGTACTGCTCGGCAGACTTGGTTGGCGTGGTGGAAAGTAGTCCATTTATGAGCGGAAAAGATTTTAGATAGTCGAAGCGACCCCAATAGTAGACTGCGCCGTTAAAGTACGCAGGAGTGCTCCATACACCAACATTGCCGACGGAGTATGCCTGCTCCTGCACTGCCTGGTCGGTAGTGAGGTTATAGCCTCCCATGTTATCTCGATTGAGTAGATAGAGCGTGCCACCTTTGCCTGCCTGCACTGCCAGGTGCGGGGTGCTTCCGGTCGTTTGGGTAGGAATAACAATCATGCCACCGGATGCGATATCGCCGTCTTCGGCGTTCAGTGAAGCCTGCTGATTGGTAGTGAATTCATCGGTAACTGTCGGCGAACCGTTGGTCAGATCGAGATTCAAATGACTGTCGCCGAAGTCCATGCTGGTGGTATAGGGCTTTACCGCGTCGTAGTCCCCATTACCGGTTGGCACGAACATGCGCCCAAACGGCTTGTTTACAGGGTCTAGCTGATCTGCGGCCAAGCCTTCACCTGACATCCAGAAGCCCGAACCTGTTCCATTCGGCGAGGCATTGAAGGCTCCGGTCTGCTTCAGATTAGTGGCGTTATAGCCAAGTATCCATCCGTGCCAGGGGCCATTATCGCCGTGGGCTGCAAAGCCGATATAGACGATGCCATTGAGCAGCAACAGGCCGGGGCGCTGATTTTCCCACAAGGGATCAAAGGTCAGAGATCCATTAACGCTGCCGTTTCCTGTACCTGGAATGGTTGCGGTAAGAACAACCGGACCGCCAAATTTTTCCGCCCCCGTAGTCACATCGAGAGCGTGTAACCGTTGGACGGCAACGCTGCTTTCATATGTCTTGCTTACAACGTAGAGAGTGCCCGTCGACGGATCGATAACCGGTGTGCCGGTGATGCCCACCTCAGGAGAAATGTCCGATCCAACGACGGTGGATGGAACAGTGGTCGCTCCAGAGGCTGCGCCGAAGGCAGTCGAAAGAAGAGCATCATGCCATAACGGACTGGCGTCGGTTCCAACATTGGAATCGGCATCGAAAGCGTAGACGCTGTCATGCTCGGTCGCAACGAAGACTACATTGTGGGTAGCGCCCTTAACGGTAATTGCATGGAGATAAAGAGGCTGGGCATAGATGAGGCCATCCACGGGCTGCGAGAAAAGTTTTCCAAAGGATGTTGCATTTACATTCGAGGTGTTGAGGATCGTTTCCGTCTGGTTCTGGCCGGTACGCCCGATGTCATTGTGATAGGTCGTTACGTTGGTCTGCGCATTGCCATTCTGGACAGCAAGAGTCGCGAATAGAATCGCGATCATGGAGAGCGCTAGAGACTGGCAGAAGTTCCGTGAACCAACTACGATTTTTGCGCAGCCTGATAGCGGCGCCTGGATTGACCTGTTATCAACGAACGAGCCTACTGCTAGCATCTTTACTGCCTCCAAGACAACTACTTTCCAGTGTTACGTTTTCAGTGCTACGGCACACGAATACAGACGGTTGATGCGTTGGTGCTTCCAGCATTTTGCGCTCTGAAAAACGGGGCAGGTGGAGTGAAAGTTCGATGTTACAAGGCTCCCGTTTCGAAGAGATCCTGGCTTCGTAAGATCCAGGCTCGGCAAGATCCAGGCTTCGCGCTACCGATGAATTGGAATGGCTCAACCTATGGGCATGACTCCAGTGGGCATAACTCCAGGTAAGACATGTGTCCGCATGGGACAAGCATCGGACAAACCCTTAACTTAGCTGGTGACCTTTGATAGATTCTCGCACAAATATCATTGTGTACTGTCTGGCCTATTGGGGGGATACAACTTTTGTCATTTTATTAACGATGGTAGTAATCGAAATTAGATTACTTTCTTTTCCCCATAGCCTTTTGCTCCGTTATGATACACATCAGAAATATCTTGACGGATGGCTGCGCGTTCTATCCATCTCAGGTAGCGTTCTGCTCGCAAGAACGCTACCCCTGACTCGACAGGTTATTCGGATTAACCCGTTTGAAACATTTCACGGGGCAAGCATGGTCGGGTGCACCTGGACCACCACAAAGGAGTTATTTGGTATGTCCTGGTGTTCAGATAGTCTTTAGCAGTGGAGCGGACCGGATGTGAGTGTCCGTTACTTGAACGAGTTCAAGGAGAATCATCGTTACTTCCGGGAATCCAGTTTCGCACTCTCATTCTACCGATGCCAGGGTTGGTACGACTGCTTCGTCGCCGGCTAGAACCGGCCCGCGCAGTATGCCTTCGATTCAGTCCATTCTCCGGCCGAGGTGGATGATTCTGAGCGTATGCCTAGTGCTGATGCTGATAGGCCAGTTGGCACGGTTTGCAGTTCCCTACTGTACGACGGTTCTGATTGATAAAGTGATCGGCCAGCACCGTGGAGACCTGCTGCATCGAATCATCCTCGTGGTGGTTTTGGCTACAGCGATTCAGGCCGTATGCGCTTACACCTTGACGCAGAAGTTATCGCGCGCCTCGTGGAATTTGATCACGGATCTGCGGATCGAGGTGCAACGGCATATCAGTCATTTGCCTGTCGCTTTTTACGATGTAAACCGCGCGGGTAGTCTCGTTTCGAGAATCATGTCAGATGTGGAAGGTATTCGCAATCTGATTGGAACGGGGCTTATTGATTTTGCCGGCGGTTTGCTGATGGCGCTGATTGCGTTCATTTACGCACTCCACATTAACGTCAAGCTGACACTGCTTACGGTTTCGTTTATGGCTGCGTTTGCGCTGGTGCAACGCAAAGTTTTCGGCATCATCAGGCCGATTGCAAGAGAACGCGGGGAGATCAATGCTGAGGTGACTGGGCGCCTGACGGAATCCCTCAACGGCGTGAGAGTTATCAAATCGTATCGGGCTGAGAATCGCGAGTCTGAGGTGTTTGCACGCGGCGCCAACCGGTTGCTTGCGAATGTGATGCGCGCAGTGAACAAGACGTCTTTCACGTCCATGATGTCCACCGGAGTGGTGGGACTGATTGCTGCAACCATCATGTTCATGGGGACGAGAGAAATCTATGCGGGAAAGATGACCCTGGGTACATATGTCGCATTCACGATGCTGCTGGTGTACATGGTTTCTCCCGTTACGCAGGTGGTTTCAATCGGTACGCAGATATCCGAAGCGATTGCAGGGCTCGACAGAACTCAGGAGATTTTGCGCGAGGCTGAAGAGGATGATGATCCTGACCGCACGGTTGCGATCAGGCCACAGGACATTCGCGGGCATGTTGAATTTCGCGATGTACGGTTTGCGTATGAAAAGGGCAAGACCGTTCTGCATGGCATAAGTTTCAATGCAGCGCCGGGGACGGTTACGGCATTAGTCGGCTCTTCGGGCTCTGGTAAATCCACAATTATCGGTATGGTTTGCGCATTCAATAAGCCGGATGAAGGGACGATCCTGGTAGACGGGCTCGATTTATCTACGCTTCAGTTAGAGGGATTTCGCAATAGCCTAGGGGTAGTTTTACAAGAGTCTTTTCTCTTTGAAGGAACCATCCTCGAGAATCTTGCGTTTGCGCGTCCGGATGCATCCCATGAGGAAATCATGCGAGCTGCATCGATTGCACGCGTCGATGAGTTTGCAGTTCGACTGCCGGGTGGCTTCAATACGATTGTAGGAGAGCGCGGAGTAAAACTCTCCGGCGGACAACGTCAGCGTGTTTCTATTGCACGCGCAATCCTTGCGAATCCTCGCATTTTGATTTTGGATGAAGCGACTTCAAGCCTAGACTCCGAATCGGAATCGTTGATCCAGGAGGGGCTGAAGTACCTTGTGGAAGGCCGCACAACTTTCGTCATTGCCCATCGCTTATCGACGATTCGAAGCGCGGATCAGATTTTAGTGATCGAGAATGGCAGCGTGGCGGAATGCGGGAATCATCATGATCTTTATGCGCTGCGTGGCCGCTACTACGATCTGTATACCCGCCAGCATTCACTCGAATCGAATTTGTTTCTCGCGCCTGGCGAGGGAGATAAGCTTCCTGAAACAGACACGTGGGAAGACTCCGCAACGAATGACGCTCCGATACAAGGCCTTGCGCAGAAGCAAACCTAAAAGAAACCATTGCAGGCAATTCCCTGCTAATTCGAAGTTTGCGGAATCGTCCAGTTCACCAGACTAAGCCCCAAAAAATTGAGGGCGAACCCAAGAAACATGAATTCTCAAGGACTGTAACAGATGCATAGACTGACCCTGAAGTTGCTGAAAAGCCCACCCCTTTCATTGATCTTCAGGACTCCGTGGATAGGGATGTATTCATCATTTGCCGCAGCTTTGGCGGCCATTCCGACAGAGTGCCGAATCGGATACGACCAGGAAGAGACGAAGAATGTATTCCTGCATTATCCAACGGCTCGTGTACGCCCGGCGGATTACCCAATTCTTCTGCACATTCGAAACCTGGCTAAGCCTGGGGGGCGGGTGCTTGATCTAGGCGGGAATATCGGAATGGCGTATTACACGACGCTGAAATATTTTCCGTTGCCAGAATCGTTTTCGTGGATCGTGTGCGATCTGCCCAAAGTGATTGAAGCGGGGAAAGAAGTAGCTCAACGTGAAGGAAATCCCAGCGCTGGCCTTAAGTTTATTGCGACGCCTGATTTGCCCGGGCTTTCCGGTGCGGATGGAAAATTCGATATTTTCTTTTCGAGCGGCACTTTGCAATACATTGAAACTCCGGTGGCGGAGACATTGCGGCAGCTACCTGAGCTTCCTGAGACAGTGTTGATTAACCGTATTCCGACATGGGAAAAAGCACCGCTCTTCACCGTGCAGGATATTGGATTTTGCATTTGCCCTTACCAGATATTCAATCATCAGGCATTCGTCAAATCTATAGAAGATCTAGGATACCGATTGGTGGATGACTGGAACTGCCCGGAGAGCACCTTCTCGGTGAAGTTCCATCCTAAGGTTCGGCTCAATTCTTATCACGGCTTCTACTTTACGCGTATTTGAAAACAGCATCGCGCAATTTGGATTTGCGCGATGCTGGATTCACTATTGAGTCTTTGCAATTTCTTCTTCAATTACTTCAAGAAGAGATTGATAGTCTGACCCTCTATCGATGCGTCTGCCGTTGAGAAAGAAGGTCGGCGTCCCGTTCACACCGCTGCGAACTCCACCAACAAAATCGGCGCGAACACGTGCCTGATACGCCTGACTTTCCAGGGCGGTATCTAACTCCTTCGGCACAAGATGGAGGTGCTTCGTCAGCTTATGCAGATTGGCTAGTTCGAGATCGTTTTGATTTTCGAAAAGCAGATCGTGCATCTCCCAGAACTTACCGTGCGAGCCTGCAAACTCCGCAGTCTGCGCAGCAACTTCCGCATGGGGATGCATCTGGCTCAGGGGAAAGTTACGAAAGACGAAGCAGAGGCGATCTCCAAAATGCTTCTGAAGGCGCTTGACCACCTGATATGCTGCTCCACAATGGGGACACTCATAGTCTCCGTATTCAACCAGTGTGCATACGGCTTCACGATTGCCTTCGGCGTGATCTTCCGGACTAACAGCAACGGTCAGTTTGGCCATAATATTCCCTTATTCTGACAAGCTTTCAAGCGCCTGAAGTATGCCCTCGGCCCCTGGATTAATTGCGATGGGAGAACAGTAGCTCCAACGAATGATGCCATCTTTATCAATCACAAAGAGGGCTCGTTCGGTAATGCCGTCCTCTTCGCGATAGGCACCGTAGCTACGTGCCACTGCACCTTTGGGCTCAAAATCTGCAAGCAGCGGAAAATGGAGATTGCGATTTTTCGTGAAGGCCTCATGACACCATGAGCCATCGACGGAGATGCCCAGCAGTTTAGCACCATGCTTCTGAAACTCCGGCAGGATCTCGTTATACAGAGCCATTTGATCGCCGCACACTGGGCTCCAATCTGCTGGATAAAATGCGAGGATCACGGGCATGCCGCGCAACTCCCGGAGTGAGAGTTTCTGGTCAGGTGTAACGGGTAGACTAAAATCCGGAGCCTGCGTTCCGGGAGACAAAACTTCGCTCATTGTGCTCTCCGTTCGTTGGTTATCAATTGTTGAAAATCCCCGACAACTAAATTTTCTTTTGTTGGGGATTTGATCGTATCGCTTCTACAGCCGAACGTATATTACCAGCTGAGCGAATTGCCCAAATGGAAAAATCCGCCAGTGGGTCCGTCATCCGGCAGCGTCGCCAGCTCTACTGAGGTCTTTGCGCCTTCTACGATATCCATCACTGCGCCTTCACCGCCCATGTCTGTTTTAACCCAGCCTGGGTGCGCAGAGTTGACCTTAATCTTTGTTCCCTGCAATTCGTGAGCGAGGTGAATGGTGAATGCATTGAGTGCCGTCTTGGACGAATCATAAGCGAAGGTTTTCGCATCATAGATTGGCGAACCCGGAGTGGCATGCAGCGTCAGTGAAGCAAGAATGCTGGAGAGGTTTACGATGCGACCGGCGTTGCTCTTGCGCAGCAGTGGCAGCAATGTCTGAGTCAAAGCGACTACGGCAAAAAAGTTCGTGTCGAATGTCTTTCGCAGCAGTTCAGGCGAAGTGGTGCTCGTTGCATTCCCACTACGCGAGTCGATCAGGATACCCGCGTTATTGATGAGGATATCGAGCACTCCAAACTCTTGCTCAATGGCTTCAAATGCCTTCTTGTAGTCAGCGGGATCATCCACATCGAGCTTCAAGAGCTTTGCGACAACGCCATCTTTTTTTAATTCTGCAAGAGCAGCCTCACCTTTGGCTAGATCGCGGACTCCGACCAATATGGTGATACCCAGCTTCCCCAACTGGCGAGCTGTTTCGAGGCCAATTCCTTTGTTTGCTCCGGTGATCAGGGCGATCTTCTTTGTATCAGTGCTCATTTGATTTCAGCTCCTTAAATTTCGTAGATAGATCTTGAACTCACAGCAGTGAGATGCTTTTCAGGCAAAAAGGCTTCGCACATCCACAACATTTACGACTCGGTGGTCAGTTCTGCTCATCCGTTTAAGTATGGCGTTCACAGAACGAAGATTATTGTATCGCCTCCATGCAGGGGCGCCTACCGGCCGACATAAAGCTGAAATGGAGCCCAATAGAATGGCCTGCGGAAGTTCCCTTTGGAATGCAACAACGCCAGCTTGGATGCTCGCAATGCTGTGGCAGGAGATAATCCGCTCTCCAGACCGCTGTAGAGACCGTCCATCAATCGCGGCGTTGATTCATCGCTCACATCCCACAGAGCACCAATCGTGCTATGGGCGCCGGCGCGCAGGAAGGCCCACGACAGGCCGACGAGACCTTCACCAGCGTAAGAGCGGGTTCCGCTGCTGTAACACGCAGCCATGGTGACCAGGCGCGCGTTGATGGGATGCTGGAGGATGTCTCGGGCATAAAGTTTATAGCCGTCCGGGGCTCCTCTGCTGCTGGAAAGAATAACTGCCGAATCCAACGGGCTAAGGCGGCTTGCTGTTCCGTGAGCGACAAAGTGGATGTAAGAGTATTGCTCCGGTTTGGCTGAGAGGTAAGCAGCAGGGGTGGCGTGCTGGCGAGTAAAGACGGCCTCTTTGAATGAGGGAAAATGCTTTTGAATTTGTTGAATCTCTGAATATGCCATCGGGAGATCAGGATAATCAGGGTCAGGCGAAACAGCATCGCCCATGAGCAATAGCTTGCCATCGCTTTTTATTGCGGGCTTCGCCGCAGTGACCATGCGAATCGATGGCGCAGAGAGGATGGTTGCGTCTTCGATCCAGTAATGAGGTGTAGGTGAGGAGACGAGCAGCGTTTCGAAATTCAACTGGCTAAGTTCTCCATCGGCAAGAATGATCACGGGACGGTGCGCGGAAATGAGATCGGAGACTGGTGCTACGAGCATGTTGTAGAGGGCTGATCCGTCCTTGTTCTCATCTTTTAGAGGATCTTCAAGTTTGAGCAGCGCGTTGTTATAACGAACGATGATCGAGCTGATTTCGCGCTTTGTGGGCAGAGGCACGACTTCGGTTTTGTCTGGAGAGACGGCCCATAGATAGGACTGCTTTTCGCCGAGCCAATAGAAGAGCAGAGTTGCGTTTGCGTTGCGGGCTATCTGTGTCGGACTGAACGGAAGGGGTTGAACATTTTTGGAATTCTGGATGAGACCAAGACCTTGTTCGAGTGTTCGGGCGCGGCTCCAGTCGGCGGCTTCGAGAGCTACGACGGACTTATGCTGCATGATGAGGAAGTGAATATAGTCGTCGTAGATGCGTGCTGCGTTTGTCACAAAGGACAGGCGTGAATCATCCTGCTTTAGTTCTGCGCGAGCACTCTCAAAACTTGCGAGAGCACTTTGATATGCGTGCTGTGCGGAGGATCTCTGGCCCTGAGTTTCATACATCTGTGCCAGGGCATGTTCTGCTGCCCACTTCATCGATATCTGGCTATCGGGAGCGGTTTCTACTTCATGCAAAAGGTTGGAGGCTCGATCCCAATCATGACGAAGTGCGGCGGTCTCGCCCAGGATCAAATGGGAATTAAGCATGTCGACGCGGTTACCGCTTTGCTGCGCCATCTTCCAGGCTTGATTGGCGTAGTGATCTGCATCCTCTAATCTTGTTAACCCGCTGTATATTTGTGCCAGATCCATTGAGGCGTTTACTATCTCTTCTTTATTATTGATCTGGCTTGCAAACTGAATTGCATTCTTATAGGAACGCTCTGCAAGTAGGAGCTGCCCAGTGCTGGCATATACGTTGCCGGCTGAAGTAAGCCACGCGATGCGTATCTCTGTGCTTCCCAAAAGTGCTGCGCGATTTTCCGCTTCGAGAAATAACTCAAGCGCCTTATCTGGATCGCCTAAACCATAGTAGGCACTCCCTTGATTTCCGAGAGCACTTTGCGTCAGATCATCCGCCCCTAACTGAACCGCGTCGCGATACGCAGACTTTGACCAATCCAAAGCTTCGTCGTAATGCTCCTGCTGTAAGGCGACCGCACTGAGGTTTATAAGCGCCGTTGTTTCGAGTAGTCCATCTTTATGGGTACTTGCATACTTTAGGCTTTCCAGGAAATCACGCTTGGCCTCAAGCTGCTCGCCGCGTTCAAGGGCTATTACTCCTCGTGCACGGATAATGTCTCCACAGGCGCTGTAGGACTCGAAATCACACAAGCGATTTGCCTCAGCTATTACTTGATTCGCCTCGGCGAGGCGATCAAGATGCGTGAGCGCAACACTCCGCAACGAAAGCTCTTCGACACGAGATTCCATGTCTGGAGAGGCTATCGTGTTCACACTAAAAGATTGCAGGACTTGATCATTTAATCCACGCCAGAGCATGGACTCAGCTTCTAAGATCTGGAACTTCCTGGCCCACTCGGAACTTGAACCAGCAAACCGACTACGCGCCCTCGCCGCCTCAACTTGAGAATCGGCTAGAGCTCCCTGAAGAAATAACTGTCTTATATGATTGTAAGTAGATTGTGCACATTCCGGGCCTATATCTTTCAACCCAAGCAGAGCGAAAGATACAAGCAGCCAGATAGCAAAGAACAATAATGTCAGGGTCTGGTGACGCCGTTGGTCTTCGTTGTTGCTACTCCCACTTTGCCTGCCGCTACGCAGCCCATGTGCGCTTCGATCATGTTCAGACCTACTGTTGTACGGTGGGGTGTCCCCTTCTGGAAGTCCTCGTGGTGGACATGGACTGCTGCGAGGTGGATCGTTCCGAAGTTGGGCACATGGATCACATGCCCTGCTGCGTGACCAGGGATTGTGCCATTTACCTGATTGACCAGGGAACATTCCAACAACCCCGAATCCTTATTCTCTTCTGGACGATTGTATCCCTGACGTACTTCTTCAGGAAGATTTTCATCCTTGAGGATGCGCTTACGCTGTTGGGCAATGCGATCTGAGAGGCTACGATTACTGGTGTAGGGCGCGTCCTGTTCGGGCTTAGGACCGAGCATTTTCAGATCCAGATCGAGATGCACGGGATGTCCAGCGATGCGGAGATTTTCGAAGCGTGTACCGAGGAAGTTGATCGTTGGCACGTGGCCGATCAGGGGATGCTCCGTCGAGATTTGAGCGACTACTCTGTCGGCAGTGACGATCTCCAGGATATTGAGGCCTTCAATGACGGAGGTGGCCAGAGTGCTCCATCCATGCCCGGGCTTCGTCTCTTTATTGCCTGCAACCTCGGTGTATGCGGACTCAAACGATATCGCCTGTTCGAGATGAAACTTACCTGTCCGCTGCGAGTTATAACCGCCAGCTTGCGGAAGGCTCAGAAAGACCTGAGGCTCGATGCTTCTGTTCAATGGCAGGGTCAAATGACCTATCAACGCCTTGGCTTCAGCATGGTAAGTGTGCTCTCTTCTTACGCTTTCGGATTCCGCCATGAATATGTTCTGCCTTTCGTCCTATCCCATTTTCTCGGGAGCATCTACTTTTGAATCTGAAGGTCAAAGGTACTCTGTTCGACTGGGACGCTCTCGCCCCCTGATGTTACACCCTGAATCGCAAGTTTGTACGAACCTTCTGTGAAGATACCTCCGGGAATCCAGAGCGACCAGGAAGCATCTGGATTCGCAGTGGATGCTGCTGTTTTCGTCCAGACACGTTTGCCGTCAGAGTCGTATAGATCAAACGTATAAGTGGGATAAATCGTGTCCTGTGGGACATTGATGATCAACGCTCCACCCTGCCTGCGGTCAGCGACAATAACCTGGTGGCCGCCGCGGGTCGCGTTATGAAGCGTGGTCCAGGGAAGCAGCCTTGGTTCGTTCGCGGCTGTTTGCAGCGCTGGATAAGTAACAATATTCTGATAGGCGATAACAGCCAATAGGGCCGCGAAAGCTGGAACCAGAAGCGCTGGGCGCAACCATGCAGAGAAGGATGAAAACCAATTCTTCTGCGTGGCCGCGGGCTTGATGGGCATGATGGACTGCGCAGGCTGCATATCTGCAACCATGCTTGGCAGCACAGCTTTTGCGTGATCGATAAACATCATTCCGGAGCGTACATCGGACGCGCATTCAGGGCAATCGAAGAGATGCTCTTCATAGGCGTCGCGCAGCTCCGGGTTCAAATCTCCTAGCAGATAGCGCTCTGACGCCATCATCGTAATTGCCTCATGATGATCCATGGGTTCGATTTCCTCTCCGCCATGTATGACAAATGGCACGTGATCTCTTGTTGATTTCATGCTTGTTTCACCTTTGAGTCGATGGGAAGGTGGCTTCCTATGCGCCTTAGATAAGTGGCCTTGAATACTTTCTTCGCTCTATGTAACAAGACGCGAAGATAATCGGAGTCCACTCCAAATTCGCGGCACACTTCATCTCGATCTCGTTCGTCGAGGAAAACCGCCTTCAACAACAACCTGTCTTTGAGAGGCATTTCTTCTAATACCTCTCTAACTTGCTCTTCGGCCTGTTTGGATTCGGCAAGATCCAGACTGCTTCTTCCGGTAGCGGGCAACTCGGGCTTGCCTTCTTCATCAAGCGAATCACTGCGCGAAGATTGCCGATAGTGTTCAAGCAGGACATTGTTGCAGACCGTATTGACGAACGGGCCAAGCCGCTCGGGCTGGCGCAGGCCTCCATCCTTTCGGATGATGGCTAACACGCGAGCGAAAGTCTCCTGGCGCACATCTTCGATGGCCTGTTGCGATTGGAGCCGAGAGCGCAGCTTCATGTGAATCAAATCAGTGAAATAGCAGACGAAGTGCTCCTGTGTGCGGAAATCTCCGGCACGAAGGCTCTCCAGATAATCTGCATCGAACGCTTGAAATTTCAAGGTGGCGGCCGTCCTTCTAAGTGGACGCAAGTATAGCATCGCGGCAGGGAGCGAGGAACCACCATAGGGAGCGATTGATTGCGAGTGTAACGGCTGTGCGCATGTCATAGGATTGGCCTGATGCTCTGCATTTGCAGGGGTGAGAATTGGAGCGATAACTCAACGCTCGGGACCGGAGTATCAATCGCGGAAGGATACAAAGCTTCCTGGACGCATGTCTTCCTGCACGCGCACATTCCAGAGCACGGCTGCGATATGCAAGAGGATGCTTTCCAGGCGCGGTCATTTGCCTTGTCGACTATTACCTTGTTGGCTATTTCAAGGGTGGGTGAATTGTGGCTATGGCACACGGCATATCTCCTTCTAAGATCTCTTTCCCGGAGTCTTTCTGGTATGCATCCCTGTATGCGTCGGTGGATGTTTCTTCCAATAGAAATGCGGCTGCGGCGATCGCCAGCCAATGAAGAGCCAGACCGACGAATCCATTATTTAGAAAAATTGCTGCAGGTGAAGCGATCCAGAGAGCGATGCAACAGAGCAGGGCCTGAGCTCGTCCCCAAAAGTTGGAGCTTTTATTTTGCACAATAAGATCAGTTAGATTTCGCGACTTATCGGTGCTGGAGAGAAGCTGTGTCAACCTCCAGACCACGAGTGAAGCGAGAACCAGTTTTATGAAAATTGCGCTCGTCTGCATGAAACTTCCTCCACCCCAGGCGTGCTCATCAACAGGGGCCTGATGTGGGATGGTGTCTCTTGAAGGAAAGCGTTTCAGAAAATATCTATTTTTTTAGTGCGTAATAAAAAGCGCCTTCTGCCTGGGGATACCGGCGGCAGAAAGGCGCTTTTATTCAGTGGCTTACGTTAGAGATTAGAAGCGGAAGAACATGTCCAGGTTGACTGTGCGGTTTGCAGAACCTGAGCCAAAGACGGTGGTGAGCGATGTTGAGGTGCCAAATAGCGGTGAACCGAGGACGCCGATTGGCGGAGCCAGATTGACGTGATTAAAGACATTATCGGAACTTAGGCTGAAGCCCAGGTTGTACTTTCGCTCAATCACTTTTTTCACTGGCTTAGCTGGAGTCTTTGTCGTTGCCTTGTCGTCTTTTGCAGGCGTCGGCGCTGGTGGAGGATTCTCGTCAGGTATGGCTGGTCCGAAAGAGAAATTCTTGGTCAATCGGAGATTCGTAATGAAGAGTCCGGGGCCTTTGCCGTAATTGATCGGAATGATTTTCTGACCGGCGATTGGCTGCGCATCGAAAACGCCCCATTTAGTGTGATAGACGCTGGAGCGAGTGAGGTCAGTGGCAAACGCAGGACGATCGTTGAACTGAGTGTCGCCGTTGAGATCTTCTCCTACAACGATGTTGAAAGGCGCGCTGGACTGATAAATGATGAATGGGTTGAGCCCAAATCCCCAGGGAAGTTTGGTGAATCCGCCAAGGAACAGGCGGTTGCGCACGTCATACGAGGCTCGTCCATAATCTACATGAAGATCGTACTGATTCGATGGAAACGTACCGATTCCGGCAGTATTCGTATTGACCTTACTCAGCATGTAATAGCCGAAGAGACTGAGGGGCTTGATGCGCACATTGCCATTGACGATAAGTCGATTGCGTCCTGATGCCCCTTCGGAGTCGTATTCATAGATATTTTCGTTGGAGTCCGTGGGACGAGTGCCGCTGGATGGGTCCGATGGATCATACGTTCCGGGAAGAGGTGCATTGATGTTTCTTGTCAGGAAGAGATGCTCCCCGCGGGAGAAGATATAGTTCGCGGAGAGCGAACCGTACTTGCTGATGGGTTTATCTATGCCAGCGCCAGCCATGAAGATATACGGCGAACGTATCACAGGGCTGACTTGATATACAGTTGGCGAACTTACATTTGAAGAAGCGCATTGAGCAGCGTTCGTCGTGCAGGTCGCGGGATAAAAATCGGGTAGATTCACTACAGACTCTGTTTCTGTTACGCCATTCTGCCGTTGAGCCTGTAACAGATTCGTCGATTGAAATCGCTGATAAAAGAAGCCTCCGCCGGTGCGGAGTACTGCTTTTGGAGGCTTGTTTTTACCGCCGGGGATAGCCCATGAAGCGGCAACACGAGGTCCAAAGTCTGCATGATCATGGATCTTTGTCTGAGTTTCAAAACGCAAGCCCAGACTAAGAGTGATATCCGGCTTGACCTTCCAGTTGTCTTCAGCATAAAGACCAGTATCGACGAGCGATACCGCTACGCTGGGTGTGCCGGAAGTCTGGCTGAACTGACTGGCTCCCCCACCTGCAGCGCGAATTGCAGCCGGGCTCAGGCCGTTTTTCAGCCCTTGTTCGGTGATCTGATAAGCGGCGAGTGAGGCAAATGTATATTGCCCATTGAAATTCGTGGTCGAGTAATTCGCATCTCGAACGCCACGCAGACGGCCGCCAAAGTTGAACTCATGTGTACCGGCTGTGACCTGGACATAATCCTGAAACTCGTAGTGATCCTGATTGTCGCGTGTTGAGCCCTGGCTGCTGCCACCTCCGGTAAACGCGCCCTGCACTGCGATTGTTGGACCTCCGGTCAGCGCAGTTTGATTGTTGCGGTCACGAATATATTGGAACCTTGTCTCGTTTACCACCTTAGCGCCGTAGGCCTGAGTATCGGAGATCTGCAGGACCTGCTCAGTATTGAGACTGTTAAAGGCCTGCGAAGCCAAGTTGAATTGACCCACACCGCCATTGGTCTGCTTCGTTCTCTCCAACTGATAGCGAACGCTCAACGTTTGTACTTTGCCAATCTGTTTATCGACGCGGAAAGTCGATGAAAGGTTGGTGGTAGGACTTGAGATAGCTTGCGTGAACGAGGTCTGATTCAAGGACGGATCCAGAACGAATGCGTTGACAATCGAATCATTCACAGCGTTTTGGTAATAGGTGCTTGCGAAGTAGGATGCAGTCTTATTGATTGGCCCGTTGACGTCGCCTTCAAATTGATAGGAATAATACGACGGTTGCGTCGTCACGAAGGGACTTCGCGCGTTCAATGGCGAATCATTGCCTTGCATCCATACGTCGCCGTGAAGTTTGTCCGTGCCTGGCTTGGTGAATATCTCAATTCGCCCGTAGCCGAGCGTGTCATATTGCGCTGAGTAGGGGTTCTGATTGATGCGAATTTCACGGATGGATGATTTGGGTGGCAGCTTGCCGCCGGAGAATCCATCGACATAAAACTGCGTTCCTGTCTCCGGATCGGAGCCTGCCATGGCCTGCAACTGCTGCTGCATTTCATCCTGATCATCGGACAGTGCCTGAAGGTCGGAGCCTTTCAGGACAATGGCTCCGCCATTTTTTTCAGGGCTGGAGTCGAGTGTGGTGTCGGCTGCGGAGACGACTACCTCCTGCTGATCAACAGCGATCTCCAGTGTTAGATTCAGGTGTTGAGGCGCCCCGGAATTGATAAGAACATCGTCCTTTCGCGTGGTGCGAAAGCCGGACGCCTGGACTTCGATGGTGTAGGATCCGGGAGTTAGTCCCTCGACCGAATACTTCCCTAATGCATCGCATACAACGACTACGGATTTACCAGCAGCATTCGTTATTGCCAGGTTTGCACCCGGCACGACTGCACCCTGGGGATCCACTACGGTTCCAACAATGGAGCCGCTCGATCCGGGATTGGCTAACTGGGCATTACCAACAATGCTGCTTAGCATCAATGCGATAGGGGCTACAGAAATAATTGCCGCTATCAACGAAAAAAGGGCGCGAGACAACAAGCGGTAACATGGCATAACAGAGCAAGGCACTCCTGAAAGTAGAGAAACTACACCTGAGACATCGATTCCAAGTTTGGAAAAGATGAAACTAGCGGAAAAATTGAAGCTCGCGACGCACACTTCTTCCGATGGACGATCGCAATTGTTTATGAGACGAAACAGAATGCAAAACCGCTCTAGGTATTCTTGATCTAATTTTACTTTGAAAACGGAGCTCGTCTATCGCGGAGCAGCCCAGACGTGATAGCTCGTGAAGAGAAACTGGCCCCCGAGGACAAGCAGCCATAGCCATAGCGCGAAGCGCAGGGGGCGACGAGGAATGGCATTGCTAATAAGCGTACCGGTGATTGCTCCTGCGATACCTCCGGCGGTGAGTTGCAGTAGAAGCTGCAGGTTTGAGGTTGTTGAAAACCAATGTGCGCCGCTTCCTATAAGTGACACAACAAATCCAAAAGCTATATCTGTACCGACAACCTGAGCAGGCAACAGAGATGTGAGACTTAGGAGCGCTGCACTGCCGAGAGCTCCTGCACCGGCAGAGGAAAAGCCTACCTCTGCGCCTACAGGAAACATGAGCCAGGCGAGTAAGGGGCTACGATCGCGGCGTTCGCGATCTCCTTTGATGGATCGAAATGAGAAGAGAATCTGCCAGCTTGCCGTAGCTACCAGGATGGCCCCTAGCAGCGCGTTTAACAGGTTCTGTGATCCGGCTGATACCAGGTGCTTCAAAAGCAGAGAACCAACGATTACGCCCGGCGCGCCGCCAAGAAGCATAAACCCAAGCGTGCGCCACGCTACGTTGCCGCGAACAATCTGAGCCGGCACCAGTATGAGCTTGATAACGGCAGAGAAGGTGAGACCGATGCCTACAGCAATCGGAGCTGGGACACGCAAAAACAATACGAGGATCGGCACGGTGATGGTGCCCGCTCCGACACCAGTCAACGCGATGAAAAGTGCGATTACGAATCCGATGACATATTGCATTGGTTGCCCTCGCGAAGTGCCTGCGCCTCTACTTCGCCGATGCTGCTTCTATGTGTATGCCGCATTCTACTTTGCGACCTGCCCAGCGTCCTGAACGCGGGTCATTGGGGTCGAGGGGAAGAGTGGTACACGGCTCACATCCAATCGATGAGAAACCTCGTTCGTACAGCGGCAAAAGTGGAATCGCAAGCTGTTCGCATGCATACCAGACATCGCGAGTGGTCCACTCTGCGAGAGGCGCGAGCTTCAAAACCTGCTTGCCGCCGGGGAGGGTGAAGAGTGCGGATTCTTCAAGCGCTGCACGGCTTTTTGCCTGTTCCCGCCGAAGACCGGTGAGCCAGACACGGTATTCGCCCACGGCCTTGAAGAGCGGCTCTACCTTGCGTAGCTTGCAGCACTGGTCAGGCGCGGATTGATAGAGAAGGCCATGCTCAAGTTCCTGCTCTGCTACTGTCTTTTCCGGCAGCAGATTGATCAGATTCAAGTGCCAGTCTTTAGCTATCTGATCGCGATATTCGTATGTCTCGCGAAAGTGATAACCGGTATCAAGAAAGAGAACCGGAATGGTGGGGTCGAGTTCCAGAGCGAGCTTTGTCAGCAGTACGTCTTCTGCCTGGAAGCTGCAGGTCAGACAGACATCATGAGTGGCGCCGATTTCGGCAGCGAGTGCGGCGCGTACGTGATCCAGCTTCGCATTGACTTGTGTGTGGATCGAATCAATTTCTGAAGTGCTCATTCAACATCTGCCTTTCCGGAGGCGTTGATAATATGCACACGGCTCAGTAACGCATAAACCGCGGAGACCACTTTGCTTTCATCGTCAGTATTGATCACTATCTCCTGCCCCTCTGCTCGTACTACCACTGTGCGTGCTTCATGAAGAGATGTGACGAGGACGAGGAAGCCCGACTGGATATTAAAGTCTATGATGGCCGCAGATTGCTCGGAGCGAGTTTCCAATAAAGCAGAGTGAATTCGGCTTGTGACTGCGCCTCTTGCAAAAAGAGAACGCTCGATCTTATCGAGGATTTCTTCCGGGCCACTGAACTCGATGAGTGCGCCACGGTGTCCCCAACGCTGGGCTCTTTCTTGACTTGTAACTGGTCCATCTGAGATAGCGGGTTCTTCATTCGTAGAGATAGATCGCGATAGGTCAGTGACCATGCCGGCGGCTACGGTACCGTTCGTCTCTGGATCAATAAGGATGAAAGCGCCGGTACTACGATCCTCTCCATAAGAATCAATAGCGATGGGGCGAAGCACCTGTATCGTCACGGTGCCAATACCATTCATTTCCAATGTTGCAGCAGGTTCATGCGTAAGTGTGCCGACATTGGTTCTGTATTCAAGAGTGGAAACGACGGCTGGAACTGAATGACTGCTGTGCTTCAAAAGATAGCGGCGATGAAGCGCAAGTGGCCGCTGATCCATCCATACGAGCGAAGCGGGAAAAGTTTTTACGATGGAAGCAGGCGCCTGTGACGACGCGATAAGATCACCGCGGCTGATATCGAGTTCTCTATCAAGAGTAAGCGTTACCGAGAGCGGCGCGTGAGCCTCGGAAAGGTCTCCATCCCAGGTGACGATGCGAGAGATCTTCGCGACTCTGCCGGATGGAAGAGCAGTGATCGTGTCTCCGGGACGAATCGTGCCGGAAGCAATCTGACCGGCAAATCCGCGAAAGGTATGGTCAGGCCGGATGACACGCTGCACGGGAAAACGGAACGGCGCATAACGGGTATCCAGCGATGACGGCAGGGCTTCAAGCACTTCCAAAAGCGAAGGGCCACCGTACCATGACATCGCTGTCGATCGATGTACGATGTTGTCACCCGCAAGCGCACTGACAGGGATGAATGTGGCTTCGACAGGATTACCGGTATCACTTGCTATCTGATCGAGGACCAACTGAAAATCACGTTCGATGGTACGAAAAGAAGTTTCGCTATAACCGATCAGATCCATCTTATTTACCGCAACTACGACATGCTTCACCCGGAGAAGCGATGCGATATAGGCATGCCTCCGCGACTGCATCAACACGCCTTTGCTTGCGTCGAGAAGCACCACGGTCGCATCTGCTGTTGAAGCACCTGTAGCCATGTTGCGCGTGTATTGTTCATGGCCTGGAGTATCCGCGATGATGAACTTGCGGCGAGCTGTCGAGAAGTAGCGGTAGGCTACATCGATGGTGATACCCTGCTCCCGCTCGGCACGAAGACCGTCCGTCAAGAGCGCGAAATCTATCTGACCGGGAGCAGTAGTTCCCTTGCCTTCAATGGACCGAACCTGATCTTCATAGACCGATTGCGTGTCATAGAGAAGCCGTCCGATGAGCGTCGATTTTCCATCATCGACACTCCCAGCGGTTGAGAAACGAAGAAGATCTTTTTCGCGCTCCTGCGTTAGAAATTGATCAATAACAAAGCTGGGGGCTGCAAGTGTCACTAGAAATAGCCCTCGCGTTTCTTAATTTCCATTGAGCCTTCCTGGTCGTGATCAATCGCTCGATTCGCACGTTCGGAGGAGCGGAAGGATAGGAGTTCCGCGATGATGGCGGGAATCGTGTCTGCGTCGGAACGAATCGCTCCTGTGCATGGACTACAGCCGAGAGAGCGTAATCGCGATTTGACCAGCGTAGGCTGTTCCCCAAGTCGCGCAACGAATGACTGCTCGATGGGCAACAAACTATCGCCGCGAATATACATCGGCCTCTCTTTTGCAAAGTAGAGATCGACGACGGGGATGTTCTCCTCGTGGATGTACTGCCAGACATCCATCTCGGTCCAGTTGGACAATGGAAAGACGCGGATGCTTTCGCCGGGATGAATACGAGCGTTATAGAGATTCCAGAGTTCGGGGCGCTGGTTCTTCGGATCCCATTGACCAGCATTGTCTCGGAAGGAATAGATACGTTCCTTGGCTCGCGATTTTTCTTCATCGCGGCGAGCGCCTCCGAATGCAGCGTCGAAGTTATAGTGTTTGAGTGCATCGAGGAGTGCTTGTGTCTTGAGCAAGCCACAGCAGCGTTTGGTATCGAGAGCAATCGGATTTGTACCTGCTGCGATTGCCGATTCATTACGCCAGACCAGCAGTTCGGCTCCTACTGAACGTGCCATTTCATCGCGGAAGGTGATCATCTCCGCGAACTTGAAACCTGTGTCGACATGCAGCAGGGGGAATGGAATTGGAGCAGGGTAGAAAGCCTTTTGCGCAAGGCGGAGCATCACCGATGAATCTTTGCCGATTGAATACAGCATCACCGGCCGCTCGAATTCAGAGGCCACTTCACGCAGGATGTGGATGCTCTCTGCCTCCAGAAGACGCAGATGGCTGAGACGCTGTGCCGCGGAGACACTTGTTATCGACGCTTCTGGCCTTGTTTCGTTCTCTACTGCCGGCATACAAACCTCATTGCTTCTAAAAGGGATGCTGAAGGCCGAAGTAGAACGAGACATACCCGGCTTATTCAGCTACGGATGCGTCATCTGGATCAATTGTGCGTGGAGATCAGAGACTAATAAGAACACCCGTCGAAGATTTCGACAGGCAACAACAGTAGCCGTTTTGGGAGATGCACAGCATGCGTTTCATTAGTATAACAAATTCACATGCTGCACCCAATTGGGCCTGTATCTGAATTGGTCTGTATCCGGGGCATGCCATGAATCTGGCATACCTCAGAAGAGGAACTTCAATGCGAACTGCAGTTGTCTCGAAGTAGTCGCTGTTGCGGTCACTACACCTGCAGTAGGAGAAACTGCGGCGGCCGTATCGGGCTTGGCTGGCGTGGGCCCGGTGCTGAAGACCACGGCGTTTGGTGTAGTGAAATTGCTGTGATTCAGCACATTGAAATACTCCACACGAAACTGGGCTCGAACACGGTCGTGAACCACGGTGCTCTTCGAGAGCGAAAGATCTACATCCGTGAGGCCGGGCCCGACGAGCGAGTCGCGGCTGGTATTGCCAAATGTGCCGGGATATGGCGCGAGAAAGGCGTCGGGATTAAACCAGTCCGATTGGGTTCTTGCGTAGAGCTTTCCATGAAAATCGGGGTTGAGCTGAGGCCGCGCAGGGTTACGTGAATCTCCATTGCCTGTGGGATTGTAGCCAAGTTGAGGCGAAAATGGAAAGCCACTCTGCAAGGTCGCAATGCCACTCAACGCCCAGCCCCCTGCAAGGTTTTGAACAAGTGAGGATGCGTTGGCAAGCGCTAGATGGCCTTTGCCAACAGGCAGCTCCCAGGTGCCGTTGATAGCTGCTGCATGCGTGATGTTTGTCGCCGCAGGCCCATAATCCAGCTTGGGATTGCCTGGGAACGAAACAAAGGCTGGCGTGTTTGCAGACACGCTCGTATTCCATGCTGAACCATCGTCGAGGTTTTTCGACCACGTATAGACGCCGCGTAGTTGAAGGCCCTTCGAGAACTGGCGCTTCACATCGACTTCCAATCCGTTGTAATTACTGATGCCCTGAGACACCCATGACGTGGAGTTGGCGAGTGCCGGGTTAGCTAGTTTCGTTGTCGGATAGTAGACCGTGCCATCCGCAAGTGAACCAGGGCAAGATGGCGAGGGGCAGATCACCGCAGCGGGCGTATTCTGGTCTTCAGAGAGAATCTGGTGATAACCATGCGAGCCGATATAGCCAATCGTCAACGTGGTTCGCGGTGCGATTTCCTGCTCTACTTTAGCTGTCCACGACAGTACCGTCGGTGTCTCGAGATTGCGTTGTACGTTGCTTGGAGAAACCAGGCCCGGTACCTGCCCTGTTGAGAGTTCGGGAAGATCGCTCACGGTGGTGTTGCTGAAGGAAAGTGTTGTGTTGAAGGGCGCTGTTTGATCCAAACGGTAATCGAGAGTATCTAGTAAGGCGCGGTGTAAACCGAAGCTGGCCTTCAGCGCAGTTTTGCCGTTGCCGAGTAGATCATACGTCGCTCCAATGCGTGGTTCGGGAAGAAACTTGGCGCGATTGTCAGACAGAGCTGAGCTGCTAACTGTCGGATTCGTGTTGATGACTCCGTTGGTGAAATCGTAGTTCGATGCGCGACCCTGTACTTCATTCCATCCGTTTGAAGATTCGATCCGAATACCTGCGCGGAGTTCGAGGCGAGGAGTGGCTTTCCACGAGTCTTCAATAAATCCAGCGGAGAAGAGTGAACGCCATCCCAATTCTGTGGGCGACGGAACGATCGTGTACTTCGATACCGCACCTTGCTCAAATGTGGCCAGCGTAGAAAAAGATGCCTGACCATATTGATTCTGCGCAAGAAAGTCGTTTGACTGCATGCGCTGCAACCATACTCCTGCCTCAATCTGATGCTTGCCATGAGTCCAATAGATATGGTCGTCGACGGTAAAGAGATTGCGTACGGTCTCGTTATTGCTGCCGGTATTAGCGCCGGCCAGAGTCACTTGCGAAGCACCATTGGAGGCGGTGCTGCCGGCGATCACGATTGAACCTACCGGTCCACCCGCGACCCATCCCGGAACCGAACCGGACAGGATGCTATTGAAGGCAAACGCTGCGCGGGAGTAGCCAACGCGCAAGGTATTGAGTAATGCCGGTGAGAAAACATGCTGCTCCTGCGCACTCAATACCTGCTCGCGCAATCGCTCGTAGATTGAGGAATAAGGATTGGCGGACGGGGTCGTCGCATCGCTGTCATCCACGGTATAAGCTGCAAAGAAAAGATCCTGATTGGTAAGGTTGGCGTCAACACGCGTTGTGCCGAAGTCTTCTCTTACGTGCTGCGGTGGATTCGAAAATGCTTCGGCGATTCCTCCGCCCAATTCTGTAGTTCCAACAGGCCACAACGATAGCAACGGTTGCACGCTCGCAACTGCGGCGGCTCTGGATGCATTATCGGGAACGAACGTTACATCACTCAAACCGAGGTGTTGGCGATATCCCTCGTAATTGCCGAATGCGAAAAGCTTATCTTTACGCAACGGACCACCCAGCGCTGCGCCATAATCATTTCTTCCAAAGGCTGGAATCTGAGATTGATCGAAGAAGTTGCGTGCATCCAATGCGCTGTTACGAAAGAACTCGTAGACTGAGCCGTGTACTTGATTGCTGCCGGAAGCGGTGATGATGGATACCTGCGCTCCTGTCCGCTTACCGTAGTTGGCTCCGTATGTGTCGCTAACGACATTGAACTCGCGCACAGCTTCTACGCCGAGTAGTTGGCCGCTTGTTCCACCTGGCGTAACGTTGATCAGCGATGCCCCGGTGTATTCAATTCCATTCAGCAGAAAGAGATTGTCCTGCGGCCTGCGACCCGAAATCGAATACATATTTCCTACGGAAGAATTCGAGGTTCCGACGCCTCCAGACCTTTGCGTGGTGTAGCTGATAGAGGCTGGATTTAGTTGCAGCAATTGGTCAAAGCTGCGCCCATTCAGAGGCAGTTCCTTCACCTGGCGTTCGTTGACCAGCCCCTGAGACTGCAATGTAGAGGTGTCAACCCCGGAAGGAGTATCGACGACGGTAACAAGCTGCTCAACCTTGCCAACATTCAACTTGAGATGAAGCTCAAGGCTCTGCCCAACGGTAAGCGCAATGCCTGTTCGCTTGAGCGGAGCAAATCCATCCAGGGTCACAGAGAGGGTATAGGTGCCAACGGGAATGGATGGTGCCGAGAAGGTGCCGTATTGCGATGTAACCAGTTGGCGAACTCCTCCGGTTTCTTCATTGCGAATCACCACGGCTGCTCCGACAACAGAGGCTCCGCCTGAATCTACGATGCTGCCAGCGATGGTTCCACCGACTAATTGCGCGAACGCTGGCGATACAGTTACTGACGCTAAACTTAATACAAATAAAGCAGGCAATAAAACAACGCGGCACCAATGGGCCATTACGAGGCTCCTTATAAATTGTTCATGTAGATTGTCAAAAGTTGAGAGAGCAGAGCGTCAAACAGTGGACGGCAACAATTGAATGAATGTTTCCTGGAGATTGAGGAACTAGGAGATCGCGGTGTCTAGCGAGGACAACAACAGGTCGCGTGCGCAGGAGATGCACAACAGCGAGCGAGCACTAGACTGATCTCAACTAACATTAAAACGAAATTAACATATCGTGCCATTCGAGGCAAGAAGGACCGTTTCTTCTGAGGGCTATCGCAGTTTGCGCAAGCCTGCAGAAAATGAACTTCTCAATTTGCCCACAGGCGGATGATGCTAGGCATTGCATTCTGGGTGTCGACATTGACAGGTTAGTTCCGTCAGGTTTTTGGCTGTCCTGCAATGGTCGCTGCAGTATTTATTGCCTTCGCTTGCCAAACAATTACAGGCAGGATGTGCGCATTTTTTGGGTGTGGTCATTTGGGTCTCCTTTTACCTCTGAAAGCGTGTAAAGCGATACAAAATGTCCGTTTACTTCAACCTGAACCTTTGAACCTCGACTAAACTTCAACGCAATTACCGTATTCAATCGCTCTGGCTTTTGCTGATCAATGTTGGTCATTGTTGGTCATTATCTGCGAATATCTGGGATCGTTTTCTCGGTTAACCGGCGCTAAAGCGGATTCACAAAGATGATGCAGATGCGTTGCACACCGCTTCGGCGATTTCAAGTTCATTGTTGATCTCTGCACCAAGAAGCAGCATGAGTCCAGTGATATAAAACCATGTAAGTAAAATAATCACGACCCCCAGCGAGCCATACGTAATTGAATATGTATTGAAGTAATGGAGATATAGACGCAGGCCAAGGGATGCCAGAAACCATCCTAATATGCCGATCATTGCGCCAGGCGTAAACCAACGCCATTTACGGTTCTTGATGTCTGGTGCCCAATAATAGGTGACTGCAAAGGAAAGCGATAACAGAATGATCGCAATTCCCCACCCTATAAGTCTTGCCATCACACTTACTACCATCGGCATAAGGTGACCATCGGCATGAGGATACACCATTCGAGCTACGAAATCTCCTCCAAAGAGGCATGTCAGGACAAGTGTGATGATTGCGCTCAGGATAATCGTGAGTCGGATTGCATATAAGCGGGCTACAAAATAGGAGCGCGTTTCGCGTACTCCACAGACAACGTTGAGCGTATCTTGTACCGCAGAAATACCAATAGCGGCCGACCAGATTGCCACGATGAGACCAAAGGTTATTTTGCCCGGAGTAGAAGCAGCCGTGGTCTCATTAAAGGTATCGAGCACCGTTCCCAACGCCGAGGATGGTATGACAAGCGCGAGGTAATTGAGAAGCCGGTCATAGATCAGATCGGCAGATTTTGCAGCTAATCCCAGAATTGAACTCGCACTAAAAAGCGCGGGGAAAAGGGCGAAGAAAAAGTAAAAGCCGAGTTCTGCGGATCGATCCAATAGACGATCTTCCTGCGCTGATTTCCACGTTCTGGAGGCAAGTGTCCGGAGAGATATTCCATGCAGATCCCACAGCGAATATGTACCAGAACGGAGGCAGAATTCTCTGAACCCTCGCCGGTTAATTTCGTGAGCAAGTACCACGCCGGGTTTGGACGCAGGGAGAGGATCAGTATCGTTATCGTTCAAGACCGTGCCCCCTCGCCTGTCATGATGCATCTTGCTGTAATGATGGATGCGAAGCGCCCTCGATTGGGTGCCAGAATTTCGGCTTCAGCACAGCGCCTGACGCGTCGTTTTGAAACCATTTGGAAATTGCAGGCAGTCGTTCCTGCATTGGGCTTCCTTTTCAGGAGTGATCAACTGAGCACTGACCACATGCATCCAATAGTAGATAATGTTTTTACTTCGGAGGATTTGCACTGCATGCTGGTCAAAAACAAGGATCGGCAATGGAAGCTGCATGGATTGTACTGGCAAGTTTTGATGTTTCTGCTTGTCGCCTTCACTCTTCCAACAGGTGCGCAGAATCCAAGGCCATCAACAGAGCAGGTGCCCAAGGATTCCCCAGCGTCAACCGAGATTCTCTCGTCCTATGAAGGACAAAAAGTAACAGCGATAGAAATTGCGGGACGCCCGGATATCTCCACGTCTCAGTTCTCTCCTCTCTTTATACAAAAGGCTGGCGAGCCATTTTCAAAAGATAAAATTGATCAAACGGTAACATCGTTAAAGGCTCACGGACACTTCGAAGAAGTACGCCTGCAGGTCGATCCAGAGGCAGACGGAGTTCGAGTCCTGATGATTCTGGAACCATCCATTTCGTTCGGAATCTTTCAGTTCCCCGGCGCCGAGCAATTCTCGTATTCACGGCTTTTGCAAGCGACCAATTTTCCATCTGAAGCTCCTTTTAACGCAGAGGACATAGAGAGGGATCGCCAAAGCCTATTGATGTTTTTTCGGCAGGAAGGTTTTTTTCAGGCAGAGGTGCAGCCGGAAACAAAACTTGATCAACCTCATCGTCTTGCCAATGTCCTGTTCCACGTGACGCTCAAACGTCGGGCGCAATTTGGAAATATAGTGATTGCCGACGCGACTCCACAACAGGCCGCGATTCTCAATCAAAGCCTTCAGACTCTGCTCGCGCGCGGTCACGGCGCCGCTATTCGACAAGGACGCCCCTATCGCCGATCTACTCTCTCAAGAGCAGTCAAATATCTCGAAAACGAATTGGCTAAACAGGATCATCTCGGAGCACAGGTGAAGCTCGCGGGAGCTGAATATCACGCAGATTTGAATCGCGCAGATATCCATTTCACAGTGCAGGCCGGGCCGTTTACGCATGTCCAGGTGGAGGGAGCTCACCTGTTCAGTTGGACACGCAAATCTCTATTGCCGATGTACCAGGGAATCAGTGTTGATGACGAATCGATACAGGAAGGCAAACAGGCTCTCATATCTTACTTTCAGGCAAAGGGATTCTTCGACGTTAAGGTTGACGCGCAATTTCGGAATGGTAAATCCGGTCAGATCATCGTTTACCAGATCACGAAAGAAAAAAAACATAAAGTTACAGAGGTAAGTTTGCATGGAAATACCCAGATCGCTTCAGACAAACTTGCGCCGCATCTTGGAGTCGAAAAGTCTCACTTATTTTCTTCGGGAAAGTTCAGCGAAAAACTTGTGCGCTCAAGCGTAAAAAATCTTGAAGGCGTCTACCAATCCGAAGGCTTCAGTAGTGTTCACATCACACCCACTGTAGTAAACAATGGAGCAGATATCCGGGTATCTTTTCAGGTGAATGAGGGGCCGCGCGATATTGTAAGAACACTCACGATTGACGGCGCAGACACTTTTCCTGAGTCCAGTTTCGCCCCGACTGGGTTGAAGCTCGCAACCGATAAACCCTACTCACAAGCGCTGGTTCAATCCGATCGCGCAAGCGTTATTGCTCATTACTTACAAGCCGGATATTTGACAGCGAGCTTTAGACAAACAGCAACGATAGTATCGAAGAGCGATCCACATCATATCGATGTGGTATATCACATTTATGAGGGTCCGCGCGTCTTCGCTGGAGATATTGTGACTCTCGGCCGCATGAAGACAAGGCAACGATTGATTGACAAAGATATCGTCTCCATCAAGAGCGGAGAGCCTCTCACCGAAACAAACCTATTGACGGCGGAGAGTCAGCTTTACAACCATACCGGCGTGTTTGATTGGGCAGAGGTCGATCCGAAACGCCAGATCACGACGCAGACTAAAGAAGATGTTCTCGTAAGGGTGCATGAAGCCAAACGAAATCAGATCACATATGGTTTTGGATTTGAAGTGATCAATCGTGGCGGAAGCATTCCGAGCGGAACAGTTGCTGTTCCTGGTCTGCCGCCAGTCGGACTGCCTCCTAATTTTACGACCAGCCAAACGACATTCTATGGGCCGCGAGGAACATTTCAATATACGCGTAACAACTTTCGAGGCAAGGGCGAATCACTTTCCTTCACTGGATTCGCGGGAAGACTCGATCAACGCGGGGCGGCTTACTATATCGATCCAAATTTTCTATGGTCGAACTGGAGAGCAACTGCATCTGTATCAGGGGAGCGCAACGAAGAAAATCCAGTGTTCTCTTCGCAACAGGAGTTAGGGAGTTTTCAGCTTCAGAGAAGTTTAGACAAAGCGCATTTCAACACGTTGTTTTTACGTTATAGCTTTAGCCAGACAGATCTAACTCGAATTGAAATTCCATCCCTGGTCTTACCAGAAGATCAGCATGTTCGTCTTTCTACGCTGGCCGCCAACCTGACTCGCGATACACGCGATAATGTTCTCGACGCGCACAAGGGTATTTTGCGATCGATGGAGCTTGATTTCAATTCGACAAAACTGGGCTCAAGCGTTGACTTCACAAAGCTGACTGGGCAGCTCGCTTACTACAAGCAGGGCTATCACAACATCATCTTTGCTAACAGCATTCGGATTGGCCTAGCTCAACCGTACGGTGGCAGTAGAGTGCCGCTGAGTGAGGCTTTCTTCACCGGTGGAGGTAATAGCCTTCGTGGTTTTCCATTAGATGGCGCCGGGCCTCAACGGCAGGTTAAGGTTTGCAGCAGCGGGTCGAGCACCGATTGTTCCTTCGTCCAGGTGCCAAGTGGCGGCAATGAACTTCTTTTGATCAATTCGGAAGCACGCATTCCTCTGCCTATTAAAAAAGGTCTTGGTATTGTTGTGTTCTACGATGGCGGAAATGTATTTCCCAATGTTGGATTTCATGACTTCACGTCTCTCTATTCCAACAACGCCGGCCTGGGGCTACGCTATGCAACGCCTGTAGGGCCGATTCGAGTTGACCTGGGACGCAATCTCAATCCCACTCCTGGAATCCAGGCAACGCAATATTTCATCAGCATTGGACAAGCGTTCTGAGCGAGGCATCCATTGGATACGACACAACCCAATTCAACTCCTCCCTCCTCGGCTGATTCCCCGCGCCATGGGCGACTTGTTCTAAAGGTGATCGCATGGGCTTCGGTTTGTGTCGTTACATTGATAGCGTTGATTGGCATCGGTCTCACGATCGCGCTGCACAATAAGCGCGTCCATGCATACATATTGGAGACTGCGGAAAAGGAGGCGAGTTCCGCATTAGGCGTTCATGTTCAGCTACATGATTTTGTTTTGAACCTATCGAATCTGAGCCTTGATGCTTATGGCATTACAGTCGATGGAGCTGCTCCCTATTCAAACCCACCCCTGCTTAAGGTTGATCATGCCCAGGTCGGAGTTCGCATCGTCTCTATCCTGCATGGAAAATGGTACCTAGACACTCTTCGCATTGATAGGCCAATCGTTCGATTATTCGTTGATGCAAACGGAGTGTCCAATCTACCTAAATTAAAAGGTGGAGGCAGCGGTAACAGCAGCACGACCTTGTTTGATTTAGCAATTCGAAGAGCCGTCTTGACTAAAGGAGAGGTCTATTACAACGACAAGCAGAGTGTTCTCGAAGCTGATTTACATGATGTCGAATTTCGAGCATCCTTCAATAACCTGCTACAAAAATATTCCGGTCGATTGGCATATGACGACGGGCATCTGATCTCAGGATCTCTCAAGCCCATTCCTCACAATCTCGATGCCGAATTTGAAGCGACGCGAACTCGCTTTGAACTGACAAAAGCACAACTCACATGCGATACATCTCAGCTATCTATTAGTGGGACGTTGCAAAATTACGATGATCCAATCATTGATCTCTCGTATGATGCCAACCTTGATGGCAGCCAGATTGGCAAAATACTTGAGAATAAGTCTCTACCAAGCGGACTGATTCATACCAAGGGTACTGCGCATTACCACCTCGCTACCGGACATTCTGTGATCAATGCAATTGATGTAAATGGCGAATTGGCCAGCCAACAGTTAGATGTGAAACTGCAGGCCACTCATTCGCGCATCACCAATATAGATGGACATTATTCACTGCACGATGGTGATGTGACGCTTAACAATTTTAGAGCTAGTTTATTGGGCGGCCAACTTGAAGCAACCGGCGCGATGAACGGCGTTGGTGGAGATACACATTCCAAGTTGAATGCTTCTCTTCATGGAATCTCTCTCCAGGAATTGAAACGCACTTTCGCTTCATCCGCATCGACAGGCAATGTTGCATTGACGGGTACACTGAACGCACAGGCCTCAGCAACGTGGGGAAAAACGCTTAATAATCTCGTAGCCCAAACGGACGCAACGATTCATGGACATCTAACTCAAACAAGCGGAAAAGGAATCAAGCCAGCCGTATCTTTGACAGATGTTTCAGTCGAGAGTGCTCTGCATGGACACTATACGGCGAGCAGTAAGCAGATCCAACTTACCAATAGTTTTGTGCGAACACCTCAGACCAATCTAACCATGAATGGACTCGTGAGTGATCGATCTAATCTCGACTTGCGACTTCAGGCTGATGATTTACGTGAACTGGAAACGATCGCAGATCTCTTTCGCGCAACGCCTCCTGGCCAGACGTTACAACCGCTTGGCCTTGCAGGCACCGCATCTTTTCAGGGCATCGTTACAGGGTCAACAGCTTCGCCTCATCTCGTTGGACAGTTGGTTGGCTCAAACCTCCATGTTCGTGGAACAGAGTGGAAATTGTTACGCAGCGCAGTAGATGTTAGTCCCTCGCGCGTAAGCCTACAACATGCGGAACTTGATCCTGCATCTCGAGGCCGCATTTCTTTTGATGTAAGTACAGGCCTCAACCAATGGTCTTTCACTCAAGAGAGTCCCATCCAGATTGACCTGAATGCCACGCAGCTCAATATTGCGGAACTCACAGAACTGGCAGATCAAAAGATACCCGTAAGCGGTACAGTCAACGTAAATATAAAACTTCATGGGACGGAGCTAAGTCCAGTTG
Organism: Acidicapsa ligni; assembly: GCF_025685655.1. NCBI lineage: Bacteria > Pseudomonadati > Acidobacteriota > Terriglobia > Terriglobales > Acidobacteriaceae > Acidicapsa > Acidicapsa ligni. The sequence goes on along the minus strand of NZ_JAGSYG010000010.1, from coordinate 94,697 downwards.
GGAGCGGCAGCATATCTCTTGCAGAAGTTGTCGCTTATGGTGAAGCTGTTCGAACGATAAAACTCAACTTCACTGGAACGGGAGATGAAGCGCATGGCGATCTGGCGGTACAACTGCCCGCGGGCCAGGTGCAGGGACAATTCAGTGTTCAACCAAAGCAGCGAGCTTACACAGCCAAACTGACTTCGACAGGGCTTAAACTTGATGCTCTTCGCACGCTCAAAGATAAAGGCGTTGATCTTACTGGAATGCTCACGCTGAACGCTAGTGGACAAGGAACATTCGACAATCCTCAGCTTGATGCGACCCTGCAGATTCCACGGCTTGTCATTCAAAACCAAACTATCAGCGCGCTCAATCTTCGCGTGAATGTTGCCAATCATGTTGGAAATGCAAACCTGACAAGCTCTGCCGTCAATACCAATATCCAGGCACAGGCCAAGGTCTATCTTTCCGGGGACTATATGGCCGATGCGACGCTGAATACGCAGGTGATTCCGCTACAGCCACTGCTGGCGGTCTATGCACCTGAGGAGGCGGCAAACATCTCTGGACAGACTGAGGTTCATGCAACGCTGCACGGACCCCTCAAGAACAAGAATCTGCTCGAAGCGCATGTCACGATTCCTATGCTCTCGATGTCGTACGGCAAGACTATACAACTGGCAGCCGCTTCTCCTATCCACGTCGACTACAAGAACGGTGTCGTAGATTTACAACGCGCTTCAATTCGCGGGACTGACACGGACCTTCAGTTGCAAGGATCTATCCCCACGGCAGGAAATGCTCCTATATCGGCGATGCTTCTGGGAACAGTCAATCTACAACTTGCGCAACTTTTCGATCCAGATATCAGAACTTCTGGAGAGCTTAAGTTCAACGTCAACTCACATGGAAATGGCGCCGATTTTGGAGGGCAAATTCAGATCGTTGACGCCGCATTTGCATCTGACGATTTACCTGTTGGATTGCAACATGGGAACGGTGTACTCACCCTATCCAAAGATCGGCTTAGTATTACTAATTTTCAGGGCTCCATGGGTGGAGGTACTCTTACTGCGCAGGGCGGAGTGGCGTTGCGAGCGGGTGCGCAGTTTGATCTTGGAATTACGGCGAAAGATCTACGGATACTGTATCCGCAAGGAGTTCGTGAAAGCGTCGACGCAAATTTGAGACTGGCAGGAACTACAAAAAGTGCGGTCCTGGGCGGGTCCGTTAATCTCTCGGATCTTTCTTTCACGTCTGCATTTGATCTAAGTAGTTTTATCAATCAATTCTCTGGAGGAGTTAGTTCGCCGCCTACGCAGGGATTCAGCCAGGACCTGCAACTGAATCTGGCTGTACGTTCGAGCAATAATGTAAACTTGGTCAGTAGAACGTTGAGCGTTGGTGGATCTGCGAATCTACAGGTACGTGGAACGGCTGCAACGCCGGTCATTCTCGGGCGAGTAAACCTGGACAGCGGCGATATCATTTTGAACGGCGATAGATTTCTTCTCAACGGAGGCACTATTGAGTTCGTCAATCCATCTGAGACAGAGCCGGTCGTGAACCTGTCCCTCAAGACAACGATTCAACAGTACGATGTGTATCTCCGCTTCAATGGGCCCGTCGATCAACTGCGGACAAACTATAGCTCCGATCCTGCACTGCCCTCGGCAGACATTATCAATCTTTTAGCTTTCGGACAAACTACAGAAGCAAGCGCCGCTAGTTCAGCATCGACCACGACTAACCAGGCGGCGGAATCGCTCGTTGCTTCACAGGTAAGCAGTCAGGTTACAAGCCGCGTTTCAAAGATTGCGGGCATCTCACAACTCTCTATCAATCCTGTCCTGGCGAATGGCACGAGCCAGGGTCCTGCAGGTGCAAACATCACTATTCAGCAACGTGTTACTGGTAATTTATTCATTACATTTTCGAGTAATGTGGCCTCTACTCAAAGCCAGACCATACAAGGTCAATATCAGCTTTCACCGCGCGTAGCTGTTAGCGCAACGCGCGATCAAAACGGAGGCTTCGCAGTAGATACGCTGCTCAAGAAGAGCTGGTAAGAAGAGCTTTCGCAATCATCCATTCAATTGGACGATTGCATTCCTGATGAGCCTGTCAACTGTTAACCACCGGCATGGATGGCCTTCTGATGACTTACGTCGTCGCCATCCCCTTTACGCAGGCTTCTAAATACCACAGTAGAAGCGATCGTCAAGGCTCCGAGGACGAGAAGCGCAAGATGGATTCCACGAACCGTTTCATTCGCGGTCGTTGGGTTGGTTTGAGGAATGAACAGAGCGGTTGTTATCCCGGCCGCGGCAACTCCAAAGCTCACGGACATCTGCTGCATGGTGCTCGCTATGGAACTCGCGCTGCTCGCCTGCTGTTCTGTTGTATCTGCGTATGCAAGTGTGTTCATGCTTGTATATTGCAGCGACGAGAATGCACCGTAGCAAAATGCCTGAACCGCAATCATCCATATAGATGTATGAAGACCAATGCTTGCGAAGGCCATGATGAGCAAGCCTATCAACACCGTGTTTGAGATCAGGACACCACGATATCCAAGTCGGGTGAGAACTGCAGGCATAAACAGTTTCATAGCCATTGCACCCATTGCCTGAGGCATGATCAGTAGTCCGGATTGTATCGGTGTGTATCCCAATCCAACCTGGTAGAGCAGGGGCAGCAGAAAAGGTACGCCGCCCATTCCAAGGCGGGTAAAGAAGCTGCCGCTGACAGCCGCGCGAAATGTTCGAATACGGAAGAGACTGAGTTGCAGCAATGGGAAAGGAATGTTTTTTGCGTGTGCCGCGTAGCCAACCAACATGAAAATTGAGAGCGCCAATAGTCCACTGACTTCTCGCGAACTTAGCGCATGTTCTCCAAATATCTCAAGCACGTAGGAAAGCAAGGCGATTCCCGATCCAAACAGGATAAGTCCGACGAGATCAAGTTCATGTGTTTTCTCTTCTCGATAGTCGGGCAAATGCAGGTAAACGAGGACAAGACCGACCAGGCCAATTGGAATATTCAGGAAAAAGATAAAGCGCCAGTGGAGATAACCCACAATCAAGCCACCAGCGATCGGTCCGAGCATTGGAGCTACGAGCGCGGGAATAGATACAAAGCTCATCGCGCGAAGCAATTCGGACTTGGCGAACGCACGTACGAGTGTAAGCCTGCCCACTGGCACCATCATGGCTCCACCCATACCCTGAAGTACGCGGCAGGCCACTAGAAGATGGATGTTGCTCGAAACTCCGCAGAGCAAAGATCCGAGCGTAAACAGGCCGATAGCAGAGGCGAATACCCGGCGAGTTCCAAACCGGTCAGCCATCCATCCGCTGATAGGAATGAACACTGCGAGGCTCAACGTATAACTGGCCAGCACTGCTTTCATACTCAGCGGACCTACTTTGAGCGCGGACGAAATGGCGGGGACAGCGGTATTCAGAATGGTTGTGTCGAGTGACTCCATGAAGAGTGCGACGGCAACCAGCCAGGGCAGCAGATGCTTGCTGGCTTCCGACAAGGGCACCGTTTGTGAAGCGTCAGGAAGTGATTCTGGCGAATTCATTGTTTGGGAATCCCTGTGTGCAGATGCCAGGAAAATCTGGTTTTTCGTGTTCTGGTCAGACCGATTCTACTTCAAGCGAAATGAGAATGGATGTACAGGAGAGGTCATCTCTCAAGCTGCCTGTCTTGTTTTCAAACAGCGCGCTCTCTGCCTCGGGTTCGTGGCGAGTACAGGGTTATCACTGAGGCTGCGAATACAATTCTGAAACAAACAAAATCGAATAGAAATGCAGGGTGACTCATCCCCGCGGATTCAGGTATGATTCGCTCGGTAAGGAGGACTCAATGAGCGAACGCGATATGGCTGTATTGGTTCAAACCCTGCTTCACTATCTGAGCCCGCAGAATGAGATTCCGAGCCTGGAAGATATATTGAAAACGATCCAGGCAATCCAGACACGCCACCCGGGATATGACGAAGGCCCGATCACAACAGAGTAAACGTTCAGCGGTAGCCGACATACTTGGTTTAGAGCATGTCGGCTACCGCTGAGCATGGTATTACGCGTACGTTCAAGCGGGCACGGTTGCAACTCGATCTTTAATCGGATCAGTTGGAGCAATTGGGATCATGTTTTTCCAGGTGTTCTCTCTTACGCCGATCATCAGTCCGCATTCCATCCTCTTACTTCTAGTGTTGGCTCATGCGCACCTGCGTCGCGATGTGCATAGTGCGCGGTAATTTCTCGTTTCTCACCGGGCAAGAGAGAGATGTAATTATCCTCCCAAAGAACAGGTAGGATCTCTTCGCCGCCTGCGCCTTTGTCCAGCTTGAGCCGAATGAAGAAGGCCAGGTTTTTACTTGGATTCCGAATGGTGACATGCGTTGTCTCTTCCTCACCAGTTTGGACGGTTCGGATAGAGGACTCCAGTTTGACCTTGGGCAGACTGTTGAGGGCTTTGAAATCCGATTGTGAAGTTACCGGAGTGGTGTACCAGTTCGACTTACTCCAATCGATGGTCTCGGGTGTGGTGGAAAGCCAATAAAAATTAGTGCCGACAGTCTTGCCTGTTGCATTTGTCAGCGTGAGCTTCAGGAAGTAAGTCGGTGTCAGACCATCCATCTGCGGCAGCGTCAGCACTTGTGCTGTACTGTCTGCAGCGGCATCGAGATCGATCGACTTATTGAATTTCTCAGCCATATCAAGGTTGTAGACCTTTGTCTGAAGCTTGAGACCTTTCACATCTGTGTATTGACTGCTCACCACCCAGATCGAGCGATCCGTCGAAGAGTAGATGGGATGCAGTGGTTCCATGGCGATCTTGGCTCCGAAATAGCCTCCACCAGGACGCAGGTAGTAGTCATACAAATGCCAGATTGTGGAAGGCCAGGCGTTGTTCAGCATCCATTGGATAACTCCCGTAGAGACATACTTATTTTTGCTGTATGCCTCATACATGCCGCGTGTACCTTCATAGGTCATTAACTGCGATTTCTCTGCGAAGTCTCGTACGTCTTTCACTTCTCCATAACGCTGGTTGAGGGCATTGGTGAAGTTAGTAAGACTGCTGAAGACTCCGCCGCCTGCGTGCAATGTCCACGTGTCATCGATAGGCCATAGATGGTCTTTCCCAAACATTGCCTGCAAGCTCTCGATTGGAGGCACGGCTGGACCAGCGCTGGTCTCAGTGTTGAATCCATGAGCACCGCCGCATCCGCCCAGGTCGCAGGTGTGGCCGGCCTGATTTTCTTCCGAATCCGCGAACCAGTACGACGGAGTTACATAGTCATAGGGACCAGTCATGCGAACGCCATTTTGCGGGTGAATCGTGGTCGCCTTCGCCGTTGCTGAAGACAGGATGGGGTTAGGCCATTGCAAATCTTTCTCTACCTCGAGATAGACCGCTTCCTGGTCAGCAGGCGGCGCATTATCGCTTCCATTCAGCCACATCAGCAGGCTGGGGTGGTTTCGCAATCGCAGCATCTGTGAGCGCATGGATGCTTTCGCGATGTCGTGATCCTCTGCTGTCCACTTCGGCCATTGCTCCCAGGCATCGCAGCAGCTCCAGCCGGCCATGACGAGTATTCCACGGCGATCAGTTTCATCGTAGAACTCCTGCGGCAACGACCTGCCTTCGAGGCGAACTGTGTTCAGCCGCATGTCTGCGACGTAGTCAAGCTCTTGATGGAAGCGTTGACTGTCCCATCGCATGAGGAAATCGTTGGACCAGCCTCCACCTCGAATCAGCAGAGGTTGGCCGTTGATGCGAAAGAGCCGCCGTGTAGGCGAGGTTACTTCAGAAGTAATCTGCCGGATGCCGAAGTGCGACTCTACTTCATCCGAAGGCCTCCCCTGGATTTCGAATTGGAGATGGAGCGCATATAGTTCTGGCTTGCCCATCTGAGTGGGCCACCAGAGACGCGGGTGCTCCAGCTTCAGTTGCGGAAATTCGCTGGCATGAAACTGAACCTCTTTTGTCTCGTGCGGAGCAAGCTCGACTTTCTGAACGAACGAGATACTTTCGATCCGCCCGCGCAACTCTCCCTGAATCGGTTGATCGGTTGCGTTCGTAGCCTGCGCGAGAACGGTCAACTCAGCCTCGTCATTGGCTGGAGAATTCACCTGCGAAATAACGGCTGGATGACGAAGCGCAACCGGGCCGCTGGTGAGAATGGAGACTTCATGAAAAATCCCCATATCCTTGTCCGGGGGCGCCGGATTCCAGTCGACAAAAGTAATGGCAAGATCATGTTCGGATGGGGGGAAAACCTGGACGGCGAGGATGTTTTTGCCACCCGGATGGATCGCCTTGGATATGTCGAATTCGTAGTGACGCCATGCCCCTGCAACGGTGCTGGTGTCGGCAATCTTCTGGCCGTTGAGCCAGATATTCGCCCGATAATTGATGCCGTCAAAGTTGAGCCAGGCTGATTTCTTGCTCTCGCCTGCCGGCAATTCAAAGACCCTGCGATACCACCACGGCACAGCAAAGGGGCTAGCCGCATTCATGGGAAGTCGAGCAAAGACCTTGCCGACGGCATAGTCCATTCCGGGGAAGTTGCGCAGATTCGTTCCGAAGTCTGGATCGGGGTAAACTTTGGCTTTGACGAGGGCGGCCACTACGGTAGTGGGCACAGTCACCGGATACCAGCCCTGCGGCTTGTAGCTTGCGGACGAAAGTACATCCCCGGATTCCGGCACCTTGGCCGAGGACTGGAGTTCCCATCCGGAATCAAGCCGCAATTGGCTGGCAGAGGCCACTTCGCTAACCGCAAGCCGGGGTGCAAGGCTCGGCAGAAGCAATCCTGCCGCAGCAACAAACAATTGAACCAAGCGCTTTGTGGAATAAGTCATTGCATGATTACTCGTCATTCGGTCCATTCACCTTTTCAAAAAATTAACCCTAGATCGAAACCACATGTTTACAGCCATACTCAACATAATTGCAATGCAATCAGGCCTGGCCTTGCAGGCGACGTTATCACTGCTACGCCTGGCCATCGCCGGTTCATCCTGGTCCCAACGGCTGTGCGCGGAGAGTTGCACTCCATCCGCTTTCCGTGAAAATAGAATCTCGCATGAACTGCCGATATAACGATTGCTGCAATTTCATAAACTCTAACATTCATTTCGCATATAGTATCGGCCGCAACTACGTTTGGTTATCTTTTCGTTGCGTGAGTGCATGGTCTCGGCTAAATCACTTTTAGTCTGGGAGATAAAAAATGGCGTCAAGACTGGCAAGTCTTGACGCCGTGGAGGCAGGGGTAAACTCATCTAATTTTCAGTTTGTGCCATTCTCACCTTAGGACCGGGCAGGATGAGAATGGCTTGATTGTGTCTTTGTCACGAGAGGTGGATGTGGATCTTCTTTTGCTCCCACACTTGCTCTCCATTCTTGCTCTCCGCACTGCGGCGTTCTCCGCAACTTCTAGCTCTTATGGAGTATTCGACTGCAGGAGATACATCGTCCACGGCTGCGTGGAATCGACGCCGAGGACGAAGATGGCATTTTTGCCGTTGAGTTGTCCGGCGATAGCGACAGCCGAAAAGGAGTAAGTGCTACCGACAATATTGCTCGCGTAGCTGGCCCCGATCGTCACTTTTACCGAGGGAAATAGCCCGTTATTCGAGGGGTCTTCTTTGCCGAGATCGATGGCGAAGTCGCAGTTGCCAAAACCGTCGGGCGAGGCAGATGGATTATCCTGCCCGTTGCTCTGCGGAAAGTCTCCACCATAGATCATTGTCGGAGTGCTGGGAGCAATCGAGGCACAACTCGATGGCACACTCGAAAAGCCAAACGAAGCGAGATGCGAGGAGGAAGGCAAAACAAGGGAGCCAAAGCTGTTGTTCTGACCTGCGCTATAGATGAAGCCGAGGTATTGCGCGCCGACCAATGCGCTGGGGCCATTGGCACTGAGCGGACTTGTCGGCTTAGGCAGGCCGAGGGCTCCGGTGCCCGCGCCAAGAAAGGTCTCGCCGCTGCCGTTCACTGCCCCGTTATCTTCCGCGAGGAGACCGGTTGGACCGATGCCTACGGCTGCTTGAGGAGGTACGGAGTTGCTAATGCCAGGATCAGGGTCAACGTACATACCCGGCACTCCGGTGATAGCTCCCAGGGTTGTCGGGCCGCATGCACCAGTTACCGGCGAGGTGCTTGACGGCTGCACGGGTGTTCCTCCGGCTCCGCCTGAGGAAGGCGGAGGCATTGTGTATTGATGAATGTTCTGGAAATTGACAGCGCTGCCGTTCGAGGCGATGTCCACGCTTCCGTAGGCAGTATCGGTTGTTGGGTTCCAGAAGTAAGTTGCCTCCGGAAGGGTAATGAACTGGTAGGTCACGGAGGTAGAACCCGGACATTGTGTAGCGGCAATGAGAGGCATCGCCGGCTGCCCTACCATCTGGATAAATCCTCCCGCCTGATTGGCAAGTTCCACGGCAAAGCCACCGGTTTCGGGAGTGGTGTAATTCATTGGAAGATATGCATTGGTTTGAGGATTTACAACGTAAGTTGTCCAAATTGCAAGGCTCCGCAGACCACGCGGGTCGATCGTGAAACGACCGGCATTTGAGACTTGCAGGCCTGTTTGAGAAGGCAAATTAAGAGCAAAGGTCTCCTGCGAGAACGTCATAGGCGACGCTATATCGTCGAAGATAAAAGTCTGAGGACCTGAGAGTCCGGCGAATCCACTAACCCCCGGGGCGAAGTAACTTTGCGGAGCCTGCTGAGCGGGTGGCGGAGTGCTTGAACTCTTGCTGCTGCCGCCGCAGCCAGCAATCCAGAATGCCATCAAGACACCGCTCAGCATGCAGGTCGTCCGCGCGAGTCTTTTGCACAAATTGTTCTCAGGTTCAGATCGCTGCATGGAATTATCCTTCATGTTAGAAACTGCCTTTCAGACCAAACTGCAGGATGCGCGGGTCGTGTGCATCGACTGGATGCAAGAAGGAGTTGCCCTGGAGACAACTGGATGCTCCCGCGGAATAAAGCTCTGACTGCCCGCCATAGCAGTTGATAACGTTGTTACCGGTGTTGCCGGGATTCGCGGGATCGGTAATGCGGAACTGGGTATGATTGAAGACGTTGAAAGCCTCGACGCGGAACTCCATATCGACACGTCCCTGGAATGGCTTGAAGTGCTTAAACGTCGACATGTTGAAGTTGATCCGCGAAGGATTTCTGAGGTAGTTGCGGCCGGAATTACCAAAGGTAAGGCCACGCGGCGCGGCAAACGCTCCTGGGTTCAAGAGCAGCGGCCCTATGTTGTTCAGACCGGGCGTAACAAATGGCTTGCCAATCTTGCTCTTGCCGATAATGTCCGCATAGGAGCCGACCCCAAGGCCATCGCCCACACCAGCATTGTCGGCTGCGCCTGTTCCATCTGAACCGCCAGCGTTGATAACACTGAAAGGCGCTCCAGTTTCGTAGGTGGTGATGCCGCTAAGCTGCCAGCCGCCGAGCACAGCCTTCAACAGAGAACCAGGTTGCCAATATGCTTTGTCCTGGTTCATGGAGTAACTATCATCCGACGGATCTCCTGCGCTTCCTGCGATATGCGTGAAACCACTCAATAACTTCAGAAACGGCAGATCGTAGATGTAGTTGACATTGAGAAGGTGCCGCTGATCGAAGTCAGAACTGGCGCGGTTCGAGTGAATATCGAGTGAGTTTGCAAAATTGGCGCTGGACCGATCGGAAGAATCGTCAAGCGAGTGGCTATAGGTATACGCAATGCCAATAGTCAGCGAGCCTGTAGTCTGGCGGAGCGTCGCCTGAAAAGCATTGTATTCGGAGTCTGCGATGTTTTGTACGGAGATGATATTGCTAAAGCCGCGATAGGGCCGCACAGCATCGGCACTGATACCAAGTTTTTGGTTTGAGAACTTTTCGTCAGAGAATCCTGGATTGCCGGTACAGGCGACAAACATATTCTGGTAGCCAGGATCGTTGGGACCAATGGCCGGAGAACTGGGAATCGAGATGCCCTCTTTCCCGAAGTCGCCATTCTCGCCTAATACGGAAAAGGCTCCAAAATTGGCTCCACTGTTACAGACGTTGGCGGTGATAGGTTCACCGGGCGCAAAGGGATTTAAGCTATTGCTGAGCGGCTGCAATTGGTTGAGATCGCTCACCGCTGTCAGATGGGTTCCCTTGGTGCCCACATAAGCAAGCTGTCCGACCATGCCCCTGCGCACCTCGCGTTGCACGCTCAAGCTCCACTGCTGAACATAGGAATACACGGCCTTCACGGGTACCGAAGTTACGTTCAACGGGAATGTGGCGCCACCGGTGCCGGTCGGAGTGTTGGCTCCGCATTGTGTCATGCCTTGCTGGCAGGAGAGTCCAATGAGGCTGTAGGCGTTGCCCCCATGTTCGATGCCGTTATTATCAGGACTAAAATCACCTGCGATATTCGACTGAGTCTCGCTCAGGACCAAAGGCGCACTGCCGATCAGCGAACCGACATTGGCTTCATAGCCGGTGCCGTGTTCCCAAAACAGCCCGTAACCAGCGTGGATGGCGGTCTTGCCATCACCCCACGGATCCCAGGAGAAGCCTACGCGCGGCGAGGGATGGAAGAGAGAGTTCTTCATGCAGGAGTCAGGCAACATGCTGCCGCTACCGCCGCACTTCGTCAGTCCATTGGTAATCACTGGATCGAGAGAACTGAGACTGTATGGTCCACTACGGCTTAGAGGAACAGCGTTGCCGCCGATCTTCTCCCTGAGATTGCCCAGAGTCGGGTCGACATAGATGGATGAGCCGATGGATGGATTGAATACTTCGGGACGCCAGTTATAGGCCGTTCCATTCGGGTTGTACCAGGCACCGAGGAGGCTGGCGCGGAGGCCAACGTTGATGGTGAGATGGGGAAGTACATGCCAGTCTTCCTGCAGATAGAACTCGGCGGTTTTGTTGCGGGTGTAATACTTCGCCTGGCCACTATCCTGCGTGTAGCTCTTAATGCCGCCTCCTGCAGCTACCTCATCCCCACTACCGCTGGCGCTTGTAAAACCCTCTCCGTTGAGAAAGTCGGCGAATGCATTGCCTGTTGTATTAATGGATTGTTCATTGCTGAAAGTCAGCAAACCCTGCAAGTCGCCGGAGTTGGCGCCGGTGACGCCGCTTAGTTCATTCTGCTGTACGAAGCTTCCCCAAAATCCCCACTGCAAAGTATGTTTCCCGATGGTTTTGCTGACGTCGTCACGCACAGTGAAAGTGGGATTGGCCTGGTTCCACGGAGCGTAACCGGTATCTGCGGCAAATCCGTGCCCGCCATAGGCTCCATTGTTTCCCTGGAAGGCCAGTCCGGGCAGAAGACCGGGGCCGGACAGCTTGTTGCCGCCATAGCCATTGTTAAAGATGTAGCCCATCGGGCACTCGGTGATGCCATTTGGATTGTCGTTTCCTGAGGGCGGCGAAAATAGAGCGCACTGCGTGGAACCCGAAACAGCAGTTCCACCAGTCGCAGCGGGATCGTCAAGAAGCAGTGGCCTATTGAGCGACTCTACCCCAGGGCCCGGCTGTGGGAAGAGTGAGATATGTTCTACCGTGTAGCTGGCAGAGACCAGATTGGTAATGTTGTGGGGCAAACTCTGCGAAAGAATGACTGCCATGTTCAGGCCCGGGCCGTCGAGCTGGTTCTGAACAGTCGGAAAGCTGTTATGGACGACGCCCCATTGGGGGGCCAGCGTCACCGTATCCCAGGAGTCATGAACGTAGCGAAATGATAGTCGTTCTTTGGGCGTCAGATCGTGATCGATACGGAACAACTCTTCCCGCCAATGAGTCGGCGGGGAAACAGAGGCGACATAACAGTGGGCCAGAGGCGAGGGATTGGTGGAGTCGCAACCGCTGGTAGAGTTCGCCTGAGGAATGAGGCCTGAATTGAGAATTGCCTGGCTGGTGTAATCCACCCTTACATTGCGGCCGATGCCAATGGCTCCGCCACCTTGCGGAACCTGCGGGCAATCCGGATAGGCGGATGGGCTGAACGTTATGGGCGCTCCTGGAACCGGGACCGGACACACGTCGGAAAAGTCACCGGAACGCTCAGACGCCGTGGGCACAGCCTGGTTGTAGTCGACCGGCGTTTTTTCGCGACGTATCTCCTCGGAGAAGAAGAAAAAGGTCTTCGATTTATCTCTATCGTAAATATGGGGAATAAACAGCGGACCGCCGATGGTACCGCCGAAATCCAGTCTGCGATAAAGGGGCGTTCGGTATACAGGCTTTCCCTGATATCCCGCTGGCTCCGTATTGGGCTGGTCAAAATAGTTTCGCGCATTGAACATCTCGTTGCGGAGAAAGCCATATCCGTTACCGTGAAGCTTATCCGTACCTGATTTCGTACTGATCAGGACGCTACCGGAAGCACTCTTGCCATACAGTGCGCTGTAATCGGCAGTGAGAACCTTCATATCCTGAATGGCGTCGATACTTGGATAAACCATCAGCGGCTCGCCCTGTCCACGGCTGGCGTTGATGCTGGTATTCAAGACATCGCTACCATCTACCTCGAAGGTGTTGTACTCTACGCGGCCTCCGTTCACGCTGAATTTCGCGCTGCCTGCTACGCCCACTTTGGCTTCATCCTGGCCGGTTTGATTGCTCACGCCGGGGGCCATCGTGATCAGCTGTGAGAAATTGCGGCCGTTCAGTCCGTAGCCTGTAATCTCTTGCGCGCCCAGGGTCGTTGATATAGAGGCAGTCTCTGTATCAACTGTAGTTATCCCTCCTACACCCTCGACCTGAACCTCTGTTTGCACGCCGCCGACAGTCATCTTCACGTTGAAGATAAAATTCTGCCCTGGAATAATCGTGATGACATCGCTCGATCTGCGGGCAAAACCGTCGGCCTCTACAACAATCTGATAGCGCCCTGGAGCCAGGTTGGCCACACTATATCCACCTGACGCATCTGTCTTTGTTTCGCGCTTTGCCAGACTCTCCTGGTTGATGATCTGAATGGAGGCTCCTGGAATGGAGCCTCCGTCGGTATCAGTGACCTGACCAGAAAAACGGGCAGTAACGCTCTGCGCAAGAAGAGACACGCCGGTCAACAGAGTCATCAATGTGACCACATACAGTAGCCGGGAAAACGATCGCAACATATTCAACCTTACTTCCTGGTTTCGACTCAAGGGTCTTCCTACTTGCTATTTGCTGCTGGGCTGCGGGAGATAGTAACGAAGCGACGTAAACCACATGTTGTCGATCGCCTTGGGCGAATTAGGTATGTCGCTGTTGAGATCCCCGATGCCCTGCCACGTGTGGCGTACGGCGTAGGAGTACTGGATGCCTTGTTGCAGCGATCCGTGAACACCCCTGTAGAAGCGGAACCAATAACCAAAGGTCCCTTCCTGAATGTTGCGAGTATCGGCGTTGCAATTGGCCGCAGCGCCGGGTACATTGCCTCCTCCATTGGGAGAAGAAGTAGGCAATACCTCTGTGGAACAACCGGAAACGATATTGGTGGGAGCACCGTAGCCAGCAAGAATCGGCAGGCCAAGGGTGGGTCCGGCTGTGGTGTTCGTGAAGCCCGTTGCATACCAGGCACGCTTGGCGTATTCACCACCGTAGTATCCATACAGGTCAAAACGTGGGGTCGCATGCCATTCAAGAGAGCCCAACGCTGAACCACCTGTCAGGAGTTCGAGAGAACCGTCGGGATGCGCGGTTGCGTCCGGCAGCGTACTGGTGCTGTAGCGGCCGATTCCATTTCCGGCAAGAATATGCGCGCCGAAATCGAATTTCTTCGCGAGCAATGAGACGCGAGCATTTGCGCCAACACCGCCGCCTGCCGTCTTCGATGTGAAGGCTCCAACTGCGGAGGTCGTCGCTGGCTGCTGTGCTCCCGGAGGCGTCGGTCCGTTCGGATAGACGCGATCGCGGAAGAAGCGGCCGATGCCGAAGAGTTCGAAGTGTCCCCAGTTGGTTTCGTATGCAGCCTTCGCCAACACATCGGGCGCATAGTTGAAGCTGTAGTTTGCGGTTGGGTTATACAGACCGCCAGCATTGCCTGCCTGCTGATAAGCGATCGTGGGAAGATTGTGGCCGCCGATGTTGAGCGTCTGTGCTTCTTCGACAGAACTTCCAATCCAGAAACGCTCTCCAACACGCTTTACTACGCGAAAACCATATTGCCGTTCCCAGGTGAAGCCGACGTTATACTGCGCGTCGATGGTGAGTGGAATTGCCTCAGAGAGATTATCCAAACCATGCCGGTACTCTGTTCCAAGCGACCACATCTGACCGCCGGTGAATGTCCATCCATTGTTGAGAGCATCCTGGGCCCAGGCCTGGCGAAGACGCAGCGTGTAGCTGTTGCTCTGGTTGTCGTTTGAGGTCGTTCCAGCGGAGAGGAAATCAGTCTCAAAGTAACCGCGCAATGTAGCCGAAGCTCGTTTGCCCTCGGCCATCAAAGAAAGACGCGACTGCCGACCGCTCGCGTTGAACTCTGAAAGAACACCCGCTGTCTGCCCGGCAAAGGGGATGCCATTGAATTGCGTATTGACGTCGCCGCCAATGGCTCGCTGCCGGTTCACTGTTTCCGCGGCAAGAAAGCCTCCAGGGATCAGGTCCACGCCAAGAAAGTGGATAGCGTCGGGATGCTCCAGCTTCTTCGTTGCTTCTTCTGCGGTCTCGACCTTCGAGGTGAGCGAAGTAGAAGCTGCCTTCAAAGCCGCAACCTGCGTTTGAAGCTCCGTTACTGAAGAACCCTGCGGACCAATGGCCTGTTGTGTCGCGTCGAGCTTCTGCTTGGCGTCTGCGGCTGCGGCCAGTGCATCTGCGGCCTGCTTCTTTGCCTGCTCCAGTTCGCCGTCCCTGACGGACATGCGCTTTTCCAGCGCATCATATTTCTGTTGCAGGTTCTCCAAGCGCTCATTCATCTGGTCGAGCTTGCGGAAGTTGCCGTTGATCTGCTCCAGCAGCATCTCTTCCTGCGTCTGATGTTTTGCGGGCTTTGTAGCAGCAGGTTTTGTCGATGATGGATCTGTGGCAGTCTGCGCCTGAGCTGCCACACACGCGGCCAAGAGCACCCCAGCGATAAATTTTCTGAACATCTGCATTCGTCTTCTCCTTCGGTTCTGTCTTCTCGGCGTGGATGAATAAGTGGCCGCGCTATGGGGTAATAGAAACTGCTGTCGTAATCGTTTTGGTGGGATCGGCAATCGAGGTCGCCGTAACCTGAACCGTACCGCCGCGAGGTACCGAGGCTGGCGCAACGTAAGTGGTTGTCACCCCGCCCAAGCTCTCTGCCGGCCCAAAGAAACCGCAATCTGCCGATCCGCAAATGGTCGACCACCGTACCCCGGCGCTGGTTATATCGTTGTTCAGTATTACCCTGGACTGCGCGCTTGCACCGACCTGCATAGTGGAAGGCGGAGCCGGTGCGAAGCTGACCGAGATGGGCTCTCCATCAATGGATAGTGTGACCGAGGCGGTCTTGTTGGGATCTGCGGTTGCCAGGGCGTAGAGTGTGACCGCTCCCTGCTTTGGTGGGGCTGCGGGCGCAACATACAGTGCGACATATCCTGAGGTAACTGCGTTCCCCACGAAGGTTGGGATCGGACCGCTCATGGTGTGAGCAGGCGTGAAAGTGCCACAGGACTGATCCTGAGTCTGCCCCGGCGGAAGCGGCTCGCCTGGAGGAAGCGCGCTGCCGCAAACGACACTCCAGTTCGCTCCCAGAAGCTGGGTATCACCGCTCAGCGTGACATTGACATAACTTCCCTGCCCCACGGTCAGCGATTTTGGCTGAGTTTTTAGTGGGGTGCCATTCACATCGGTAAACATGATTCCTTCGACGGTAGGCTTGTAGGCGTTGCTCGAAGAGCAGCCGGACACTACACACAAAACAGCAGCACACAGCAAAGCCAGACAGCCTCTCGTGGCTACATTCGAGAGATGCAGTAAAGGCAAATCCTTCTTCGTTGTTTCGTATAAGCAAAATGCAGTCTTCATCGATTCCTCTTGGTCAGATATTCGGTGTGGACGGGCAGGCAACAATCCAACTGCGTCTCTCATGGTTTCGCCGCCAGCGTTTTGTTTTTCACGCCTAACGCGATGGGCGTCACCACCGGCGTGGCGGCGCCAATGTGTTCTATCACTGTGTTATCGGCGAGCAGTACCCATACGTTGCCGGATCCGTCCACGGCAGTGCGCAATGATCCGGGAATGGGGTTAGCAAGAGAAATGCTGGCGCCACCGAAGTTTCCCATCGCATCGTAGAGGACCAATGTCCCATCCTCACCTGACATCCATAAACCTCCCGCGCCGTCGTATACGACACCTTGCGGGCTGGCGGGAACAGGGGTGTAACCGTTGCCCCCAAGTGGTAGGCCGCCCGCGTAGCACGTGGGTATCAGAATGGTGTTTAACCCGCCGTAGGGTGGAACTTTGCAGATCCCGCCGCCCTGACTGTGCAAGCCGGCCTCGCCGCTCAGGGCAGCCGCAATAACGCCCGAGCCATTCGCAGCGATTCCGGGGAGAACCTCGCCAGCCGATGAGGTACTGACGATCAACTCTCCACTCGGATTCGTAAGTTCGGAAAGCAATGAGAGCGTGGCGTCAGTCTCAATGATCGAACTCCCGATCCACACGTTGTTGGAACTATCAATGCCTACAGCGGTGATATTGGAGATCCCGCTATTGGTGAATCCGGATGCGGGCGACAGCTCCACTCCAAAGTTGCTGAACTCATTCACTCCAGCGCCGTTTGCAATCCACAGATTGTCCTGGGCGTCGAAGGCCATGTCGTTGCCGCCTCCAACCAGGCCCTTAAAGGGACTTCCGGGGACTGGGGCTCCGAGGCTCGTCAGTTCGTTTAGAACGCCGTTGCCGGAGACCCATATATTTCCGTTTGCATCGATTGCAAGAGGACCGCCTCCGGCCGGGAAGCCGGTAGAGGGTGAGAGTGCTGCGCCGGTAGCGTTCCATTCGATGACGCTGCCGTTAGCAGTATCTGTAATCCAAAGATTGTCATTTGCGTCGACAGCGAAGGAATCGACCACGCTAGCGGCAGTAAGGCCGCCACCGCCGGTGTAGTTAAACGAGATCGTCGCAGGGACTAGACTCGCCGTATAGGTAGGCTGAAAAGCAGAGGTTGAGGTTGCCAGCGTGAAGAGGTTGTTGTCGCGATCGAAAGTATATGCTCCGACGAGCGGATTGCCAGTACCGTTGTACGTCGAAGAGGGATGCTGCGCCATATTGAATGCAGCCTGTAGTGTGTCGGATGGTGCGATGGCCCCGGAGAAGACTCCTGGTGCTTGTCCGAGCGTATCCGTCGCAGTGAACAAAATACTGCAGGGACTTCCGTCGCCTTCAACGCCACCCGAGGTTGCCACACAGCCGTTCAGGTAATTGGCCAGCGTGTTGAGCTGTTGAAAGGGAACCACTGCATTTTCTGCCGGAGTCCAGAATTTTGGCTGCCCAGTGGTGATGTCTACCATGCTGTTCACCATGGCGAACGCGTTCGCAAGCCCGGAGAGATTCCCGCTGCTCGTGCCCAGGTAAAGATAGCTGCTGTTACCCGTGAGCGCATCGTTGGAGGCAAAAGGTGATGTTGCCAATGTTGAAGCAATGGTCGTGAGCTCATTGACTACAAGCGGGCTGGAGGCCAACCCGCTACAGCTTCCGAGCGCTGTCATCAACGAAAGATTTGGATTCGCGGCGTTGGTGCCAACAGAGCCCCCAGTGGCCACCAGGTACATCTGACTGCTGGAGGATGGGCACGCATAGCCAGACGGTATTGTGAAGTTGCCATTCTTGCCTGCCGTAGTTTCTGCGATCTGCGAAGAGGCAGATGCATATCCGCTGGTCCCGGCGGCGAATAAAAGAACGGAAGTTCCCGCGACCGGTATTGATCCTGACTGAACAACGCCATTCAGCGCAGGACCGGTCAAGCTCGTAGTGACAGTGATAGTGCCCGAGTTCGCTTTCGTCGCATCGGCATGGGCCGCTGCTCCAATCGCCACAATGCCGGTAGAGGGTATATCCGATGGAGCGGTATATGGGATCGGCAGGCCATTGGGCCACGCGGGGATGGGGACGCCTGTTGAAGACAAACAACCAGTGCACGGCGACGTCACAGCAGCGACTGCTGGAATATACGGCGTAGTCAGCGTGGCAGGAATTGCCGCGGTTGCAGGCTTGATCGTAAAGAAGCCGCAGCCGCTTGAGCATACCTGCCAGTCCACGCCTGCGTTCGTCGTATCGTTGGCCACTGACGCGATCAGATTCACGGTTGCGTTCGGCTGGATATTCGCCGGCAAAGAGGGGACGAACCCGACCGAAACTGTTGACGGATTGACCGTGAGGGGATTTGAAACAATGCTTATGCTCGAATCTGCAGTCGATGTTGCTGTGACCGTCACCGACGTCTCGGTCGATGTGACCGGAGGCGCAGTATAGATGGCAGTCGCGCCGCTCGCCGTGTGGGCGGGAACGACCCATCCGCAGCCACCGGGAAGTGTGCTGCTGCACTGCACCGACCAGGTAACGCCTCCCGGAGAAACATCGTTCGCAACTGTGGCGCTTACCGGAGCCTGTGTCGCAGATACCATTGAGGACGGCAGCATCTGCGAGAACGTAAGAGATGGCGGCCGGGCAACGATTGTAGTAAAGGCAACAGCTGGATTCGACGGCGTGGAGGCAGGCGAAGACGCGGTGATTGTTATCAGCCCGCCTGTGGGGATCGAGGTTGGAGCGGTGTAAACGATTTGCCCGCCACTTGCCGTTTGAGCTGGAGACAGATTGAAGCTGCCGCATGCGCCTGCGCTGCCGCAACTCGCGGTCCAATTTACTCCCAGGTTGGCCGTATCATTTGCGACCGTTGCCGACAGCGTTGCCTGAGCCCCTGTTGCAATTGCTGCTGGGGGTGCGGAAGGCATCGTGACAATAATCGGCAAGGTTGTGATGATTGTCGCGGTAGTGGATTCCGATATTGCCGGATTCGTCGTGGATTTCGCCGTGATGGTGACTGTTCCACCCGACGGCACCGTTGCAGGACTTGCATAGCTAACGGAACCACCACTCGGGGTGTGTGCTTTTACCGATGCATTGATCGTTCCGCAGCTCGATGAGCCGCAACTAAGAGACCAATCGACACCCGCATCGGCTGGATCGTTAGAAACGACCGCTGTCAACGGAGTCGAGTGAGCTAAACCAGTAGTTTCGAGATACACGCTCAATGGCCGTAAGGTCAACGTAACTGGAACAGGTGGAGGCGGCGCGGTGATCTGCACGGTGACGCTCGAGGACTTAGTGGTATCGGTCAGCGAAGTTGCCGTGATCGTTACTGAGTTCCCTGTCGGCACGGCAGAGGGAGCCGTATACACAGTGCCGTATCCTGGTAGCGCCGTTGGCGGGTTGAACGAACCGCAGACACTGGATCCGCAACTCACCGTCCAGATGACGCCCGTACCCGCCGCATCGTTAGTCACGGTAGCGAAGATATTTGTTGTTGCGTTGATCACCATAGAGGAAGGCACAGCAGAGTGGATCTCAACGCCAATCGGCGCCGCGACGATTGTGAGGCTCACGCTGCTGCTCTGCGATCGATTCCCTGTTACTGTCGCAGTGATCGTAATTGAGGCGTTAATCGGGACCTGGGATGGAGCGCTATAGAGGGTCGAGCCTCCGTCTTGCGTGTGAGCCGGCGCAAATGTGCCGCAATTGCCGTTGGTGACACTTCCAGTAACTGGATTTCCGCCGCAGGCCACGGTCCAGTCCACGCCCAGATTATTCGTGTCGTTCAACGGCTTCATGCTGAACGAGATCTTCGAACCGATCGATAGAGCGCTCGCAGTAGCCGTCAGTCCGTTCGCGTTGGTCATCGTGATCGGGGTCGCTGTTGCGCCGCCGCCACCACCTGGCGTAGAGCCGCTGCCTCCGCAACCCGCCATGACGACAAGCAGTACAGCGAGGACACCGCCCAATAACACGTGACTACGCAAACGACCGCATAAACGGCCAGTTCTGCGCGTTCCCTGGATGGATCGAGATGGCCAACCGCAATGGACAGACTGAAGGGATACAACTTGACGAAGAATCGACAGCATGACCGAGGTTTCCTACTTCTTTCCGCTCAGAGACACGTGGCTCTGAGACTTGCCGTATGCTTCCCGGGCTCCTGCGATCAGATCATTCATCGCAAGCGACATTTCCGCGAGAATCCTGTCGGCAGTCCGTACGGCTGGGTGATTGGTTTGCGTCAACTCTTTTGCAAGAGCGAGATTGCGCTCCGCTGCTTCCACCAGTGAGGATGTTGATGGCGTGGGCGAGCCGGGATCCGGCGTGGGTGCGCTCTGCGCGTCACCCAATAATTCACGCTCGCGCCTCAAGGCTTCCTCTAAGCGCTCGTGGTGTCGGTAGATCAACTCCGACAGGGTTGCCGACGTGAGGAGCGTTTGCCCCTCCGGCGTGAACCGCGTCTGGAGATCTGCAATCTCCCTGCTCTCCTGATTGATCGTCAGCGCGTCATCAAAGAACTGCTGCGCAAGGCTATTGATGTCGGCGATCTTCTGCCCGTGGCTTTCCAGGTATATTTCCAGGGGCGATGGCTGGTCCGGCATCGAAGCTACCGATATGGACTGCACGCTATTCATGGCGGATGGATTGGCCTTCAGTGCCTCATCGCTTTGAATAGCGACGGTGACATGCGGCACGCTCTGCAGCCCTGCCTGTAGTTCCCGACGCCTGTTTTCCGTGTCGACCAGGCCGTCTACAGTCACTCCCTGCGCATTGCGATGAAGCTCAATGGGCACTCCGCTGTCGGCGTGTAGCCGGTTCAACATGAGACGTGCGCCAAGCTCGGCCACATCGATCTGCTCTTCCGTGAGCGTCTCCGGCAGATGCGGAAATGGCAGGATGCGGGCGGTATTCGATACAGCTCCTGAGCTTGCTATCTCTGAAGGCTCGAAGACATTGGAATTGACCTGGTTCCACGGGAGAATCTTGAAATCCACCTCGGCAATCTCCACGGTGCTGCTGTTGCGGAGAGCTACTGTCCGCTGCACAGGATGAAAATCCGTATCGCGCACGGTGAGAGACTGTTCCGAGACGAACCCCTCAGGCACCGTCGTTGTAAGCCGCAGGAGATGCGAACCGGCGCGGGCGATGTGGTCTTCACGTATATGTTGATGATCGTGCCAGTTCTGATAACCCGAAGCAGAGAGAGGCTCATCCCAGTCAAGACCAGCCGTCGTGAGCGTGTTCTTCACCTGCTCCTGGCTCTCATCCAGTCGTATGGGTTTTGGCTTGCGCTTGCCTTTCGGGTCTCGGTAGATCGCACGCGATAGCGTTTCCTGCTTTGACTCTTTGGTCATGGTGATGCGTACAGTCTGATACACAACGCCGGAGGCAGAAGCGAGACTCGACGTATCCCACTTTTCGGCGCGAACCAGCAGCGCGTTTGAGCTGATCTGTGGAGTGCGCTGCTGCCACCAGAAGAAGAAGGAGAGAACTGTTGCGAAGCCAAACACCACGCAGGCGACCAGGGCTGGATTCATCAGAGAAAGCTCGGGGAATGAGATTTTGGGGAAGAGAAAAGCCTTGTGTTCCTGCGGCACATTCTGAATGTGAGTCCGCAGTTTTTTAGCGAACTGCATCTCCGGCTCGTCGGATAATTTTTCCCGGCGTCGGATCTGAAGATAGTGATCGAAGAAATGCTCAGCGCGTGGGCCTTCCAACTCTTCCTGCTGGAGTTTGCATTGCGAACACGCTGCGAGGTGCCGCTGTGCGATCCACCTCTGCAGGAATGAGAGATCTCCGCAAAGCAGATTTGCCAGACGATCATCGGATAGATGTTCGTTCACACTCGGAATGAAATAGCGCAGAAGTTTGTTCATAGTTTCTATCCGAAAACCGCCGTCAGTCGAATGATGACTTGCTTCACGATGAGAGCGGCACGCTGCTCGCTGATGCCAAGTGCCAATCCGATGTCCTTATACAAAAACCCTTCAGCCCGCAGATGAAAACACCGTTGCTGCTGTGGAGTAAATCGCAGTAGAGCAGTCTCGATGGCTTGCCTCTGCTCCTTCTCGAACAGCATCTCTTCCGGGCTGGATGTCCGGTCCTGCAGGCTTTCAAACTCAAAGGCTACGGGTGCGCGAAATCGAGCCGCGTCCCGGTCTCTTCGCCGAAGTACATCAACCGCCAGGTCATGGGCTACATGAACTACCCACCCCTGCACATTTTCGATATCGACCTTTTGCAGCAGCTTGTTGGTCAGGCGCAGGAACGTCTCTTGAATGACATCTTCCGCCTCATCTTTTGTGAGATACAGGCTGCGAACGTAGGCGAAGAGTTTGGGCCGGTATTCCCGGTAGAGAGCGAGAATCTCGTCGTAAGATCCACCGTGAAACTCTCGATCACTTTCCCGGCCTGCAGCACTCGCTCTTGGAAAAAGATGAAAGATGCGCCCAATATGTTCTTCAGACACAAATGTATTCCTTCGTACGCTTGCGCGATCAAGATTGTCATTCAGAGCAGATTGAGCTTCATCGGTAATGTCCATATCGACTACTCCTTCCCCACGAACAAGCGCAAGCTTCGTTCCTACCTTTACCTCTGGCGTAGAGGTATCGGGAAAACGGAGATTTGTGCTTGTACTCTGAGTATGGGAAGCGACTGCGACGCTCACGTTATTTCTCCCGGTTATTCCAGCTAATTTCAGAAAAATTCAATCAAGTGGGCCAGACGGAAAGGAATAGCGCGAGGGTGAGGCTTGCGCCACACCCTCGCACAATCGTTATGGGCGAACTCCCAACATGTCGTTCGTCAGTGCAGTCGCTACGGGTGTAAGCACTGGCGCTCCGATACCGATATACTCCACCAGCACGTTAGCCGGTACGTTAGCGCCTGTGCTGAAGTTAGTGCCGTATGCGGAGGGATTTAGAACCCAGAGATTGCCGGATTCGTCGATGGCCGCCCCGGTCCCAACAACACCCCCAGCGGTACTTCCATTCTGATCGACGTTCAGTGTGGGCGACTCCGTGCTGCTGCTCCCGGTGTAGCCGTTCGCGATCGGCGAAATCAGCGCCCCTTTGGTTGTGAACTCATCGAGATTCGCGAAGAATTGGAAGGCGTAGCCGTAATTCACTGCGGGGCCAAAGGAGCTTATAAGCGGCGCAAAGAGGTGTCCTTGCCCATCCAGCACCAGTTGCGTGCCGCAGGCTCTTTGGGTCTTAATGGGGTAGGTGGTAGGAGCGGCCGAGCTGCTCGCGTTGAACACATTCAGATTCAAGCCGGACGGGTCACATCCGTAGACATTGCCCCCGTTGTCTGCGGCCAGGGTTGTGACGTACGAACGGCCCATATTGCTCGAAGGAAATGCCTCGTAGGTAAGGCTTCCGTCCGCCGGACTGACCTGCAACACATCCGCGCCGCCAGAAGGGTTGCTTTCGACGGCCATCCACATTCCCCCGCCGGAGTCGAAAGTTAGACTAGACAGAGGACCCCAGACGCCTAAGGAGTTGATATCGACTCCGACGACGCCGAGAGTTCCGTCGCCATGAATCTCTACCACCTGTGTACTGTTGCTCGAGGCATACCAGGCGTTGCCATTGACATCGATGGCGACGGAGGTCGCATCGGCGATTGCACTTACATTGAGGATGGAAATCGTGTTTAGCAGGGAAAAGCCAGGAATGGTGCTTATTTCAAGCGCGTTCACGGTGTTTCCGGTTTGCCCGTCCTGATATGTCCACAGGTTCCCAGACTGGTCGACGGCGAGCATATTTGTCTGGACCCCGTCGGTTGTGCTGCCCGGCTGAGGGTTGTAGCCGCCATAGGTTGGGTTATTGGCTGCGTCTATGCTGGTGGACTTACTCACAGGCGCGCCCAGGGCGTTGAACTCTGCAATCACCTCGCCATTGGCAGAAAAATCGTTCAGGTTAAAGGCGTATGCCGCGACCCAGATGTTACCCCCGGCGTCGATGCTGAGTGCCGCATTGCTGAATCCGATGTTGTTGTCCGAAAGAGTAATGCCAGGCCCAACTCCCAGGCCCGCGCCGGTGAAGGTAAGAGCCAGGGTCAGGTCCGTCGGCGCACCCGGGCCGCTCACCGCAAGGGCGACGCTGCCGGGGTCCGGGCTCGTGATGCTGTAAGGCGAAGTCGATGAAACCAGGCCCAGCAATTGTGTGACGTTGTTGCCGGGATTCTGTGCGATGTTAAGCGCCGCCTGCAGCGTATCTACGGGCGTAATCGGTGTGGTTCCCGTTGTTGCTCCATTCGTTGACGCCGCACTGAACAGGCCGCTGCCACAGCCGGAACCGTCACCCTCCACACAGGAGGCCAGCATATCCGCCAGCGCGTTGATGCGCGCCGTGGGTACTGTGCTGTTGTTCACGACTTGCGGATCGCCTGCCAGATCAGTCTTATATGCGGGAGTAAAGGTGCGCGCCACGCCCGTGCTTATGTTCACCAGGTTGTTCACCGCACTGAAAGCATTGGCCAGCCCGGTGTAGTTGCAGCTTTCCGCCGTCGTGCTCTTCCAATTGCCTGCGGCATTGCAGGTCGTTCCAGTTGCAGGTGCACCTACATCGATGCCTCCGCTGCTGTTGATCGTCGCGAATGCGGACAGTGCATACGCCGACGCAATTGTCGTGACTTCATTCACCGTGACTGGCGAAGCAAGTGCAAGCTGGCTGCACGAGCCAAGAGCCTCCATCAACAGGATGTTGGCGTTGGGGTTGGGTCCGCTTGTGGTGTTGCCTCCGGAGGCCACCAGGTAAACCTGGTCTCCTGGAGCGCCCGATGTGGGGCAAGCGTAGAGAAGTGAAAACTTTCCGCTCGCATCCGTAACGATCGGGCTAGGCCCCGTTGTAAGCGGGGTAGCACCCGAACCGTAAGCTTGAGTACCTGCGGCATACAACTGCACTGTCGCACCTACGATCGGTAACGCACCGCTGGAGACAGTGCCGTTGAACGCCACTCCGTAAGCAAATTGGTCAGTAGCGGCAGTTGGGCTGACGCCGGCAGGTGTAACAACCGTCACATCCACGGTACCTGTTCCCGCGGGAGAGACTGCCGTGATGCTGGTTGCCGTCGAGTTCACCGTGATGCTGGTGGCTGCTGTACTGCCGAAATTGACCGCAGTCGCATCGGTAAAGTTGACTCCCGTGATAGTTACAGTGGTGCCGCCGGCCAACAGACCGATAGCAGGACTGATGCTGGTCACCGCAGGAGCATTAATCGTATAAACGAATTGGTCGGCAGCGGTAGTTGCGCTGGTGCCGTTCGACGTAACAACCGTCACATCCACAGTGCCCGTGCCTGCCGGAGCAACTGCGGTGATGCTGGTTGCGCTGTTTACCTTGAAGCTGGTGGCTGGCACAGTGCCGAAGTTGACCGCTGTCGCACCGGTAAAGTTGGTTCCCGTAATGGCCACAGAGGAGCCGCCTGTCGACGGGCCGGTTGCAGGGCTGATGCTGATCAGTGTCGGAACCGTATAGGTGAACTGATCGGCAGCGGAAGTGCTACTGGTGCCAGTAGGCGTGACAGCCGTTACATCCACGGTGCCTGTGCCTGCCGGAGCAACTGCGGTGATGCTGGTTGCGGAGTTCACCTTGAAGCTGGTGGCTGGCGTGCTGCCGAAACTGACTGCTGTCGCACCAGTGAAGTTAGTCCCTGTGATGGACACAGAGGTGCCTACAGTTCCAGAGGAAGGACTCACGGCCGTAATTGCGGGAGTAACCGAGTTGATGGTGAAAGCTGCGGCCCCGGAGATGCCTGAAGACTGGGCTACAGTCACATTCGCCGTGCCCGCATTGGCAATCAGGCTGGCCGGAATCGTGGCTGTCAATTGTGTCGCGCTGACAAAGATAGTCGGCTGCGTTACGCCATTCCACTGCACCGTAGAGCCAGAGATAAAGTTTGTCCCGTTCACCGTCAGCGCAAGAACCCCACCGCCTGCGCTAGCAGAGGTTGGCATGATACCGCTAACAATGGGAGGCGGGAGAATCGCCTGAATGATATAGGTAGCGCTGTTCACGCTGCTGTTCGTGAAGCCCGCGGCTACGGCAATGGCGCTCAGTGTGGAAGTCTGGGAGATGGCAACCGGACTGCCGCTGATGTAAAGCGTGGAGTTCGCGCTTGGCACAGAACCATCGAGCGTGTAGTAGATGTTTACATTCGAAGCGCTGTCGCTGATCGTGACCATCTGCGTGCCGGTAAAATTGCCGCCAGCCGGATTGAAGGTCGGAGTCGGAACCATATTCGGCGTGATCGTATAGCCTGCCGAGGCAACAGGGCTGGCAGTCTTGCCAGGCGCAATAGCAATAGCCTGCAGGAACTCGGTCTTGAAGACTGTGGTGGGCTGGGCGCATACGGGAGACGAAGCGGTCGGCGTCGTGCCATCGGTGGTGCAATACATCACCGCACCCTTCGTCGCGTCCGCAATGGTCACGTCCTTGGATACGTTATAGGACCCCGCACCCGGACTAAAGGTCGGCGTTGCGGTTCCGTTGCTGCCCGGGAGGGAGGAGTTGCTGCCGCCACATCCCACCATCGTCAGTACACTTGCCAGCGCCATCGCCGCTACGGTCGAACGGCCTCCAAACCTCTTCAGCAGAACTCGCACAGATCCTCCAGAAACCTTCAGTTTGCGGCCATCGCCTCAGAAGCAGCCCATGCGTTTGCATGGGGCATCGACAGGAGTGCGTAGGAGCGCAAGGGGAGTTATCAATAAACTCTCCCTAACTGGAATGCCGTACGAGTTTGCGATTTCTCAACGGCAAAAGAAGATTTATTTTTGTAAATTTTTGAGTGGGATTCAGAGTGCCACGCATGATGGAAGAACACACATACACACGAACGCTGATGTTGCGTTCCGCACCCGCACACTGTAGGGGGGACAGTTATGTTTTTACACGACCAGTCGCGACGGCAGATTACATAACGATGAATTATTCGTAATGCGAAGTCCTTAATCAATAGTGGCTGTAACGCTTCCACGTCACTATCGAAGTGTGTTGGGTGGAAGGACGGACTGGTCCGTCTTCATTTCCCTTTCCAAAAGAATGAAGACTGTTCCTGCGATTCAGTGGTATATCGCTAGTCGATAAGTATTGTGTTGAGGGAGCGACTCCACACTTTAGCGTATTGCGTCATTCCGCTCGCAACATGATTTTCGGATCGATGCGCGAGGCACGTACGATGACTGGCAACGCAGACAGCAAAGCTATCGCCAACAATGCTAGTGCTGGACCTGTAAGCATGAGTGGGTCGCTTCCCTTCACGCCATACAGCAGCGTCTCAACATAACGCACCGATGCGATCCCGAGTGCTGCACCGATCACAGCTCCCATCATCACCATCAGGAGGATCCGCGATGTAGCCTGCCATGCGATGTCGGCGACCCGAGCACCAACTGCGATACGAATTCCAAATTCGCGCTCCCGCTGCTGCACCGAATAACTCAGCACTCCGTATAAACCAATCGCTGCGAGCAAGAGTGCTACGAAAGAGAAGAAAGCTGCAAGCATCGCCAGCAGCCGTTCGCGCACAGTCTGCGCTCGCACCAGGTCGCTCTGGGTGCGAAGATCCGTGACACGAAAGCCAGCGCGTGCCTGCGGAATTGTCTTGCGCAGTACAGAAGCAAGCGCGAGTGGATCGGAGCCTGAAGTGCGAACGAGAAAAGTCTCCTGCGTTTCCAGCTGCGCCACGCCTTGAGCGTTCACTTCATGAAAAGGAATGTAGGCTACCGGCACAATAGGATCTCTGAGGTTGCCATAGGGAGCATCTGCAATTAGCCCTACGACCTGGAAATGATTTTCTTCCTCTTGAAATGTCTTTCCGATCGGATTCTTTCCATCCAAAAAAGTCTTGACGAAAGACTGGTTGACGATCGCCTGACCGGGGGTGGCGTCGCCGGAACGAAAATCTCTTCCGTCGAGCAAAGGGATCTTCATGGTCTCTGACCATCCCGGCGATATTGCAAGCAGGTAGGCGGCAATGGAACTCGGAGCTGCTCCTCCAACCGAAACAAAGTTATTCCATGCGGCACCCGACAATAGCGGTGAACTCGCAATTGCAACTCTTTCTACGCCGGGGACGCTCCGTAATTTGTCTGCGATTTGATCCCACACCACAGGCAGTTGGCCCTGTGGTGTAACCACGTCCAGCAGCAGAAGATTTTCAGGAGAGAAGCCCAAAGGCTTATGCGACAAACTCTCGAAGGTCCTTACGAAGAGTCCTGACATGAATATCACGAGGAAACAAAACGCTACCTGGGCTGCGATCAGGCCATGCATCAAACGGCGTCGTGAGTTAGGATCATCGTCGCCACCCTTGAGTGCGCTGACTGGCTTGACTGCACTGGCCCGAAGCGCGGGAAGTACTCCGAAGAGCAGCAACACGCAGAAGACTAGCGCAACACCAAAGCCGAGAACTCTCCAGTCTGTGTAAAGAAGCAATCGCACCGGAGTATCGGAGGACTGGATCATACTCACGACAAGCGGCGCTGATTGCCACGCGAACAGCGCTCCTAGGCCTGCTGCGAGCACGGCCAGCATAGCGTTCTCTACAAGGAGCATTTGCACCAGGCGGCCTCGTCCTGCGCCAATAGCAACACGCAGTGCCATTTCGCGAGACCGCATTGCCGACTGTGCCATCTTCAGGTTGGCGACATTGGCGCAGGCAATAAGCAGAACCATCGCGACCAGGACACCGAGAATGCTAAGAGCTTTGCGATATTCATCCTGAAGGTTCGAAACTCCAGCACCCGCAGGCTGAATCAGCAGTGTCACGTCCAGTATCCATCGCAAAGATTTCTTATCCGCGCTGGAAAAACCTTTGATCCGTTCCTCATCGAAAGCGCGGCTGGTTGCACTCAATTTCTGGCGCAGCGGCTCAAGGGTGGTTCCCTGCTTAACCAGCACCAGTGGCCGAACCCAGCCAACATCGGATCGGGTTACCGCAGGATGCATCATGGCCGGAAGAAAAAGGTCTGTCATCGTACCCGGCTCGGTGCCGGTAAATGGTTCGTTGACGACTCCCGTGATCTCGTAGATATCTTTGCCGATGCGCAATGTCTTGCCGACGATCTGCGGATCATGCCCGAAGCGTTGCGTCCAGTAGTCGTAGGAGAGAACGGCGTAGGGATGAGAACCCGGGGTTCGGTCGTCGTCTTCTACCAGCAATCTTCCTAAAGCAGGCTTGAGGCCGAATGCCTGGAACATCGCGCCGGAAACGTACTGCACATTCGCCTTCTCCATCTCCGCATCGGACCCATATGTCAGATCCCTTCGATCAGCGGTGGAGACTGCGAGCAACTCGGCCTGATCCTTTACGGCATCCCGCATGAGGCTGAAAGAAGGATAGGGCCATATGTCCGATCGAACGAGCTTACCCTCAGGCGTGAATGCCTCACGCGAGATAGCGTAGAGGCGCTCAGCATTGGCTACCGGCAGAGGACGCCAGAGTAACGCATCCATGAGTCGAAATGCTCCGATGCATGCGCCCATCGCGAGAGCAAGCGAAAGGATCGCGACGATAGAGGTGACCTTATTTCGTTTAAGCTGCTTCCAACCGAACAGGACGTCTGCACGCAGCAGCTCAAGCCAGCCCAAAGTGCGGATTTCGTAGCTGCTCTCTCTCTGCTGACGCTGCTCGTAGCTGCGCCCAAGCGCCCGCCGGGCTTCGTCAGGATCGCGCCCATGCTCGACCGCTTCGGCAATGTGAGACTCCATCTCTTCAGCAATCTCACGGCTCAGTTGTTCACTGCGAACAGCATTAACGATACGTGACCATAGCGACATATCACACCGTCCTGAGAACCTGATTGATGGCAGAGGAAGCGGACTGCCAACGAGATTCTTCGATTCCTAACTGCTTTTTTCCAGCCGCTGTCAACTCATAAACACGCGCCCGCCGCCCGGTGTCCTTCTTGATCCACTCCGCGCGAATCCAGCCAGCTTCTTCCATGCGATAGAGAGCGGGATACAGAGAACCTTCCTCAACGCGCAGCAGTTCGTCGGAACAGTCTTTGACTGCAGCCATGATTCCGTATCCATGCGTACGCGGGCGGCGCGAAAGAATCTTTAACACCAGCAGATCAAGAGTTCCTTGGAGAGCATCAGGCTTTTTCATACTTAGACGACTATATATAGATGGCTATATGTAATGTCAATACTCTTTATTCGTTCGGTGTTGCGGGAGTTTGAGAGTGTGGGTTGGCAGCGGATTGCACCGTGCTCGAAAGAACTTCTGTGCTGAGGGATGTGCATTCAAAATCATTCCGTATACTAGGGCTGATCAATCAAGTGTGGTCTGCCAAGCGTTGTATGCCAAGTGTGGTCTGCTGTACTTCTTTCGCAGCCAACCTGATCCACACCTGAATCAAGCATTTATCGGTGGCCTGAACAATCTACTTTTAGGAGATTTACCCATGTCCATTTTGAACGCGCGACGCCTTACTGTCTGCGTTGCTCTGATGATGAGTCTTGCGCAAGCCGCGTCCGCCGCTAATATTTTGATCGCCGATGCGAAATCGCAGCCCGAAAGTTTGACCGTGGCGCCAGGCGGCGTCCTGATCGTGGGCAGCGCCAGTTCACCATTCGTCTACAAGGTAGCGAATGGCTCCTCTACCGCCGAGAAGTTTATCGACGCCACTGCTGAGGGTCCGGGGACGTTTTTCTTCGGCATGCTGGCGGATGCCTCAAGCAATACGTTGTGGACATGCCAGCTCACCCCGATTCCGAACAGCAGTCCCGTGCAGCGGCATACTGCGCTGAGAAGCTTTGATCTCTCCACCGGCGCGCCGAAGATTCGCTGGAACCTGCCAGGGGACAATACAACCTGCAACGATTTTGCGATAGGACCGGACAAAGCACTCTATATAACAGACACGGCCAATGGAAGAATCTACCGGCTGCCGGCTGGGGCTTCCACCGCGGAACTCTTCGTGGAGCAGCGGGTGCTTATGGGCGTCGATGGCATCACCTTCCTGAATGGCACGCTCTATGTGAACAACGTAATCTTCAACAAGCTCTATCGCATCCCTGTGGACGCCGCTGGCAAGCCGGAGCAAGCTGTCGATATCTGGATGGATCAGCCGGTAAATGGTCCAGATGGCATGCGCGCAGCCAATGGCAAGCTCATCGTCGCCGAAAACGGCAGCGGCAAAATCTCTGCCCTCACCATCAACGGAGACAAGGCAAGCGTCACCGTGCTCAAGGATGGACTCAAGACGCCAACCGGAGTTGAACCTGCGGGCGATACTCTTTGGATCGCCGAGCGTGGTGCCGGCCGGGCAGTTTCGGTTCCTCTGCCTAAATAGCTTGCCGAGGGAGCAAGTTTTAGTAAGAGACAGGCTCGTGTCCCCGGACGAAACTGCCACCATCCTGATAGGGAGTTTGCTACCCTATCGCTAGCAGGGGTCTCTCGAAAGCCATTCAGGGACGCTCGTCGATCCTGCAATGAGCTAAGCGCGATACTCTAAAACAGACCGAAGTATTGGGACAGCAAGCCTCGCCAAAGAGGATCCCTTAACGTCGGACCACTTTATCGATAAAGGGAGACATAAATGAAGGACTTAGCGATCGCAGGACTTTTCCTGGCCCTGACCGCGAGCGGCGCATCTGCACAGATCAATGCAGGTGAACAAAAGCCTGAACCCAGCCTGCCATTCAACATGGTCCAGGTGACGACTTTGAACCTGCCCTGGAAGATTGCTTTCCTGCCCGATGGGCGGATGCTCATTACTGAAAAGGTCGGCGGTCTGGTCCTGATGACCCAGCAAGGAGCAAAGACGCCAGTTACCAATATTCCAGCCGTTGTCTGGAGAGGTCAGGGTGGAATGCTGGGCGTCTATCTCTCGCCTCATTATGAGAAGGATCACTTTGTCTACCTCACGTATGCAGAGCCGGGTGACGGTGGTTCGAGCCTGGCACTGGCGCGGGCCACGTTGAAGATTGGTCAGGATACAGCGAGCCTTGAGGGCCTTCAGGTGATCTGGCGCGATGGCGAGCGCGGTGAAGGCGGACAGTTTGGCGCAGAGGTTGCCTTTTCTCCGGATGGCAAGTATCTCTACCTCTCCTCTGGCGAACGGCAACGCATGACGCCAGCTCAGGACCCGAACCAGCCACTCGGCAAGATTCTGCGGCTGACGCTGGATGGCAAACCCGCCCCAGGAAATCCAATGGCTGGCAAGACAGGCTCGCCTACCGTCCCTGTCATTGATCCACCCGAGGATACCGAAGAAGCAAAGACAGCTCCAGTCGTAAGAACGTATACCTTTCCCGGCCCGAACCTGACGCCAGCGGAAACCTGGTGCTCCGGACTTCGTACTCCCTATGGGCTGGCCTTCGCGCCGGATGGACGGTTGTGGGAGCTTGAACACGGCCCACGCGGCGGCGATGAGTTGAACCTGATCGAGCCCGGCAAAAACTATGGCTGGCCTCTGGTCTCCTATGGACACAACTATAACGGCGTGCCCATTCCCAGCCCGGACACTCGCCCTGACCTGGCCAAGCCTGTCATTTACTGGGTTCCGGTCATTGCACCCGGCAACCTCATGTTCTACAAAGGCGCCATGTTCTCACAGTGGAACGGTTCTGCTCTTGCCAGCGGGCTCATATCGCAATCGCTCATCCGCATTGTGTTCGACGGCAAGGGTGGAGCAAAGACGGCCGAGCGATGGGATGTAGGTCACAGAGTCCGCGATGTGCAGGTTGCTCCTGATGGCGCGCTCTGGATGGTCGAGGATGCGAAGCCAGGTGGCGTCTTCCGCCTGACAGCGAAATAGGCCCAGATCTTCGCCTATGGCCTGAAGATATTTCAGGCCTGTAGGCGAGATCAGTGTTTCGGTCCACCGTTTGATGCAGATGCTGAATTCAGACGGTGGACTGGGATGCCTCCACACAGTGAGGGTCGTAGTCGAAGCAGCGAAAAATCGAAAGATTGAAAGATCGATTCGACTTCGCCCCTCCAATAACCCGGATAAGCGATGAAGACAATGAACCGGAAGTTTAAAGTAGCGTTCCCGGCGCCTGTGGCGTTTGTAATGATGTGCGCATTCCTGTGCGGCCTTTGCCTATCAAGTGAAGCCCTTGCCGAAACTCTGCCGGACGGCCAGGGCAAGGCGGAGTTTGTGCATAACTGCACTGCCTGTCACCGAGCGGATATGGTGACTCGCGTTAAGAAGACTCCGGATGCCTGGAAGAAGAATGTCTTCGAAATGGCGTCTCGCGGCACGGATGGTACAAAAGAAGATCTGGATAACGTCGTCCTCTACCTGGACAAATACTATGCAACAGACAAGCCTGCGTCAGACTCGGCGACGCAAGCTACAACGCCTGATTCGACTGCTGCTTCGACGCCTGGCGGGCCAGCGGTGCCCGATTCTCCAGAACTGGAACACGTGAAGCAGGTAATTGCCGATAACGGTTGTCTCACATGCCATCGCATCGAAAAACATGGGGCATATACCGGGCCGTCATTGAATGGCCTGGGAACGCGACGTACAGCGAGCGAGATACGAAAGTCTATCGTCACTCCACCTCCAACGGTCGACGCGAGTAACAATCTTGTTCGACTGACCACGGCGGATGGAAAAACAGTTACGGGCCGCATTCTGAGCCAGGACGATCAACAAGTGCGAATCATGGATGCTTCAGGAGAAGCCGCTACCTATTCAAAGCAGGGACTTAGCCAGTTCACGATCATCAATACCAACCCGATGCCTTCGTATGAAAGAAGAATCACGGGAGACGACCTGGATGCCCTGATACGCTACCTCAGTTCCCTTCCACCTGTGGGTGAGAGCGTCTCCAAGTAATGAATAGGACGCGGCGGTAAGATCCGTTGGGGTAATTGTGCTTCTGCATAGAACGATAGAAGCAGATTCCCTTCGGGAATGACAGCCAGAGAAGCAACGGCAAAGGCTAAATACGAAGCGGATTCTCTTTGGGAATGATAGACACAAGTGCAACAGCAAAAGCTAAAGAAAAAACTAGACCTGTTCTGCAGGCGAAGATACGCCGGACTCAATGAGCAACCATCCCGTGATCCCGCCCAAAACTGCGAGGCCGGTCGCTATCCAGATCACAGCGCGGTAGCCGCTTAGGAAAGACTCGGTGATAGCCTGCTGAACTACGGAATCAGGATTATGAGTGGCCGCAAGCAGTGGCCGGGCGGCATCGATTTGAGCGCGAACGTCAGAGGCCAACGCCAGTTGATCCAGGTGTCGATCCAGCGAGTGGTTAAAAACTGTAACAAGAACCACACCGAAAACAGCCACTGCAAGCAGAGAAGCCAGACGTGAGACCGCGTTATTAACTCCTGAGGCAAGACCCGACTCGGAGTCAGGAACGGCATTCATCACCGTCGTAGTCAGGGGAGCGACGCTGATCGTCATTCCCAGGCCCATCACGGCTACGGCCGGAAAGAACGAGCTCCAGTAGTTTCCATTCTGCGGGGCAACCGCGAAAAGTGCGATACCGCAGGCTGCAACAATTGGTCCGACTGTGAGCGGAAGTCGTGACCCGTGGCGCGCGACCAGCCCACCAGCCCAGCGTGACAGCCCAAACATGATGGCCACAAAAGGAAGAAATGCCGCCCCTGCCTGCGTGGCTGTGTAGTGCTGAATTTGAATCAGATCCATCGGGAAGAAGAACATCAACCCGCCCAGCGATGCATACAGGAACAGTGTCAGCAGATTCGCGCCTACAAAGTTTCGCGAGCGAAACAGCTTAAAAGACACCATCGGCGCGCGCGACCAATGCTCTACCGCGACGAATCCTGCTAAAGCAATTGCGCCCAAAACGGCTGCAGCATCAACGATATGGCCGCCATGCCGGCCGCGAGACGGCCACTCAATCAGTGCGTACGTGACGCCACCCAGTCCCAGTATTGCCAGAAGAGCACCAGGCCAGTCGAGATGATGTGAGGCTTTCTCATTACGGCTCTCCGGCACCCTGGCAGAGAGCAGGATGACAGCCAGGGCAAGCGGGAGATTCAGGAAGAAGACCCAGCGCCATGAAGAGTATTCGATCAGCCAACCGCCGATGACAGGGCCGATAGCTGCGGTGATTGCGGAAAATCCGGACCACGTGCCAATCGCCTGCCCTCTCGTTTCTTCAGGAAAGGAAGCTGTAATCAGTGCGAGGCTTCCTGGGATCAGCAAAGCCGCACCTATCCCTTGAATGGAACGAGCCCAGATCAACATCTCAATATTTCGAGCCAGTCCACACCACGCAGAGGCGGCTGCAAACAAGGCAACGCCAAGAACGTACACCTTACGACGGCCGAAGATATCTCCAAGAGAGCCGCCAACAAGGAGCAATGCCGCCAGCATCAGGGCATACGACTCCACCACCCATTGCACGTCCGCGATTGAGGCATGTAAAGCGTTCTGCAGCGTGGGAAGCGCAACATTGACGACAGTTCCGTCAATAAACGCCATGCTTGATCCAAGAATGGTGGCGGCGAGCACGATACGTTCGCTTGCCTGCGAATTTGAGATGTTATTTCGCATACATTGAATCTCTACGAGCCGCCCTCAAGCTGGAATATCCCTTTGTATTTTTCCTTCCAGCAGAATTCCTCTGTTACGGATTTGATACGTTCCTGGCCCAATGGAGATGCAGAATTCAGCACATGGTAGCATCTTGCATAGCTTTAGCGTGACCGTTCCCAGATGCCTCTAATTAGATTTGGAGAATTCGAGTTCAACGAACAGACCCTTGAGCTGCGCAGGAGCGGCGCGCCTGTCCGGGTGCAGCAACAACCGGCCCGTGTTCTGGCATTCCTATTAAACCATCAGGGCAAACTTGTCACGCGCCAGCAGATTCAACAAGCGATTTGGGGCCAGGACACCTTCGTAGATTTTGAACAGAATCTGAACTTTTGCATTCGCCAGATCCGCATCTCGCTCAATGACCAGGCAGAAAAGCCCGTCTTTATCGAGACACTTCCACGGCTTGGCTATCGTTTCCTTGCATCTGCCGAGAAGATCGGCGACGGCGCCACGAAGACAGTCCGCAATCGCATCCGGATTGGAATTCTCCCCATCGAAGATGTGGGAGGTTCAGCCAACGACTATTTTGCTATTGGCTTGACCGAAGATATGATTTCAGCACTTTCGCGCATCGATCCTGCGAGGCTGCGTGTCACCGTTGGTCCTCGCGCGCCAAGCGGAATTCTGCCCAGAGAAGAGCTCGATCGTCTTCAGCGCGAGTTTGATCTCGATTACCTGTTGCGTGGGTCAGTTCGCCGTTCCGCGGAAGCGGTTCGCATTAGTGCTCAATTGCTTGATCTCAGGGACAAAAGCGTCCTGTGGTCGGAAGTCTATGATCTCAAGTCGTCGGACCTCCTTGGCGTGCAGGAAGATGTGGCCAGAAGAGTGAGCCAATCGCTTGTATTGGAGCTGCTTCCCGGGGGAGCCCTGGGATCGAGAAAGTATGTGCATTCCTCGGCTGCGTATGACGCTTATCTTAAAGGCCGCTTCTTCTGGCATAAGATGACGACCGACACGGTGCGCAGTAGTATGGCGTATTTCAACGAGGCGCTGACTATCGACCCGGAGTTCGCGCCAGCCTATGCAGGGCTTGCCGATTGCTATGCGCAAATGGGATCGATAAGGCTGGGCATGTTGCAACCCTATGCGGCGCTTGAAAAAGCGCGAACCTACCTGCATCGCGCGATGGAACTCGACTACACGATGGCTGAAGCGCATTGCACATCGGGCTTGATCAAGATCTGGTACGAGTTTGATTGGGCTGGAGCTGAGCAGGCATTTCAAGTAGCGCTTAGTCTCGATCCAGGGCATGTTACCGCTCTACTTTGGCAATCTCTGCTGCTGAGCGTGATGGGGCGGAACCAGGAAGCAATCGCCTCCGTGCAGCGGGCAAGAGACTCGGAGCCTCTGTCACCGGTCGTAAACATGTATCTCGGTGTCGCCCAGACGCATGCCGGTCAGTACGATCTTGCCCTGCGTCAGTTGCATCAGACCCTCGAATTGGATCCGCACAACTATCGCACCTTCATGTTCCTGGGACGAGCGTTGAGTTCGATCAACAGACAGAACGACGCGATCGCGGCATATGAGAAATCTATCGCGCTGAATCCGGATGGTCTTGAAGCGATAGCTATGCTCGGAGCGTCGATGGCAGCTAGTGGCGACCGCAGCGGCGCACTGAAAACAATGGAGCGAGTGGTCGCCACAGAGAGTAGAACGTCCCCGGCCGTGCTTGTGGCAATTATTTATGCAAGCCTCGGCGACGCGCAACAGATGTTCGATTGGCTGAGCAAAGCAGTGGACCAAAAGTCGGCACCCATCTATTTACCCCTTATCACTGAAGATTTTCGCCCTTATCGTTCCGATCCACGATTCAGACTTTTTCTGGAGTCGATTGGGCTGGCTCATCTGGCAATACGTTAAGTAGCTGGGACGATGTTCTGGTTGAAGTGGAAGAAGTTGTCGGGATCGTACTTCTTCTTGAGTTGTGCCAGTCGTTCATAGTTAACGCCATAGGAAGCGCGCACCGCTGAGAGTCCTTCGTCGCCGAGATAATTGACGTAGGCATCGGAAGCGCCGAAGGCTTCGAGGGCCGATGCTAAACCATGCGCCCAGTCAATGCATTTCTCCGCGAGGGCAGGATCGCTCCATGCGGTAATGATGTTGATGCTATAGTGAACGCGCCTCAGGCCAAAGGCTGTTTCGCTGACAGGAACTCGGCTGGCTGCTCCATGCATATGTTCAAGAACGACCTGTGTCTGTTCGGAAGGCAGCGACTCCGTATACTCCAAAATGGTGCGGATAGCATCATCGCTCAGTTCGGACAGAAACGGGCACTTGAAGTAGTAATGCAGACCGGCGGGAGCCGTGAAATCGAGCATCGACTGCACTTCGGTGTACTTTTTCTCTCCCGTCATATCTGCGACAGGCGACTCGGCGAGATAGAACTGCTTGCTGACATTGACGCCCTCCACATGAGACCCACTATCACACATGGCGATGGCTACCATCGGTTGCCCGTGGCCGATCATCAAAGCGGCGTAGGCAGTAAGTTCATCAGGAGCATTGCGGGTCACATCGCGATATCGGCGCAGGAGATCAAAGGCACTGCTGCGGGGATAGAGCAGCAATCCACCCTGCACAGACTTGAGCGAATGAAGACGGAATTCCAATGCAGTGACGATGCCAAAGTTGCCGCCTCCGCCGCGAATAGCCCAGAACAAGTCTTCATTCTGCGATGCGCTCACGGACAGATGTGAGCCGTCGGCGCTGACCAGATCGGCGGATATCACGTTGTCGCAGCTTAACCCGTGTTTGCCCATCAGCCAGCCCATGCCGCCGCCGAGAGTCAGACCGCAGACGCCGGTAGAAGAAATCACGCCTCCCGTGGTTGCCAACTGATAGCGCTCACACTCCCGGTCGAACTCACCCCATTTTGCGCCGCCTTGCGCAACGGCGGAATGTGCGCCGGGGGTTACCTGGATTCCATTCATGAGCGAAAGATCGATCATCGTGGCGCCGTTGGCCACGGATTTGCCAGCGACGCTATGGCCGCCTCCACGCACGCAGACGGGGAGTTCAAAGTCACGGGCGATACGAACCGTTTGCATGACGTCCGAGATCGTGGTGGGTCGAACGATCACGGACGGCTTGCGGTCGATCATGCCGTTCCATATCCGGCGCACCTGATCGTACTCCGGATCCTGGTCAGTGAGGATCGAGCAGTTCAGTGCTCTACGCAGGACGGCTAATTGATGCTCAGAGAATTTCTCTACATGCTCATTCATGCAGAGAAGCCTACCACCCTCGAATTGTCCGGCGAGATGAGTTTTCTGTGAGTTAGGCGAGTTGGCGAACTCAGGATCAACTCATTGCCCACTCATTGAGTGGCGAGCGGAGCTGCTGCAGACTCATTTCATCCAACGGCGCGACCAGCCGGGGCGCCAAATCGAAATGGAGGAATTCACATGAAAAGGAACAGGGCTCTCGTACTTGCAGTCTCAATCTTCACCCTCATGCTGGCGGCAACCCCTCATCACGCTTTGGCAGCGGTCGACACCTATCTGACCATCGACGGCGTTGGGAGCGGTGAGTCCACATCGACACCACCACCGCACGAAACGACGTACTGGGAAGCATTTTGCTCCCTTTTTGGGGTTTAGGAGCAACGCAACATTCGCGCCTGAATACATTCGCGTCTGAATGCACTCGGGCTTTCGATAGCGCTGCATCTTCTAACTCTTCACCGCTGTAACCACCTGCGCAGCCGACTGCGGAAGCGCCAAAACCGAAATGATTGGAGTATCCCATGAAGAAGATTCATTGCACATTAGCTGGCACATTCGGTGCGCTTTTACTCGCGTTCCTGATCGTACCTAGTTCTCACGCTCAATGCGGCGGCCTTCGACAGGCGTCGGTAGCTCCCGCCAACTGGCATCCGCAATTCGGACAGGCCCGGCTTCTACGCGCATCACTTAACGAGGATAGGGATCGCGATGAGGACAGGGTATCCATCGTGGGCTTCTGGCATGTGAAATTCGTTTCCGATGGCATCACCACAGGCATACCGAATGGCATTCCCAAAGGAACAGAAGTGGACGCGGGGTACTCTCAGTGGCATAGCGACGGCACCGAGATAATGAACTCGGCAGGTCGCGCGCCGAATACAAGTTCCTTTTGCCTGGGTGTATGGGAAAAGACA
Source organism: Acidicapsa ligni (assembly GCF_025685655.1). Classification (NCBI taxonomy): domain Bacteria; kingdom Pseudomonadati; phylum Acidobacteriota; class Terriglobia; order Terriglobales; family Acidobacteriaceae; genus Acidicapsa; species Acidicapsa ligni. The sequence continues at coordinate 55,017 of NZ_JAGSYG010000010.1, read as the reverse complement.
GGTACGCGCAGATACTCTCTGAACCACTTTGCCGCAGCATGGGATCCGACCAAAGGCCCCGTAGGAGCGGCAGGACCGACCGGTGAATTAACCGGCCCCACTAGTATTCGTGAAGAAGTAACACTGGCCCCGAATGGAGAAAAGTTCACCGGCTCCTTCACGATCGATAACTATGACGAATCCGGTCATATGCAGAGCCACCTGGAGGGCTCGATCAGCGGAACCAGGATTACTGTAAGTACTCCACCATCAAGCATCTTCTAAGACATAGCAAACACTCGGCGCCTTCACCCCTGGAGTACCCAGGGGTGAAGGCCTGTTAATAGCAATTTCATTCACGCAAAATCGATGACAATAAACGTGATGTCGTCCGACTGGTGCGGTCCGGAGTTATCCTCGGACCAGGTGAGCACTTCTTTGAGCAAAGCATCGGCGAATTGTTCCGCAGTATATGCCTGCCACAACGCGAATACTTTGGGTAGCCTTGCATCTCCAAAGTCCAGGCCCACTGCACTCTCCGCTTCTGTCAGTCCATCGGAATAGAGCAGAAGTCGATCGCCTTGCTCAAACTGAATCTGGTTGGTAGTGAAGGACTCTTCCTGTCGGACACCGAGCAATAGCCCGGAAACATTCAGAGCCTCAAGTGTTTGCGATTTGCGATGCCACATGAGCGGTGCAGGGTGGCCCGCCGAGCTATACCAGCCAACGCCCTTCTGCACGTTCAGAGATACATAGACTGCCGTTGCAAACTCGCCCGGCGCTTCCTGACTGAGAGTCCTGTTTAGATCTCCAATAATACTGTCCGGCCTCTTGCCATTCTGAGCTCCGGCAAATACGCAGACCTTGACCATGGACGCCACCAGGGCAGCGGGAACACCGTGTCCCATGACATCTGCCACGATGATATCCATTGAGCCTTCATTGACAGAGCTTTCACTGACACGCGGAAAACCATAGAAGTCACCAGCGACGGCAGTCATGGGTGCATAGCGAGCAGCAACTGACACACCGGTCAGAGATGGCATCGACGGCGGCAAAAGCGCAGTTTGAATTCTCCGCGCCGCCCGCATCTCGTCCGTCATGGAAACCCATTCAGCTTCGTTCGCAGCAACACGTCGCGACACAACATAACCAAGACATATGGTCAGGATCATGAAGCCCAAAGGCTCCGAGATGGCCCTCATATTGCCTGCCCATAAGTGCGATATGTGATCGTAAGCAAAGGTCAGAAAGAACACCGCCTGTCCTACGAAGATAACCGGCCGATCCCGAATCTGCGGGGGCTGGTAGCCGGCAATGCGATCCACAATCAGAACGAGCGGCACTAGAATCACCAATGCGATTCCTGGTGACGGTATTGCATAAGTTCGCTCGTGCAATGTCAATAGGACGACGACGTACACTACCGCCAGCGCGTAGATCGAAGTGACCCATTTCGAAGAGAGTCGCCAGCCCTTCCCGTAAAACTCATGGAAAAGAAGAAGCGCTGGGATAATTGCAGCCAGGCCAATGAGCCTTACCACCACAACCAGCAACATTTCATCAAGGCTGTCGGGCACTGGAATCAAGACGCTGCGCAGCACCAGAGCAAGGCCATAGGGCGCGGCGAAGAGGCCGAACCACAACAGAATCCGTTCCCTCTTCAATGAACTGGAAAAATGAGCGCATAGAGATATCAGCCCCACCGTGAAGATAGCGCTTCCAGCCATCACCAGCAGGAATTCGCCCTGTAGAGACATTGTGAATCCCCTCGACATGTTGTTTGGATTCGCGGGCGAATATCTCACTTCGTCCGCTTGGAGCTCGTCTGCTTGGAGCAAGGACACAAACGACCTGCCGCTGAAGCAGCCAACTGTTCTCGCAACTACTCTGATGACCGGCGCTCGTCGCCCGGAGCGATGATGGAAGAGACCACCTCTGCGGTCGCTACGAGTCCAAAGCTGCTGTCACATCTTTGCCGCAGGCATAGCTGGACCGTTCAGCTTGCGGCGCATGAGCCAGGCGACGGTTTGTGGTTGCTATAGCTGCTCGCTCATTCGATCTCTCGTTCTCTCCTGAACGCTATTAAATTCCAAATTGGAGGCCGTGGTCTATCGTATGTTTCTATAGGCGGCGACATCTACTCTTCCAATTTCACGCAGCATTCATTTCTCTGGACAGGCCGACGTGGTGTGAGCATCTCTTGAGCATTCTGGCCGATGACGATGCGAGCTGAGGAGCGCAGAAAAGGGCCTTTTTCCGCGTCGTAATCTTCTTGTGGCCAAAGCGACCGACCCCCAAAGTGGAGGCCTGCAGAAAAACACAGGCTCTAAACTAATCAATCGAATGGTGCAGTGCAGGTACAAGAATTGATACACATCAGTTGACCGCGAAATTTGTACTCCCCGGTTCCAAGCCGAACAGACAGAGGCGGCCACGCTCAGTATCCAGCATTAACGCCAGCACTTAGTCAGTATGAGCACTTCGTGTTCAACTGACCTGGCCTCTTTAAATAGGAGGATGTTCAATATGTATACCAGTCACACAGTCCATATATCCGGTTTAACGAGCGAATGCACAAAACGCTTAGAGAAGTTTCTTACTGCGCAACATCTGTCCGTGATGCATCATGCCGACATCGAAGATTTTTTTTCAACGCCAGATGAAGCGGAGGCCTCCTGCCTGATCACAAACCTTCATCCGGAACACGATAGCATCTCCGTCACATTGCGCAGGCTGGCTGAGCGCCCAGCCCACCCTACAGTGATTCTCGTGACCAATTCGCGTGATATCTCCGGTGCCGTACGAGCCATGAAAGAAGGAGCGATAGAGGTTTTGGAAGAACCTATCAGTTTTATTCCGCTTCTATCCGCGGTATATGAGGCGCTTGAGCGCAATAAGCAGATTCGTGGACGGCGGTTTGAACGCATGGAACTCAAACGCAGATATGAACGGCTCACGAGACGCGAACGTGAGGTGCTTCCGCTGGTCTTGGGCGGGTGGCTCGTCAAGCAAGGCGCTTCTGTCCTGGGCATAGCAAATATCACGATGCAGCTTCATCGTGCGCAGATCATGAGGAAAATGGAGGCAAATTCACTGGCAGATCTGGTGAGGATGGGAGTAAAGCTGGGCGTCAGGCACGCAAATTCATTTAACCAGGAGTGCGAGAAGGGCGGATCGTACACACCGCATACGATCACAAGTACCACGCGCGTTCTGAAAATTGGTCGAGAAGTAAAAGTGCCCAGCAGTCAAGGCCGATAGACCCAAGGCCCAAGCATTGCAAGATAGATTATTCCGTATAGATCACCGCAGTTTACGAATTCTGCAAGCTAGGAAGATAAGTATCTATCCACGGCAATAATGCTCTGGCGCTTTTGGATTTAGTAAGTTCAAGACAATCCATTGCGCCAAGTGCCAGCACAAATCTTGTTGATATTGTTTTTTGACACACGACAAGTATTCGAAGCCGAGCATCTTGTTCAAATTCCTGCATCAGGATCGTCCATTCGCGGAGTGCAGAAATCGCCGGGCTATCCACAATAACAAGACCTATTCGATGATCACTCAACTTCTGATGCAGATCATGTGCCGAGGAACTCGCGTGAACGCAGCAGCCAAGCTTATCCGCAACCCGCTGATAGGAAGAGAGTCTCTTTCTGTCAGTTCCAATTACAAGAATGTTTGAACGCGCGCAAAACGAGTAATGAAAGCCATTGACCGTACGTCTACTCTTACCATCCTGCTCACCGTGATTATAGGTTGTGGCCATAGAGTGTCCCACAATGTTGAAGCCCACGATTCCTGGATAAACGATATCCCTAGGCTGCTATTTCGTGATTATCAAAAACGGCTATGACGTGATCGCGTGCTTCCATCTAATCTTCCTCCTGCAACTGCACTAATAGCGATGATCTTAGGGGTCTATCGAAATGATGTCTATTACATGTTTCCATAAGGTTCCGCAGAGGAGATCAGATCTCACGAAAGCAATAGAAAGACATAATAGTCAGCAATCCGGCGCAGAGTTAGGATCACAGTGTCATTGCAGTGAAAATTGCCATCCTGAAATTAAGGGTGAGGGTAAGGCACTTGAAATCAAGTGGTCTGGAGGCATCGTGATACATCTTCTAAACATCATTGCCATCCTGCTTCAGATGTACGCATTACAACGTTGTATAACCGGTGCGCGCAGACTGGTCGCTGTCGATCTTACCCGCAAGATACGGTAACCGGGTCGTGTTTCAACCTTCAGCGCTGAATCGAGCGATCTGAATGTGTGACCGAGCCCTGGTGAACCCAAAACAAGGAGACTTAATGAGAAATACATACCGCGAGAGAGAAGAGGAGCAGACGGCCTCCCTGACTTTGTGTACTGAGCAGAGATTGATTTCTCTGGCCAAAGACGGTGATAAGGCTGCTTTCGCAGAACTGTATCAGCTTCACGCGCATCGTGTGTTTCACGCTGTCCTGAGAATCACGAGGAATCACGAGGACGCAGAGGATGTGCTACAGGAGGCCTCATTAAAGGCCTTCATACATCTGAAAGGATTCGATGGAAGATCAAAGTTCTCAACGTGGCTTACTCGGATTGCAATCAATACTGCCCTCATGATGCTGCGGAAAACACGCGGTCGAATAGAGTTTACGATCGGGCCCGAGTATGAATCGGGCATCCTTACAAATCTTCAGCTAATCGACGAGACGCCCGACCCCGAACATCGAGCGCTTACCACAGAGAGGTCTGTGCAGTTGAACCGTGCAGTCAGGCTGCTGCCCTGGGCGTTACGTGAGTCGCTTGAGCTTCAACTCGCCGAAGAACTGTCGGTAAAGGACCTCGCGAATCGACAGGGGATTTCCGTCTCCGCCGCGAAGTCGAGGCTGTTCAGAGCGAAGAGGCAGGCCCGGCAATCGATGGTCAGATTTACCCTGTCGAAAGCAAAACCGGTAACCTTCGTATCTCCTACAACTACCGCGCAATCACGGATGGAGGCTATCTAAACCGATGTGCAGTGTGTGACAGCTTGTGCGTAATGCATACGGTACTAACCCAATCGCGCACAAGACACACCTGTTATCTGACATTGAAATTTTTCCACTTATAGCAACAGATATGCGACTAAGTAACACTAAAAAATACAGCTAAAGCGCTTTTATCGATAAAAGGAAGACGCTAGAATAACCGCCTGATCGCTGTGCGTGTCGTATCTGCGACCAAAGAACTCGATACGCTAACTGGATTCACACCGCTAAACGCGCTTAGTGCGACACATAAGAGGTATGGTGCGGGCGGAGGGAATTGAACCCTCACGGCCTTGCGGCCTGCGGATTTTCATACCACTTCGGCTTTCGCCGCCCCGCCAGCGGCGAGTTCGTGGTCTGGACTATCCCTTCACCATTCCTCACACGAGGTTTAGGTGCTGCCCGTCTAGTCTCTACACCTTCCCGGAAGTGTTTCCGGGCTTGGCTCGGGATTGCCTTATAAGGTTTCCCCGACTTTGAGCAGTTCTGCACCGCCAGTTTCCTGGCGGGCACTCAAGCTTGCTTAAGTCCGCTGCGTCTGCCATTTCGCCACGCCCGCAGAAGGTGGCTACCTGTTCAATCATAGAACAAGCTAGCTGCCATACACAGTTTTAAGTCCGCTGTGTCTCCCGATCTCATCATCCGGGCTCTTCTATTTACTATACCGTCAGAGCGCCAGCATCCAGAGCCCACGAGTTCCGCAAATGGAGATCCGAATCCACATTGCAGGACAATTCCTCCAGTGTAATCGGTATGCTCTCCAATCAGGTTGACCAGCGTGTGGTCGCGGTCATTTTCATCCGCGACATAATGGTAATGACAATGTTCCAATTCAGGGTTCGGCCTTCCGGCAACAAACCCTTCATCGGATGTAATCAGACGTAATAGTCAGTTTGCCAGTGCGTGTTCGTAGCTTCTATTGCGCCGCACGGTAGCGAATGCTATCTCCATCGAAGCCAAATTCAGCGGAGCACTCTTCGCCTCCGCAGATCATGGTTTCAAAGCCATGCAGTTGCCTGCGAGTGATCAGGCCGACCGTCCCGCAGCCTGGACACGCAAGCACAGCAACGAATGGATTATTGCTATGGCCAAGCGAGTTTGGCCCTTCGAGAAGAAAGACTGTCCCTGGTTCCATCTTGTCCGGGATCCATGCTTCGAGGAACTGCAACTCTGCTGTCATTCTTCCCTCCGTATGGGTGAATTCGACAGGATTGCGGCCAAAAGGTAAGCCGCAACAGTGGGTGGTTCGCAGCGAGCCGTGAAGTGGAACGTTGTTACGGTGATGCCTGAGTCTTTACTTGCACTCAGTCTTTCCTGTGTAGACGCTTTCGTCAACCAGAATCGATACAAGCTCAGGAGTATCGATGCAGGTTCCTGCGGTAGAGCAATCCTGCTATTCCTACTGCTGTGCCACTTGATTCTCTGGCTGCGCCGTCCTTGCCTGCGTCGATTGAGCGGATGAGGACTTGGTCTGCGCATACTGATCGATAGCACGATAGACATCCTGGTTCCGCATGATTGCCTGTACATAATCGCGTGTTTCCGAGAACGGTATGGACTCAACGAACTCATCGATGCCGTGATAAGGCCCCGCTGTTTGCCAGTCCGCTACTCGATTATCACCGGCGTTATAAGCAGCCAACGCATACTCGGTAACTCCTCCGAACTTGTCCAGCGTCTGACGCAGATAGCGCGTACCGAGACGAATATTCATAATCGGATCGAGCAATTGTCGCGGTTCGATACTGCCCAGACCCTCTTCGCGTGCCAGTTGACGGCCGACAGAAGGAAGCAGTTGCATGAGGCCATACGCATTGGCATGAGAGATCGCGCCAGGGTTGAACTCCGACTCCTGTCGAATAAGCGACGCCACCAGGTATGGATCGAGGCCATTCTTTGCAGACTCGGTGCGAATGGTATCCCAGTACACCTCAGGAAATAGAATGCGCCAGTATGCCAGCGGAATGGATTTGATAGGCGCGGACGCCGCATACGGAAGCGCGTGCTTTAGAACCCTCATGGCACGGAAGGTTTCTCCATACGACGCGTAGATTTGCGCCTCTGCAATGCCACTCCATGAAGAGCTTCCGGGGGCTGCCGCTATCTCCTGCGGAACATATTCCGTTAGGCCCGCATTCACCAGCAAATGAGCCTTGATAAGGTGTGGATCGCCTTCAGGCACCGTCGTATCCAACTTGGGTATTGCCGCAGGGACGTAGCTTTCAAGTCTAGGCACCGATGCAGGAGCGACATCCCCAAGAGCCACCAGCCGCTCCTTCGCCATCTGCGCATAGAAGTAATGTGAGTACGCTGCGATCAACGTGCGATAGTGTGCAGCCGCCATTGCAGGCTGGTGATCCTGCTGCTCGTAGAGACGCGCACGCCAGTAGAGAGCGCTCACCGTTTCCTTGGCGCCGGGATACTGACGAATCTGATCCTCAAATATCTTTGCGGCTTGTTCGTATTGCCCCTGCCTGTAGGACCACCATCCAGCTCGCCAATGAGCAGCCGCTGCATTGGTGTTCTGCGGAAACTGCGTCGCAAGATCGTAATAATAAGAAACCGCGCGCGGATAATCCTTGCGCAACAGGTACATGTTGCCACTCGAAAACAGCGCTTCTGCAAACCACTGGCTGCGCGGAAAATTGCTACGCAGTTGATCCACATAGGTGGTCTGAGCCGTGAGATCATCGCGATTGCGAGCGAGTTCCATCAGCAGGTAAAGCCGGCGCGCTCCATTCTCATCGTTGGTGGCTGCAAGAGCTTGAGCTTCGGCCACTGTAAGACGCTTCAGCTTGAGATCGCAGGCCGCTGCTGCCACTGCAAAGCTGTCATGCTGCACCGTATCAGGACTAATCTGTCGTGCGAGCGCATGATACTGTTCCGAGGCCTCTGCATAATGGCCAGCCTTGTAATATGCGTCCCCCAGGCTGCGCAACTCGGCTGCCGTAAGCGTCGACTCAAGCCCAAGCGAAGTCAGACGAGTACGAGATGTCTGCGCTTCGAAGCTGATGGGCCACGTTAACAGGATGTGCTTGTAAAGACGTCCTGCTTCCTCCGTTTGACCTTCAGCCTGAGTAACCTCGGCAAGCGCGAGCTGATAACCGGGACGGCTCGCCGCGAAGTCTCCTGCCGCAAGCACGCGACGAGCACCGGCAGTATCCTTCAATCCGAGAAGCACCTGGGCCTCAAGTTCCGGCACCTGGGCGGTAAAAATGCTGTCCGGATTGCGGGTCGCAAATCCCTTCAGGATGCTCTCTGCCGCCGGATCGTTACCGCCGTCGTGCTCAGCCTTGGCTCCCAGGTAGTCCGCATAATCGGCCAGCGCATCCCCGGTTGCACGTGCCTGGCGAAAATTCGACGCGGCTTCCACAAAGCGATTGTCGAGCAGATAGGCATGTCCAAGGGCGAGATAAGCTGTTGAGGCTGCTTCTCCCTGGTGCTGCCGAGCGTAACTTGCTACGCCAGCATACGCCGCCACAGTGCGGGTGGCTGCAAGTTGTTGAGCCATAGGACGCAGTTCGGTCGAGACAACGAATGCCTGCTTGTACTTGGCCGATCGAGCAGCACGCTCCGCAGAGGACACATGCCTGGCTTTGCCTCTGGTTTTAGCTGCTAGCCGGGACTTTGATCTTGTGCTTTTTGAGGTAGTTACAGCCGACTTGGCCTTATGGTGCTTAGCTGAATGGCTGGGAGTTTGCGCGAATGTGCTGCCCGAGGCGGCAATCAGCAACGCCAGAACCAGCACCGGCATCAGCCGTGAATTCATGCCGCAAAGCGTCCGAAATGGGGATTTCCAGAGAAACGGCCTCATATCTTCCACTCTAAGCCGATTCGCGGGCTTTGGTGCATACTGTGTTGCAGGCGAACCACTGGCGTAACGGAGTTATCTGGTCATCAATATGCACATAGACTCTTTGTTTGCACCGATGCTGTCCGTTACACTAGGGTTTTGATGGTGGATTGTAATCCGCCGAATGGAAAGGCAGCGATTTTTCGCAACCAACCTGAATGGCAACCATCCAAGTAACAGGAGAGAACGAGCAACATCCTGATGTGGCGCTGGTAGACAGTGCGCGCGGAGGAGACGTTCACGCCTTTGAAACGCTCGTCAATAAGTATGACCGGCAGATTTTCCGGATTGCGCAGCACATAACGCAAAACCGCGAAGATGCGCAGGACGTAGTTCAGGACGCGTTTCTCAAGGCATACGAGAAGCTGGATCAGTTCCAGGGAAATAGCAAGTTTTACACCTGGCTGGTACGGATCGCGGTGAATGAATCCCTGATGCGGCTGCGCAAGCGACGCACCGGGAAAATGGTCTCCATTGACGAGGATATTGAGACAGATGAAGGCAGTGTCCCACGGGATCTGGCCGATTGGAGTCCGAATCCTGAACAGAACTACGGCCAGGCAGAACTAGCCGAGATTTTGCGAAAGACTATCCAGGGATTGCCGCATGGATTTCGAATTGTATTTGTGCTGCGAGATGTGGATGGACTTTCTACGGAAGAAACAGCGGAAACGCTGGGCTTGAGTGTCCCGGCGGTGAAATCAAGGCTATTGCGAGCACGGCTTCAACTACGTGAGCGACTTAGCCGGTACTTCCGCAAAAAGAAGGCTGGTGAGAAGTGACTTGCACAGAATTTCTGGCACTGCTCGACGAATTGATTGATGATGCGGTGACGCCGCAAACCCGGACCCAGCTTCAAGAGCATTTGAAGGGGTGCGAGCATTGCGAAGTTACATTGAGCACCACGCGCAAAACCATCGACATCTATCGCTCACACGAAGTCTATGAACTGCCGACTTCCGTCAGAGAAAGATTGCACGCGGCCATTATGGCCCGCTGCAAAAACGGCTGTTAAGTCAGTAACATCGGGCCGAAACGGAGGCGCTCTCACGTCTTCGATTTCGGCCCATCCAGTTACATGGCCTTACGCCACCAGGCGGTTTTCTCAAAACCCAGGAAGTGCGTTTTGGCGCCTCGGGATAAATAGAAGTCTTCGGCTTCACTTCCCACAAAGGCAGAGCATTCGGGCCAGCTCCCGTCCTTGTCGAGCCGGGTAGATTTTTGATGTCCGTCCACAAGGATGATTTCATTGTCGGAACAGGCAATGACCTTTTGGGCTTTGAGACTAAAGGCTGTTCCGGGTGCAGCATCTGCCGGGATTCTGTTTGCCAGATTGGTGAGCAGGATGATGAAGAGAAAAGCCGCGGCAATCATCAGGATCTTTTTCATGGCAGAAGCGTGAACCGAAGCTTGAATTTTCTGAAGGCTGTCGCTTTCGGAAGACTCCCGAATCGGCCAGAACTGTCCCAGTCCAGAATTGTCTCAGTATAGTACGACGCAAGCCTGCGGCCCGCGAGCGCATGGGCGAGACTCGCCAAGTTGATTGCGCGATATTGAATTGCTTTATAGCTAGTTGCCATCTTCGCGACGGTGGAGCGTCGGCTTGTCGTCAGCGGTCGTGCTGGGATCGGTTGTCGTCGTCGATGTGCCGCTGGCTTTCCGCAGGGAAGGCTTTTTGCCATCCTTGGTATCCGTCAGTCGGCGCTTATTTTCGATACGCGCCAGACGCGCCTTCACGTCGTCGAATTCAGAGGTCGTGACGGTGTACTCATCCCGAGCAGGCAGAATATGGGCGATCTCTTCCTGGGAGTGCTCGATTCGATCCGGTGTCTGTGGATGATCGGAAAAGGCCTTCGAGACGATGCCGGGTTTGCGCTTTTCCAGCGCCTGAATCTTTTCAAAGAAGCTGACGAAGGCCTGAGGGTCATATCCAGCGCGATACATGTACTGAACACCCAGGTAATCGGCCTGCGCTTCAAATTCACGCGAGAACTGCAGAAAGGTCATCGGGATGCCGATATTGGCAGCCTCGTAGATGCCGTAGCCGGTCCAGCCGCCGATGAATATGAGTGGGATAGTGCCAAGCTGAGCATAGTTGGCGCGGGTCATCTGCCGAGCTGCGTGGTGAGCGCAGACGTGGGCTGTCTCGTGAGCCATAACACCGGCCAGCTCCGCTTCTTCGTCGGCGTTGAGAATGAGGCCTGAGTTGACATAGAAAAAGCCGCCTGGGAGAGCCATGGCGTTGATTACGTCAGAGTCAATGACCTTGATGGTAAACGGGACTTTGCAGTCGGAATTCTTGACGATGTTCTGGCCAATGCGATTTACATATTCTTCGACAACTGGATCGGTGATGAACTTGGTGCTCTTCTCAATCTCTGCCGCATACTGACGACCCATGCGAATCTCGGAATCCGTGGAGTACCAGTTGCCCACGCCGCGAGCGCCAATGTCGCGGTTTCCAACGGCGCTTACATCGTCGATGCTGCCGGGCTTGATGGTTTCCATGTGGCTGCCGGGCTCGGCGAGTACGGGTGTCTTTCTTTCCGCTGCGGCCTTGGTATCGTCTTTTGCCTTGTTCTTGAGTGTGGCATCGGGTTTGGAAGAATCAGCCGCGGGAGGGGTGTCTTTTCCTGAATCCTTGCTTGCATCGGCGCTGGTATCGGCAGGCTTTGCGGATGGCTGCCCTGCGGTCGATGGCTGGCTGGTCTGGGATTGCGGGGTCTGGGATTGAGCGGTCTGCTGATTGGGCGGGGCGGATTGGCCCGAGGCGCGCGCCGCGAGAACCAGTGGAAGGGTCAGGGCGAAACCAGCCAGCAGGATTCGCGTACACTCACGATTGGTAATCTGCATCGGTGTTCTCATGGTGATCGCTCCAATTCCGGCAACCGCTCTTTTCGTCGTATTCCCTCAACCGGGAGCCTGCACTGGGAACCCCGATCGCCATCACGCCTCTAAAACGAAAGTATGCGCCTTTTCTTCCGAGTCGTCGAACTGATTTCAACGTACATGAAAGTTTGTTTCACACGTCTACATTCGATATTGATGAACCAGATTGATGGACCCGCAGATGGACCAGCCCTGGAAACACAAAATCCTAGGCAAACGAAGTCTTCCCTTCTCTGCCGTTATCCGTTTGAAACAGAGGCTCAGTGCGATAAAGTTGAGGGCATCATGTTGGTGAACGACGGGTTGCGGAAGATTAAGGGCGGGGTGCGCGATTTCCTGAGGGGATTCGGCCTGATTGCCGTGCCTGGACTCCTGCTTGCCGGATTATGTCTGCAGGCTCAGGAGCCGACAAGTCTGCCGCAGAGTCCGCCGCCACATGATCATCCGGGGCCACCGCCTGGTTTACGCATATTTCGTCCGAATATCCGCGCACCCAAAGGAGAGGTGCCGAAGCCGGGTGAATCCATCAGTTTTGATGCAGGCCAGATGGGTTCGCCAATTGTGCTGGATAAAAACTGGCGGCTGGGAATCTCCGCAAGCGAAGACCCCGCCAAACCGGATTTTGATGATTCCCAATGGCCGCGGCGAGATGCGAAAGAGGCTCTGGCCGAGGTCGATGACTCGGCAGCGGATGAAAGCGGAGATAACGGGCCACCGCACGGCGACCAGCCGCATGGAAACAGGGCGCATGGAGATGAAGCCAGGCAGCATCCACCCCACGGGCATCCCTTTGCATGGTTCCGTATCCACGTGCAATTACCTGCGCATCATGGACCGCTGGCCCTGCTCGTCAAACTGCCGGTAACTCGAACGTCTCAAATTGCCATTGGAAGCGGTACGGTCGGCATGGATCTCTTTGCCGATGGCAAGCTGATCACGCCCGAAGGCCCGAATGCAACTTCGCCCGAAGCCTACCAGCCAATCTCACGGATTTATCAGCTCGACATTCCCTCTACCGATGACGACCTGGTCCTGGCGGTGCGCATCCCCTTCATGTCTGTTGGCATGGATGCTTACACCGGCTTTTTTGCGCATCGCACATTTCTGCTGGGTGAAAGCGATGACTTGCACTCTCATCTCCAGCTTTGGGATCACGCTGTTCTCTTCGAGCGCCTACCCACACTGATTGATAACGGACTCAAGGTTCTGCTCGGAATTTTCCTGCTGGCACTCTTCTGGACGCAGCGAGACCACCCGGAGTATCTATGGCTTGGGCTGCAACTGATCGTCGTAGCTCCGCTGGCTTTTGTGGATTTGATGGGAAATACAGCGCGGCTGGACATGATCTCGACGGCTGCGCTGTATGTAGAGCTGCTCCTGATCTCGGCGTACTTTTACTTCGAATTTCTAGTGGCCTTCCTGTCGCTGCGCACTCGCTGGTACATCCGGGCAATGCGTTACAGTTCGCCGCTCCTGCTCGGTCCGCTGATCGGATTTATCAACCATGAGAGGGCGATCATCGTCGCCCTGGTCTTTACGATTCTCTTTTCCGTTGTGTGGCTTATTGCATGGGTTCTGTTTACGGGTATCACGCTTACGGTGGCCGCCATCCGGCGAAACTACGAAGCGGCTCTGCTGCTGTTGCCTCTGCTACTGAGCATCGTGGGACTAGTGGAGTTGATGTCTACTGTTGCCTCCACGAGTTGGCTGGGAACTGCGATGCAGTCTCCGCTGACATTTCAGGCGGGGCCGGTGCCGATTCACTTCTCTTCGGTGGCGGACTTTGTCGGCGTGTTTGTCATCATGCTGATCATCTTCGTTCGGTTTCAGCGTATCCATCGGGAGCGCGAACGGGCATCGAGTGAACTGGCTGCGGCGCGAAGCGTGCAGGAACTGATGATTCCGCGCGAATCTCCGCGTACGCCGGGCTTTTTTGTGGATACGGTATATACGCCGGCGACTGAGGTAGGTGGAGATTTTTTCCATATCCAGCCGATACCGGATGGCGGACTGCTGGTCGTGATTGGCGATGTTGCCGGACACGGGTTGCAGGCGGCGATGAACGTGTCCATGCTGATGGGTGCGCTGCGCAGATCGCCGCAGACGCAGCCGGGGCAACTGCTGTCCGCACTGAACGAGGTGCTGGTCGGCAGTTCAAGCCTGACTACGTGCGAGGTCGCTCTTTTCTCTGCGAATGGCGAGTTAGTAGTGGCCAGTGCCGGGCATCCGCCACCATACCTGAACAGCCAGGAGATTGTGCTGCCAGGCGGGCTGCCGCTCGGCGTCATCCCCAACGTGGAGTATGAGGAGACTCGGCTTTACCTGCATCCTGGCGACCGCTTGTTGATGATGTCGGACGGAGTGGCGGAAGCTCGCAGGGCAAACGGTGAGTTGTTTGGATTTGACCGAGTGCGGAATTTCAGTAATCAGTCGGCGTTCTTTATCGCAGATGCGGCTAAGGCTTTTGGGCAGGAGGATGATATTACGGTGCTGACAGTGAAAAGGCTGGCCACAGCCGTGGCAGCTTAATAGTCCTGGAAATTGACGCTTTGAAAGCAAATGCCTCATCCGCCAGGATGAGGCATTTACTTTTTGCGATGAGGCCTTTGCTTTGTAACGAGGCCCTTGTTTTTTGACCGACCAGCGGGAGGAGTCCGCCGCACGGCAGGTGCGTTAGTCGTAGTATTCGAGGCCGAGGTGAGTGATCAGATCCTGACCCATGATATGCCGCAGAGTGTTCTTGAGCTTCATCAATTGGATGAACAAATCGTGCTCAGGATAGAGGCCTGGCGCGGTTTGTGGGGACTTCCAATAGAAGCTTAGCCACTCCTGGATTCCGAGGTTGGCAAGCTGCGGGGTGCGCTTGGCGAGGTCGAGGAAAAGGACCAGATCGAGCGCAATCGGGGCGGCGAGGATGGAGTCGCGGCAGAGAAAATCCACCTTGATCTGCATCGGGTAGCCGAGCCATCCGAAGATGTCGATATTATCCCAACCCTCTTTATTATCACCACGCGGCGGATAATAGTTAATGCGGACTTTGTGATAGAGATCCTTGTAGAGATCAGGGTAGAGTTCGGGCTGGAGGATAAAGTCCAGTACGCCGAGTTTGGACTCTTCCTTGGTCTTGAAGGACTCTGGATCGTCCAAAACTTCGCCGTCGCGGTTGCCGAGAATGTTGGTGGAGTACCATCCGGCAACGCCGAGCATACGGGCTTTGAAGGCCGGGGCGAGAACGGTCTTGATAAAGGTCTGGCCGGTCTTGAAGTCCTTGCCGGTGATCGGCGCGGAGTTGAGACGGGAGAGCTCGACCATGACAGGAAGATCCACGGTGAGATTCGGTGCGCCGTTAGCGAATGGCACGCCTTCTTTCAGAGCGGCGTAGGCGTAGATCTGTGAAGGAGCAATCGATGGGTCGTTGTCCACGAGGCCTTTTTCAAAGGCGGCAATGGACTGGTGAACGGCCGTTGGTTCAAGGAAGATCTCAGTCGAGCCAGCCCAGAGGATGACTACGCGATCCACGGTCTTTTTAAAGGCCTGGATGTCTGCAATGATCTGCATGGCGAGGTCACACTTGTGCTTGCCCTTTTTCACATGCGTACCGTTGAGGCGCTTGACGTAGTGCTGGTCAAATACGGCGGGCATGGGCTTGATAGCTTCAAGGAACGGCTTGATCTGCGCGAGGTGATCGTTGTCCAGAACCTTGGCGTGTGACGCAGCCTCATAGACGTTTTCGTCGAATATGTCCCAGCCAGTGAAGACGATGTCGTCGAGGCTGGCAAGCGGGGCAAAATCCTTGATGAGAGGGTGATTGTTCTCGGTACGCTTGCCGAGGCGGATGGTGCCCATCTGGGTCAGCGATCCAATCGGCTTGGCCAGGCCTTTGCGAACAGCTTCGACTCCGGCGATCAGCGTGGTGGCGACGGCACCCATGCCGACGACCATGACTCCCAGCTTGCCTGTTGCGGGCGCTATTTCAGCGGTCTTGTAGCCGCCTTCCTGTTGTGTTGACATGTACTTTCTGACCTTCCCTTCTATTTGATTCCTTTTTGAATCTCGGATTGCATTTGTCTTGCAGGTTAGATTGCACGGGTTGGCATGTATTGAGCCGATAGCTTGCACGACCCATAGGGATTCGGTTCAAGCCGCTCGGTTCAAGCCTCGTTGAGACGTCGTCCTCGTTTAAGATGACTCCAGACAAACCAAATGATCGCGGCGACCAGCGCCAATTCTACGACCAGGTGGAAGCGGTGGAACCACTCGTGAAAGCGCGGATCGGTGTTCCAACGATCGCCGAGCTGTTTGCCTACATAAGCGAGTGCGAAACACCAGGGCCAGGAGCCGATGAAAGTGTAGATGTGAAAGCGCAGTTGCGGCATCCGGGCAATGCCAGCAGGAAACGCAATAAAGGTGCGAACGACAGGCAGTAGACGGCCGAGCAGAACAGTGATGGAGCCGTACTTGACGAAAAAGTGCGTCATGCGGTCGAGATCGTGATGGCTCATGAGAACGAATTTGCCATAACGCTCGACGAGCGGACGACCGCCCAGGGCGCCTATCCAGTAAGCGATGAAGGAGCCCAGATTGCAGCCGATTGCCCCGGCTGTGGCTACCCAGATGAGCCCCATCCAGGCGTCCCCGGCACCGAAACGGCCTGTGGAAACGAGATAGCCCGCGAAGGGCATGATGATTTCGGAGGGCAGTGGGATACAGGCGGATTCAATTCCCATCAGCAGGCCGACACCTGCGTACCCGGTGGATGAGATCGTCCAAATAACAAACTGCACAATGCTGGCAAGAAGGTGTTCGGTCACAGCTACCAAGTATAACTGCTGACCGTGACACAATTTGCGGTGGAGGCCATTGTGAGCGGCAGACGGGTCAGCACAGTGCTGGTGCGAAGCGTTAAGCTAGTTGGAGAAAGGGACTTACCTTGGCTGATTCTCCCGCAGTTCCTCTTACGATTGAAGGTTCCTATATGTTGCACCAGATCTTCCGGTTTAACTGGAAGGCCTGGCGGGCTCTTTCCGCTGCTGAGCATACCCGCATCACCTCCGCTGCTACAAAAGCGCTGAACGATCTTGCACAGATATCCGATGGTGGTCATACGTATCAATCTGCCTTGTTTTCCCAGCTTGGGCAGAAGGGCGACCTGATGCTGATTCACACGCGAAGTTCAGTGGAAGCGCTGAACGTTGTGGAGCTGCAATTGGCTCAAATGGAGTTTTACGACTACCTGGAGTTGAGCTACTCCTACCTGTCGATTGTGGAGCTGGGGCTGTATGAGTCCTCGGCAAAAACATATAACGGTCTGGCTGCAATGGATGTCGCGGCGCACTCTCCTGAGTGGAAAGCTTCCATCAAAGACACGTTGGATCGTCAGGCAACAGCGATGGCGAGTCGGCTGTACCCTGCGATTCCTGAAGCGAAATATGTCTGTTTTTATCCGATGGATCGCAAGCGCGGCGAAGATGTGAACTGGTACATGGTGCCGATGGCCGAGCGACAGCGGATGATGCATGAGCATGGCATGATCGGACGCAGATACGCAGACGAAGTTCGGCAGATTATTTCAGGATCGATTGGTCTGGATGACTGGGAGTGGGGTGTAGATTTGTTTGCGAACGACCCTGTGGTCTTCAAGAAGCTGATCTATGAGATGCGCTTTGATGAAGTAAGCGCGAAGTATGCCTTGTTTGGCACGTTCAATGTAGGGATTCGGCTGTCGATAGAGAAACTGGAAAGCTGGCTCTCGGGGAGCATCTAAATGGCGACGAAAGCTACGGTAGCAAAAGCGAAGAACAAGCCCGCGCCTGCTTTGAAGAAAGCTGTCAAAAAGGCAGTTAAGAAGGCTGTCAAAAAAGCGGCAAAGAAAGCTGCGGCCAAGGCTTTGCCCGCGAACCGGGAGCCTGTTGCCAGACGGGCGAGCAGTTCCCTGCCCAAGCGGCCGGCTGCTCGTCGCGATCTCGATCCTGAACGCATTCAGTCGATTCTCGATATTTTGCGTGAGACTTATCCGGATGTGGAATGTGCGCTGGTGCATAGCTCGCCGTGGCAGTTGCTCGTGGCGACTATTCTTTCGGCGCAATGTACGGATGTTCGCGTGAATATGGTGACGCCCAAACTGTTTGCCACGTATCCCACGCCACAGGCTATGGCTGCTGCTCCGATCGAGTCGATTGAAGAGCTGATTCGCACGACAGGGTTTTATCACAACAAAGCCAAGTCGATTCAGGGTGCAGGGCGCGTGATCGGCGAGAACTTTGGAGGCAAGGTTCCCCAGACGATGGCAGAGTTGTTGACGGTTCCAGGCGCGGCGCGGAAGACGGCGAACGTTGTGCTGGGCGTGGCTTATGGCAAGGCCGAGGGAATTGTCGTCGATACGCATGTCTTCCGCGTGTCGAGGCGGCTGGGCTTAACGCGAAGCGAGACTCCGCAGGCGATTGAACAGGATCTGATGAAGATCATTCCCAAGGACCGATGGATTCAGTTTTCGCACGAGCTGATTCATCACGGGCGGCAGATTTGCGATGCCCGCAAGCCAAAGTGTGCGGCCTGTCCGCTGGAGACTTTGTGCAATGCTCCGGATAAAACCTGGAGTTCTTAGACGGGGGATTTGTTATCCCGTGCTAGCCACAAGAACAAAGATGTGGCTAGCTGATGTGGCGAGCACAGGGCAGCTGGAAAAGCGGATTCCCTTCGGGAATGACAGACAGAAAACCAAGTGCAGATCAGTACCCGAAGTCTATTTCTCTTGAGATAAAAACGGGCGCTCGGTTCCTGAATTTAGCGGGACAGGGCTTTTACTACTGCTTCGATCAGTCTGGGGATGTCGGAGGCTTCGGCTTCTATGGCTGGTTCCCAGCCCAGCTCTCGCAGGGTAGCGGATGTGACCTGGCCGATGGAGATGGCTGGGACGCCTTTAAGAGGAAATCCAATGCCCACGGCTGTGGCCACTTCGGCGAGATTGCGCACGCTGGAGGAGCTGGTGAAGGTGGCTGCATCGAGCCCGGTTTCCATTGCCTGGCTGAGAAGCGCGTGCGACTCTTCCGGCAGTACCGTCTGATAGGCATCGACCACAACGACGTCCGCGCCAATCTTGGAGAGCGCTTCGGGGATGACATTGCGAGCTATCTTGGCGCGGGCGAAGAGAACGCGTTTGCCCGCGACCGAATTGCCCAAAGCGGTAACCAGGCTCTCAGATACATAGGTATCCGGCACCAGCGTGACGCGGAAGCCAGCTTTGCGAGCGGCCTCGGCTGTGGCGCTGCCGACAGCGGCGACGCTGAGTAATTCTATGGCCGAAAAATCGATGCCAAGATGAGCGCAGCGAGCAGCGAATGTCTGAACCGTATTTACGCTGGTGAGAATGAGCCAGTTGAAGGAGCTGATTTTGCGGAGCGCCTGATCGAGAGGGTCGAAGGAATCGGGCGGGCGAATTTCAAGAACGGGGACTTCCACTGGTTCCGCGCCAAGGGCTCGGAGGCCATCGCTCAGTTTGCCCGCTTGCTGAACAGTGCGGGTGACGAGAATTCTGCGGCCGACGAGAGGTTGGTCGTTTGCGTTCGGCGAATCGGTCAATGCGGTCAATGTATCCCAATTCCTTGAAACAGTTGGCTTGCGCCTTGATTTAAGAGTACGCCAGCGACCTCATGGCCTAGTTCTTCGGCGGAATCTCCCGTGGCATAGCCGCGCAAAATACGGTTGCCCTCGGGGTCGGAAACCAGGCCAAGTATCTCAAAGAAACCAGGGCGATTTTCTGCCAGTTCACCAGAAATGCGTCGGCAGTGAACTCCGATAGGAACCTGGCAGCCGCCGCCCAGAGCAGCCAAAGCGGTGCGTTCGGCGGTGACGGCGAAACGGGTGGCGGAGTCGTCGAGGAAGGCGATAGCTTGCATGGTTACGGCATCGTCTTTACGAGTCTCGATACCCAGAGCGCCCTGCCCTGCTGCGGGGCAGACGACTTCGGGTTCGAGACGTTCGCGAATCCATTCGGTCTTTTCGAGGCGATCCAAACCGGCGGCGGCGAGAATGATAGCGGCAGCCTGACCCTCACCAAGTTTGCGCAGGCGTGTGTCGACATTACCGCGAAACTCGATGAATTCGAGGTCGGGACGAAGATGGCGAAGTTGCGAGCGGCGGCGCAGGCTGCTGGTGCCGACTTTCGAACCGGCGGGCAGATCGGCGAAGGTGGCGAAGTCTTTTGAGACCAAAACATCGCGGGGGTCTACTCTGGGCGGGGTCGCGGCCAGGGTAAATTGCGCGGGGAGTTCCGTGGGCAGGTCTTTGAGGCTGTGCACAGCGAGATCGACGCGTCCTTCGGCGAGAGCTTCTTCGATTTCGAGAGTAAACATGCCCTTCGATCCGACCTGAGCAAATGTGACCTCCTGCATGCGATCGCCGGTGGTTTTGATAACTTCGATTCCGACAACATGCCCCTGCTGGCGCAGAAGATCGGCGATGTGATTGGCTTGCCAGAGAGCGAGTTGCGAACCACGGGAACCGATGCGAATCACGAGCGGATTTTCTCCAATTCGGCTGCGAGTTTTTCAGCCATTTCAGGGGCTACAGCCAGTGGGATTTGCGCGTCGGATGCAGGCGATACGTCCGATGCGGTTGGCGCAGCGAGCGAGTAGGTTTCGCGGATAGCTTCGACGCGGGCCATATCACCATCGCGTGCGGCCTGTTTGAGCGCCTGCATGGGCGGATGGAGAAATTTATTGACGAGCGACCGGCTGAGCGACTCGACGGCTGCGGACTGCTCTGCGCTTAAAGTGCCGAGGCGGGCCTGGATACGGCGCAGTTCGGCCTGGCGGAATTCTTCAGCGCGCTGCTGTAAGGCAACAATGACCGGAGCTACGTTTACAGTGCGGAGCTTAAGGTGATAGCGCTCGACCTCGGCAGCGATCATAGTCTCGGCATCGGCGGCTTCGCGGGTACGAGCCTCAAGATGGGCCGCAGCCATGGATTGCAGGTCGTCGATGTCGTAGAGGAAGAGTCCTTCGAGGCGATTCAGGGCCGGGTCTACGTCGCGAGGAACAGCGATGTCGATGAAGACCATGGGCCGGTTCTTGCGTTTGTGGAGAAATGCCTGGCCGTGTTCGCGGCGAAAGATGGGGTGTTGCGCGCCGGTGGAGGTGATGATGATGTCGGCTTGGCTGGTGGCTTCGTACAGGTTCTCCCAGGGAACGACCTGGGGCACGACTGCTCCGTTGAAAGTATCGGCGATGCGGACGGCGCGTTCGAGGGTGCGGTTGGTGAGCAGGATGGTGCTTGCTCCCTGGCGAACGAGGTGGCGGGCAGCGAGTTCGCTCATTTTGCCTGCGCCTACAAGAAAGACTTTTTTGCCGGCGAGGGAGCCGAAGATCTTTTGCGCTAGATCGACGGCTACGGATGCGATGGAGACGGTGCTGGTGCCTATTTCCGTTTCGGAGCGGACTTTTTTAGCGGCGGCGAAGGCGGATTGCAGCAGTGGTTCAAGCTGCGAAGAAACCGTGCCTGCTTCGCGGGCCACGGTGTAAGCCTCTTTGACCTGGCCGAGAATCTGGGGTTCGCCGACAACCATGGAATCCAGACTGGAGGCGACTCGGAAGAGATGCCGGATCGCTTCAAGATCCCGGTATTCGTAAATATGAGGCCGCAAAAGAGCGAGGTCGATGGAAAAATGCCGTTGCAGGAAGAGGCTGATGTCTGCATCTGGGGAATCGGCGGCGGTAAGCAGCTCGACGCGATTGCAGGTGGAGAGAATCATAGCCTCAGAGATGCCTGCGCTGCCTGCCAGGGATTGCGCGGCCGCGGCCAGAGCCTCACGGGGAATGGCGACCTGCTCACGCAGCTCGATGGGGGCCGTTTTATGGTTGATGCCCAGCAGAATTAAGTTCATGGCGCGGGGAACCTGTGAACCTGGCTGAACTGATTGGCGGCCCAGACGACCAGCATGACGACGAAGACTCCGCTGGAAAGGTAGGCAGCGCGGCGGCCACGCAGACCGGCGCTGCGGCGGATATGGAGAAGGACGATATAGAGGATCCACATGGCGAAGGAAAGCAGCACCTTGGGATCGAAGAAATAGGCTGCGCCGACGCTTTCCTGGGCAAGCAATGAGCCGACAAGCAGGCCAAGCGTCATGCAGGGAAAGCCGAAAAGCAGGGTCGAATGGGCAATGCGCTCCAGGGTATCGAGGGGCGGCAGCCGGTCAAACCAAGAGTTTTGCGCTCCCGAGGCTGCGAGGACGTAGCGGCTCTTGAGACGGCGCTCCTGGGCCAGATAGAGAAAGCTGGCGACCATGCTGAAGGCCAGCGAAGCATAAGCCGCGAGCAGAAAGGCGATGTGGACGACCAGCCAGCCGATGCGAACTCCAGCGGATGGGAAAGCATAGCGGTTTGTTCCCAGAGAGGGTACAAAAACGAGCAGGAAGGACGCCGGGAGCGCGAAAACTCCGAAGGAGACAGTGCCGTAAATGCGGCTGATGGCTAGAAACAAGGCCGCTATGAGCAGCGCTAGAAGGGATTCAACTTCACCGTAGCCAACCGGGACCCAGCGATGAGCAAGGCCGAGCATTTCCGTGGCTGAAACGAGATGGAACAGGAAGGCCAGGGATGCGGCGGGCAGGCAGATTTTGCGCCAGCGCGGAAAGGCGTAGAGCACGGCGGGTAACGCCGTAAGGCTTGCCACTGCGTACAGAATTGCCGCTACTCTGAGCCAGACGAGGTACATGCTACTCCGACGATATAGATTGACTCTTCAGTATACGGTGATGCGGCACACAGAGCTTTGGGTGCGTAATTCGGGATTTCGGCGTTTCTGAAGGGGGTTGATGCATCGGATGACTGAAAGCAATGACTGGGGCCGGGTGAGCTATCGGAGAGAATGCCGTTCACGTTAAGCTGGAGAATCAACGTGACAAACGATCCCCAGTTCGATCCTCCAGAAATAAACAAGACCGACGCAGACGCCCTGATGCCTGCTGCGAAGCCTGGCGCCAGAACGAGTTCAAATCCAGGTCCGGACCAGCAGCTAACGCCTGTGATGCAGCAGTTTATGGCGGCCAAGCGCCAATATCCAGACACCCTTATTTTCTTTCGCATGGGCGACTTTTACGAGTTGTTCTATGACGATGCGATCACGGCCAGCCGGGAGTTGCAGATTACGCTGACGGCACGCGACCGGGAGCGGACTCAGCCGATGTGCGGGGTTCCCTACCATGCTGCGGAGGGGTATCTGCAGCGATTGCTGCGGAAAGGCTATCGAATCGCCATCTGCGAACAGATGGAAGACCCCAAGCTGACGAAAAAAATCGTCAGGCGTGAGGTCACGCGGGTCCTGACGCCTGGAACGGCGCTGGATTCGTCGCTGGGGCAGGAACAGAATAACTTTCTCGCGGCTTTTCATCAGGACGGACAGACAGCGGCGCTGGCTTTGTTGGATCTTTCAACAGGCGAGTTTCGGTCTGCGGAGTTTAGTGGCGCCAATGCCCACCAGTTGGCGCTGGATGAGCTGCTGAAGGCGCAGCCCAGCGAACTTCTGCTGGCTTCATCTGCTTCAGAAGGGTTTGCGGCTGAGTTGAATCGGGTTGTTACTCGGACGCATGTCGAGGATTGGGTCTGGACGAGAGATTATGCGGTGCCGCTGGTAGAGCGGCAGTTGGGAGTTCAATCGCTGGAGGGGTTTGGGCTGGCCGGCCATCCGGCGGCTGCGATTGCGGCTGGGGTGGTGCTGCATTATGTGCAGCAGACGCAAAAGCTGGATGCACTGCATCTGGATTCGCTGCGGTTTGTGGAGTTTGCAGACGGGCTGCAACTGGATCAGGTGACGGTGCGAAATCTGGAACTGGTAGAACCGCTGGTGTCCGGACAGGATAACCGCACGACCCTGTTTCATACGCTGGATTGCAGTCAGACTCCGATGGGCAAGCGATTTTTGCGGGCTGCGATATTGCGGCCTTTGTATGACGCGGATGTTATCAATGCTCGATATACAGCGGTGGCTGAGGCGCATGGCGACTTGCTGCGGCGCGAGGATTTGCGTAAGGCGTTGAGCGGGATTCTGGATCTTGAGCGGTTGCTGGCGCGGCTTTCCCTGGACAGCGCCGGACCTCGCGACGTAGCTGCACTGGCTACAAGTCTTGTACGGTTGCCGGGAGTGTTGCACGCGGCGAGTGCGATGACCGCTCCGCTTTGGCGCGAGTTGGTTGGACGCCTGGATACGCTAACGGATATTGCTTCGCTGGTGCAATCGACGCTTACGGCTGAGCCTCCGCTTACGCTGGTGGATGGCGGTGCGATTGGTGAGGGTGTATCGAAAGAATTGGATGAGTTACGAGAGATCAGCCGATCGGGACGGCAATCGATTGCGACGATTGAAGAGCGCGAACGAGCTCGCACTGGGATAGGTTCGCTGAAAGTTCGGTATAACTCGGTGTTTGGTTATTACATCGAGATCAGTAAGTCGAATCTGGCGATGGCTCCGGCGGACTATGAGCGCAAGCAGACGCTGGTCAATGCGGAGCGATTTACTACTCCTGAGTTGAAGGACTACGAGGTGCGTGTGCTTACGGCGCACGACCGCGCAATTGAGATAGAGAAGCAGTTGTTTGCCGCGCTGCGCAAGAGTGTGCTGGAGGCTGCCAGCCGCATTCGGCGGGCCTCAGCCGTGGTTGCGGAGATCGATCTGCTGGCCGGGTTTGCACACCTGGCTTCAGTGCGAGGATACGTGCGTCCGGTACTGGTAGAAGAGCCTGTGCTGGAGGCTGTGGCTGGACGGCATCCGGTGATTGAGCATTGGATGGGCGAGAGCGGCAGTGGGCGGTTTATTCCGAACAGCTTGTATCTGGATGGTGCCGGGCCGAGTCTTCTGTTGATAACCGGGCCTAACATGGGCGGTAAGAGCACTTATCTTCGACAGGCGGCAATGTTAGTACTGATGGCGCAGATGGGATGTTATGTTCCGGCAGAGAGTTTGCGCTATGGGCTGGTAGATCGCATCTACACGCGTATTGGTGCGAGCGATAACGTAGCACGCGGACGATCGACATTCATGGTGGAGATGACGGAAACGGCAACGATCCTGAATACAGCGACTGCGCGATCGCTGGTGTTGCTCGATGAGATGGGTCGAGGCACGGCTACGTTTGATGGGCTGTCGCTGGCCTGGGCTACGGTGGAGTTTTTACATGCGGAGATAGGCGCGCGGACGCTGTTTGCGACGCACTATCACGAGCTGACCATGCTGACGGAAAAGCTGCCGCGTGCGCTGAATCTGCGGGTAGCAGTGAAGGAAACATCCTCTGGGATTGTGTTTCTGCATTCGATTGAGCAGGGTGCAGCCTCAAAGAGTTATGGCATTGAAGTGGCCAAGCTGGCTGGGCTGCCAAAGGTGGTACTTGAACGAGCGCGGCATATTCTGAAGCAGCATGAAAAGCAGGAGCGGCGCAGCGTACAGGTCGAGACAGAAGAGCCGATGCAGATGACGATGTTTACTCCACTGTCGCAGCGTATTGTGGACCGGATTGCGGAGACGGATGTTAACTCGCTGACGCCACTGCAGGCGTTGAATCTGCTTGAAGAGTTGAAGCAGGAGTTAGGCGAGACTGCGGGGTTCCGAAGTTAGCTATGGGTATAAGTGACAAACATATTCGACACGCTGCCGGAAGCCTACTTGTAGTAGGTCTTTCGGGAACCGAAGTTACTGCCCTGGAGCAGGCATGGCTGAAGCTGGTGCGGCCTTCGGGGATCATTCTGTTTCGCCGCAACATCGTGGATGCGGGGCAGACACGAAGCTTGCTGGCTGAGGCTGCGAGCTTTTGTGGAAGCGCGTCTTTACGCTGCGTGGATATTGAAGGTGGAACGGTTGATCGGCTGCGGGATGCTGTGGCGCCTATGCCCTCGGCGCAGGCTGTGGCGCGGACTGGACGGCTTGCATGGATGAAGCAGCATGGCGAATTGATTGCGAAAGAGGCGTCAGCATTTGGGTTTAATACGACGCTGGCTCCGGTGCTGGATCTTGCTTTGCCCGTGTCAGCGAACGTGATGGGGACGCGCTCAGCGGATGCTACTCCGGATGGAGTTATCCGATACGTGCGAGCCTTTTTACAGGGGTTGTCCGCTCATGGGGTAGTGGGTTGCGCGAAGCATTTTCCGGGGCTTGGTGGCGGCACACTCGACTCGCACCTGGAAACTCCGTCGATAAGTCGAAGCTGGAGCGAGTTATGGAACGAGGACCTAGTTCCCTATCGTGAACTGGCGCCGGAGTTATCGATGGTGATGGTAAATCATGCAGCTTATCCTGATACGCGCGGTGGAGATCGGCCTGCTACTGCTTCGCCTTTCTGGATCACGACCGTACTGCAAAAGAGGATTGGTTATCGAGGCTTGACCTTCTCCGATGATATGGAGATGGGCGGGATTTTGAAGTATCTGCCCATGGAAGAAGCAGCGATTGCCGCGGTGCGAGCCGGGCTTCACATGATGGAGATTTGCCATAGCCCCGAGCTGATTTTGCGATGCTATGAATCGCTGATTCATGAGGCTGAGCGGTCGATTGCTTTTCGCAAACTGCTCTTTGAGAGAGCGCGAGCTGCGGCACGATTGCGGTCTGCTCGTTTCAGCAGGCCGACTACACGAGCGCTGAACGCGACGCAGTTGAATGCGCTTCGAGAGAAGGTTTTGCGTTTTGGAGAAACAGTGAAGGCGGCGCAGCCTGCATGATAACTAAACGGACGAAACAGACGTTGACTGTTGCTGGAATCATGAGCGGGACTTCCGCGGATGGAATCGATGTAGCTCTGGTTCGCATTCGAGAGGGCGCGGATGGGGCTCCATCGTTGCGGTTCCTCGCGCATGAAGGCTTTCCATTTTCAGCCGCGCTGCGCAAGGCGGTGCTGGGAGCGATGAATGCGCAGGTAACTTCGACAGCCGAGTTAGCAAGGCTTAACTGGCGATTGGGGCTGGCGTATGCGGAGGCGGTCAGGACGACGCTGGAAAGCAATCCAATGAAACTTGACCTGGTGGGCTGCCACGGGCAAACGCTCTATCATCAGGCGATGCCGATTCGTTATGCGGGAAGCACATTCGCATGTACATGGCAGGCGGGTGAACCTGCGATTCTTGCGGGTGAGTTAGGCGTGCCAGTGGTATCGAATTTTCGTCCAGCGGATATGGTAGCTGGTGGGCTTGGCGCTCCGCTGGTGCCGCTGTTGGACTTCGTATTGTTTCGTCATGCGAAGCGAGGACGGGTGCTGCAGAATATCGGCGGCATTGGAAACCTGACTTCGATTCCTGCTGGAGCAACGGTTGAACAGGTACAGGCTTTCGATACGGGACCGGGCAATATGGTGATCGATACGCTAATGTTTGAGCTCTATGGAAAGCGTATGGATCTGGGGGGAGCAGTTGCTGCTACCGGACGCGTACTTACGCCAGTGCTGGAGCGGGCATTACGCAATCCCTTCCTGCGCAAACTGCCTCCCAAGGCTGCCGGTCGGGAGCAGTTTGGACGCGAGTTTGCAGCCGCGTTTTTGTCGGACTGCCGAAAGATCAGCAAGAGAAAGCAGGACGCGATTGCTACGGCTTCTGCGTTTACGGTCGCTTCTATTGCACGTGCGTATCGAGATTTTGTTGCGGAGCGGATGGGCTCCGCCGCGGTGGATTATATTGTCGCCGGCGGCGGAGCGCGCAATATGACTTTGATGCGGCAGTTGGCTGACGCACTGAATCCTTATCGCTGTCACGTATCTTCGATTGATGATTTTGGCATGCCTGCCGAAGCCAAGGAAGCGGCAGCATTTGCATTGCTGGCATGGCAAACATGGATGCATCGTCCAGGAAATATTCCGTCGGCCACGGGGGCGAATCGACCTGCTGTTTTAGGGCAGGTCACCTATGTATAGAGCCTTGATTCTGCTTGCGCTGCTGGGCGGCATGACATGCATCGGCTGCCATAGGAATGCGAAGAGAACGGATGCTACGGTTGTCTTTTTGATTGAGAGCAGCCCTACTAATCTTGACCCGCGGATCGGTGTGGATGCGCAGTCAGAACATATCGATGAGTTGATGTTTGATGGGCTGGTGGTTCGTGATGCGAGCTATCGATTTGCTCCAGGATTGGCCCAGAGTTGGGAGCAGCCAGATCCGTTGACGCTCGTGTTTCACTTGCGGCCTGGTATTCACTTTCAGGATGGGCGGCTGCTTACTTCGCGGGATGTGCTGTGGACGCTGAACTCCATGCATGACGGCACACTCATAACTCCCAAAGCTGCGAGTTATGTATCCGTTGCGAGCATTGCCGCTCCGGATGCGTCGACTGTCGTATTGCATTTGAAGGTGCCGGATAATTTTCTGCTGGGAAATCTTTCTACTGGAGCTATGGGTATTGTTCCGGAGGGGAGCGGTCGTGATTTCTGGAAGCACCCGGTGGGCACCGGGGTCTTTCGCTTTGTAAGCCAGGAGACGGACAAGGAAGTTGTGCTGGAGCGCGATTCTCAAAGCTGGGAGAACCTGGCTGACCTGGGCACCGCAGGATCAGACAGTGTTCAGCGAGTTCGATTTGCAGTTGTACCCGATGCCATTACGCGCGCGCTGGAGCTTGAAAAAGGATCGGCGGATGTGACAAGCAATGCCCTGCCCGCAGATGTGTTGCCAGTGCTGGCTGCACAAAAATCTCTAAAGGTAGAAAGTGTCGGCGGGACGATGGTGCAGTATCTTGCCTTCAATACGGTCGATCCTATCCTTCGTGATGCACGGGTACGTCAGGCAATTGCCTGCGCAATTGACCGTGAACGTATCCTCAAGACGTTACTGGGTGGGCGGGCTCGACTTACTTCGAGCTTGCTGCCTGCACACCATTGGGCCTGGGCTGGAGATGTAGCGACTTATACATACAATCCAGCTCGATCGGAGCAACTTCTCGATGAGGCTGGACATCGGGCCGGGGCGAATGGAGTGCGATTACATCTAACAATGAAAACCAGTACGGATGATGGTACGAGGCTATTGGCTGCGACCTTTCAGCAGGAACTGGCCAAGGTTGGGATTGCGCTGGATATACGAAGTTATGAACCGGCTACCTTTGTGCAGGATCTGACTCGCGGGTCATTTCAGATGTATTCGCTGCGGTGGGTTGGCGGCAATGAGCAGCCGGATATTTTTGGATATGCATTTAGTTCGGCGCGCATTCCACCCAGGGGCGCGAACCGGGGGAGATATCGCAATCGAGAGCTGGATGCATTCTTGGACGATGCCAGCCGGTCTACTGACCAATCCCAGCGGCGAACCGATTATGTTCAGGCCCAACAATTACTGGCTCGTGAGCTGCCTGCATTCAATTTGTGGTATCAGGACTCGATAGTCGTCCATAACCAGAGATTGACGAACATTTCGATTAGTCCATCGGGCAGCTTTGTTTTCCTGCGGACTGCAAAATGCTTACCACAATCCTAATCCGGGTAAACTTTCTTTCTAAGCATCTCGTCTACATGATGGGATGAAAATCCGGTAATTTGCGATGAGTCAATCGCTACCCGCCACGTAAGTATGCCCGTAGCCAGGAGAGCAAAGATGCCGAGTTTGAGAACTTATCCAATCCATCGATCACTATTGGGCATTATGCTCGCGGTATCCTGCGGTACACCTTACCTGATAGGGCAGGCGCCATCAACTCCTGCTACGGGAGCACCAGTCACGAATCCGACCCGCTTCGTGGGCACTGTTACTGCTGCCTCGGCGGGAGTTCTTTCCATAAAAACGGATGCGGGCACCGAGCGCAAAGTAACTGTCCCCGACGGAATTAAAATTCAACGGATCGCGCCGGGCGAAAAGGACTTAAGCAAGGCCGCGGTTATCCAGTTCAGTGATCTGGCAACGGGCGACCGCGTACTGGTCAAGATTGCTCCGGAGCCGACTACCGATCCGGTTACTGCGATTTCTATCATCGCTATACCCCAGGCAGATCTAGCTCAGAAGCAGCAGCAGGAGCAGGCAGATTGGCAGCGTCGCGGAGTCGGTGGCCTGGTGAAGAGCGTCGATCCCGGTACGGGGATTGTGGTGATCACCTCCGGGGCAGGGGCAACGCAGAAAACAACTACGCTGCATATCTCTCCTGCAACGATTCTGCGCCGGTACGCTCCGGATTCCGTGAGTTTCGATAAGGCCAAAACAGCTCCGATTGAGGTCATTCATGTTGGGGATCAGCTTCGCGCTCGCGGCACCAAGAATGCCGATGGGACAGATGTAGCCGCAGAAGAGATTGTTTCCGGCAGCTTCCGCAACATCTCAGGCACCATCATTGCTGTGAATCAAGGGGCGATGACGCTTTCGCTGAAAGATCTGGCCACCAAGCAGACTGTTACCGTGCATGTCGGTCCAGATGCACAGATGCGCAAACTGCCGGAGATGATGGCGAAACGGCTGGCAAATATTACGAAGCCTGGCGAGGGCGCTTCGACAGCGGGAAAAGCTGGCGCTGCTGGCAGCCCGGCAGGTGGTGGACAAGGAACTCAGCAATCTCCCCAGGGTGCTCAACCAGGCGCGACACAGGCATCTGGAGAAAATGGCCGTTCAGCTCGCGCAGGTGGCGGAGATATGCAACAAATGTTGAATCGGGCACCTGCAATTCATCTCGCAGACTTGCAAAAGGGAGATGCAGTGATGCTGGTTTCGACGGAAGGAACAGGCGACGTAACAGCGATTACGCTGCTGGCTGGTGTTGAGCCATTGCTAGAAGCTCCTGCTTCAACACAAAACATGCTGCTCTCCAACTGGAGCATGAGTTCCGGTGGAGCTGAATCAGCTCAATAACTGACATTGATTTGAATGCTTTACTTTGTGATGGGGGATACGTGTACTCAAAACGAACATACTCGATAGCTATTCTAGGCGGCCTACTTTTGCTGGCGCACTATGGGATAGCTCAAACAACACCTCAAGCGCCGGCTACGATTGCTGGAAACGCGACTTCGCAGGCCTCTGTACATGGAACGGTCACAGATCCGTCCGGTGCTCTGATTCCCGGAACCACCGTGACGGTGAATGACGCAGGGGGCAAGATTGTCGCCAAAGCGACGGCCGACGCAGCGGGAAAATATGAGATCCACACGCTGGCTCCGGGTGCTTATTCCATCATGGCTGTCACCGATGGTTTCGCGCCCTTCTCTTCGCAGGCGATTACTTTGACGGCGGGCCAGGTCAAGCGCATCGATATCTCGATGGCTATCCAGACTGAGCAACAGAATGTGGTTGTTACGGACGAGACTCCGACGGTAAGTGTCGATGCAGACAGCAATGCAAACAGCCTGGTGATCAAGGGCAAGGATCTGGAAGCGTTATCGGATGATCCGGATGAGCTCTCGAATGAGCTTTCAGCATTGGCTGGTCCATCGGCTGGTCCGAATGGCGGACAGATCTATATTGACGGCTTCAGCAATGGACAGTTGCCACCGAAGTCTTCCATTCGCGAGATTCGAGTAAACCAGAATCCTTACTCTGCGGAGTATGATCGTCTGGGCTTTGGCCGAATCGAAATTCTGACCAAACCCGGTACAGATAAATTGCATGGTCAATTCCTGATCCAGGGAAATGATAGTTCTTTCAATACCGGGAATCCGTTCACCAAGACCACAGAGCCGTATGACAGCTACCAGTACAACGGAACGCTGAACGGATCGCTTTCGAAGAAAGCCTCTTTTTTCGTGTCCGCCGAGCATAGGGCGATCAACAATCTAACCGTGTATGACACGCCTATCGGATCTGGAAGTATTTCAAACCCACGCTCGCGCACCAATGTTTCTCCGCGCATCGATCTCCAGTTGGGTCAGAAAAATACTCTGACGATGCGATATCAGCTCTTTAGAAACAGCGAGTCCGGTGAGCTTGGCGCGACGCAGACTCCGGATGGCGCAACTTCGGAAACATCCACCGATAACAACATTCAGATCAGCGATACGCAAATTATCAATGATCATATTGTGAATGAGACGCGGTTCCAGTATGAGCATTCGATCTCTTCCACCACTCCAGTCAGCAGTACTCCGACGATCAATGTAAACAATTCGTTTTCGACAGGTGGCGCTTCAGGGCAGTCAAGCCACGATCACACGGACAACCTGGAGTTTCAGAACTTGACGACGATGTCGCTTGGGAAACATGCCATCAAGTTTGGAACACGTCTTCGCGACTCTCGTGATGCAAATTCAGCAAACTCCGGCTTCAATGGGAACTTTACGTTTGACACTCTAGCCGATTATCAAAACGCGATCGCACATCCTACAACGGCAAATCCTTCGCAGTTGACCTATGCGACTGGTGTGCAGGGAGCGGTTGCAAATTTGTTTGACGCGGCGCTCTTCGTACAGGATGACTGGAAGTTCAACCGGAACCTTACACTCTCCGGCGGTCTGCGGTGGGAGTCGCAGAATCATGTCTCCGATCACAGCGACTGGGCGCCTCGCGTCTCAATGGCGTGGGCGTTGGACGGCAGACATGGGAAGCAGGCAAAAACAGTTTTGCGCGCTGGATACGGTATCTTCTACGACCGGATGCTGGTGCCTGATTTCCTGACGATCAATCGAGCCAGTATCCAGGAGCAATTCACCTTGGCTCCGCCTACAGACGGCAGCGATCCTACCTATCTTGCGAACTGCTTCCAGGCAAGCCAGACTACGTTCAACCCCACGACATGCGGTACCGGAACCGTAGCAGCTCGAAGCAAGTATGAAGTTGCACCGAATTATCGCTCGCCATATACGCAGCAATTTGGAGCAAGCCTTGAGCGTCAGGTTTCAAAGGCGCAGACTGCGACTCTGACGTATCTTCACTCGACCGGCGTGCATCAACTCGTGGAGATCAATGCGAACGCGCCGTACTTTCCCGACTACAACGCCGCGCTTGGAAACGTGTACCAGTTTTTCCCGGAAGGCGTATTCAAGCAGGATCAGCTCATCCTGAATACGAATGCCCGTTTCTCTCCTAACTTCAATGTGTTTGGTTTCTATACACTTAGTTTCGCAAATTCGAATGGAGCAGCGGGATCGACTGCATCCAACTCACTTAACCTCAGCCAGGACTACGGTCGGGCCGGTTTCGTTTCGCGGAACAGCCTGTTTCTAGTCGGGAGTTATTCTGGCCCGTGGGGCATTCGCTTCAATCCTTTTCTGGTTGCGCAGTCGGGTAAGCCATTCAACATCGTTGTTGCCAACGACCTGAATGGCGATACCTTCCGTAATGACCGGCCGGGACTGGTTGCATCTTCCAATTGCACACCTGACTCCATGCAATACAAACAAACATCGTATGGATGCCTCGACACAACTCCAGTGGCAGGCGAAAAGCTGATTGCAATGAATGCTGGAAACGGTCCGGCAGCAGTGGCAGTAAACCTGCGTGTCAGCCGCTCGTTTGGCATAGGGCCAAAGCTCGTAAAAGCCGATCCGAATGCGAATCAGGGTGGGCAGGGCGGTGGACCCCAAGGAGGCCGCGGTAATGGAGGCGGCGGTGGCGGACGCGGCGGACCAGGCGGTGGCTTTGGCCCCGGCGGATTCGGTGGTGGTGGGCGTGGTGGTCCGGGCGGAATGTTTGGGAGCACGGCGTCGAATCGCAGGTACAACTTGAACTTCAGTGTTCAGGCATTGAACTTGTTTAACAACATCGACTACGGCACACCGAACGGCACGGCCATCGCACCGGGAGTATTGGCCAAAGACAATACAACCGATATTTTTGGCAAGTCACAAAGTCTTGCGCAGGGTATATTCTCGCAAGGTTCCGCGGCGCGCCGAGTCTTTCTACAGGCAGTTTTCAGCTTCTAAAAAACAGGCGTGGGGTCAGTGGTTGAGACCCCACGTTTTTTGCTTTGCAATGTCGTAATTCCTCCCGCCGCCAGTACACAGATCACAGGCATGATGGGCAAACGATAACGTCCGACCGCCTGAGCACCTCCTGAGATCAGGAGAAAATACATTGCGACTCCAATGAGAACTGCAAGACAATATCGATCCGCAGAACCCTTCCCTATTCCAATCACAGACAAGACGTAGAGCAGCAACAGTATTCCTTCAAGAACGCACATCGTAGCTGCCACAGCTGGATGTAAGGCAATTACAACAATGAGGGAATGCAGGATGCCTTCGTTCAGGACGCGGCGAGGCATTGCATGGTCGCTGGGGTATGCACCGAGCAGTTCCAACAACTCTGCCGCGCAGGGAGTAAAGGCTACAACGCCCACGCCTGCCATGTGCGACTTGAGATAGAGTAAGCGGTTCGCGGTAAGGATCGTCGCCGCGTCGTGATGCATCATCGATAGCCGCTGGGCTTGGCTGCTGTTACGTAGTTCAGGATGAATCGCAAGGAATCTTGACTCATCGGAATAGGCCAGCCTGCTCTGCTGTTCAAGCAGCGAGATGTGGTTTAGCTCGGCAGTGATCTCTGCTGACTGATAGAAGTAGAGGTTCTTTTCGACGATGCTGGAGAAGCCGTGATAGCCCGTTTCAATCCCGTTACGAACCTGCCACAAGACAAGCAATGGGAGACAGGTCAGAAGCAGAACAGCAGGAGACTTCCACCAGTTGGGCTTCCCTGCCGCAGTTATGATTGCCAGTCCGATTGCCAATGCAAATACGAGATAGTAACTGACCGGGCGTACATAAGTTGCCGCTGCAAGTGCGAGCCCGGCCATTGCGATTGCGCGTATCTTTCCAGATGAGCGATAGGCGAGCAGCCGGTCGATTACGAGTAATAATAGCGCGGTAAAAAGCGTCTCCGGCATGAGCCGTGTTGTATACATGAGAGACACTGGTTCAATGGCATAAAGCCATGCTGCAATCATGCCTGCGCGTTGATTGCGAAAAGTTCGAGTCGTGATTCGACTTATAAGAATGAGTGAGATTAAAGACAACGCAATCTGACAGACAACTACGGTGAGAGCGTTGTTGAACAACATCCCCGTGAGATTTACAAACAGCGGATAGCCTGGCGTGCGATCGATTTCAGGCAGACCTCCGCTGGTATACATACCATGCAGGATAAGATTGCGGCCCGGCTCAAGATAGCTGGCCGTATCGCCCTGGGTCATGACGGCTGTTCCGGTGCGCAGATACGTAATGAGCATCAGGATCACACGTAGAATGGCGGCGACCGCTAAGGAGTGACGGATGTTCTTCTTATCTACGATCAAGTTCTGGAGATGCTTTTGCAACTTGCTCATTCCTTCTCCTGAGCTATGACGCGTTCGTATAGAGATTGCCATTCCTCTGCTTTCGCATCCATTGAGAAAAGCGACGAAACGCGCTCTCTGGCGCGGGTTCCCATCTCGCGACGCTCTCGATTTGATTGGGCCATTGTGTTTAACATTGCGCCTGCCAGTGCCTGACTGTTCTTTGCTGCAACTACCTCTCCGGTCTCGCCCAGCAACTCGCGGACACCGCCCACGTCAGTTGCAACAATTGGTTTTTGCATGGCCATAGCTTCGCCCATGACTAACGGCATCCCTTCCCATGCAGACGATAGGACGAAGCCATCGGCAGCATCCAGCAGAGTTGGAATGTCGCGTCGCAGCCCGAGGAAATGGACTTCATGCATTGTCTCTGGGCCCGACTCAATGCCTGCTTGATCTCCTTCGCCAGCTATCCATAGGACCGCGTTTGAATGCTGTAGACGAACGATTGTGAAGGCGCGGAGCAGGTTCGGATAATCCTTTGCGGGCACAAGACGGCCGATGGCCAGCCATACAAATGCATCGACAACATGCCTTTGCTTACGCATGTTGTCGCGACTGGAACGCTCAGGAACGAACGCTGCTGTATCGATGCCATTGGTGACGAGGAACATCTTTTTTGCCGCGACTGCATGTGTGCGAATGAACCTTGCCTTTGCCGCGAGACTCACAGCGGTCACGACATCGGCAAAGCGGTCGGTCATTCGATACAGCAGCATTCGATGCCAGCCACCCTCGTAAATATTGTGGATGGTATTCACAGTAGCCGCTGTTACACCTCGCCATCGCAGTAACCGGGAAAATATGTTCGCAGGAAATGTATGGCTATGAAGGACGTCAGGACGGAATATAGCGAGGAATTGCGCGGCGAAGCGCAGACCATTCAAAATACTGCGTGGAGTCTTCTGCATGTTCAGACGCATAACCGGGAGCTTTACCGGCCACTCTTCAGCAGAGGAATGTTTGAGAAGGATCAGCGTGACGATGTGGCCTTTTGCGGCCATTCGTTCAGCGAGAGAGATTACTTGTTTTTCCGCGCCGCCGATTCCGAGCGTGGTCAATACGTACGCGATTCGCAAAGATGCCCTCATCCGCTTCGGGATATTCAATTGAATGGATTGCGGATTTACAAATGATATCCCGAAGAGATGGGTTGATTGCGTACAAGCGTTCAGTAGATGGTCGAATCAAGAGTTTCGCGACGGGAAAATCGTCGAATCAGGGTATCGATAGCCCACACTCCTGGTCCAAAAACAAGAACCATGAGAGACGAAAACCAGAAGGTATATGGGTCGGCGTTATAGAACTTTCCTGGGTCGCTGAAGATTGCGCCAAGCGCTTCCCTATCTGCCGTCCAATAAGCGACGCACATGTTGATAAAGAGCATCAGGCTTATGATTCTACTGCCAAGACCGAGGGTGAAAAGAGCGCCTCCGACGAGTTCAAGGAGCGAGACGAGAATGGCCGTCAGGTGAGGCTGCGGCAGGCCGAGCGAGGTAAAGAAATCGGTGACCTGCGCGATGTGATGCAATTTCCCCCAGCCCGATTGCATGAGTTGCCATCCCCAATAAAGACGGACCGCCAGAAGCAGCAAGGGTTGGCCGAGGTTCAGGAAGGACACGGCTGAAGCGTAGAGGTTTCCGAGATGTGCGAGAGATGATTTGTTTGGCATGGCTATCCTAATTTCGAATTAGTATCGGCTTCCGGTCGGCAGATCCAGCCAAGCTCAGCCCAATGAGTAAACCATTCGCGCACGGCGTTGATGCGGGTGGCTGTTGCCATGCGTGAACCTTCGAACCCCGCCTCAAGAGCATCGGGGAGCGTGGAACCGTTTCGCAGTGCAGAGAGAGTAAGAAACTCCGGACGCGTAAGGCTCTTGTAATACACCGATAGGTCAGCACGATGAATGGCCAGCCACGTCGCACGTTTGCGCAGACGTATCCGTGTATATGGAATGGAATCTTCGATGTCGCTGCGAGTTCCAGCTTCGCTCGATTCCCGCCTCTGCTTCTGGTGTAGCTCAAGTACAAGGCTGTCAGCGGGATAACTCAGCGCGAGTAATTGAAGATGCGGTTGCAATGTCAGCTTTGAATCGGCGCCGAGTTGTGAGATCTCTGCGAGGTTCAATGGTTGATATTCTGCGTTGTCAAAGGCCTCAATACATGCCCACTCAACACGCACGACATCGAGTGCTAACGCTATTTGCGGGCCAGCCCATTGAGGATTGCTTGTGAGCCATTCGAGCAGATTGGAGCCGAGATTTCTGAGAGAAAAGGACCGGCTTGGATGTGCCTCAAGATAAGCATTCGTCAATACCTCAAAACGCTCTGGACCGATCACTGCGCGCAGCGCGGGAAAGTCTTCAGCGAAGGTTCCCTGGAGACGAAACCAGTATTGGCGGTTATAAATTTCCAAGCGCTCAAATGCAGTCAGGCGATCATTGGGTTTGATGAACTCGGAAGCAACCTCATCCATTCCTCTACCGGCCGCGTCATGCGATTGCATCTCTTCATCTCGAGTAAGTGGTTGCATCACGGCTGCGGCCATGGCTCTTTGCAGTTGCTCGAGATTCATTTCGCAGCTCCAATCAATTCGGGTACAAGTTCCTTTGACTGGGCTGGCTGCAGATACTTTTCAGCCTTGCGGGCCTCGGCGTGAACTTCATCAAATGCCGGGATGCGATCATCCCATTCGAGCAATGTTGGCGTAGGTCCGCAGCGCTCTATGGCTCGTGCGTATAAGTCCCATACAGGCTCTATCACGGGATGATCATGAGTATCGAGGATGTACTTTTCGTAGCGGCTGTGACCGGCGATGTGGATTTGCGCAACACGCTCAGCAGGCACTGCGTTCACATAATCCATGGGCGCAAAGTTGTGATTGACCGAGGAGACATAAATATTATTTACATCGAGAAGTATGCCGCAGTCAGCGCGCTCGACTACTTCATTGAGGAACTCCCATTCGGTCATTTCAGAGAAGGTGAACTCGGCGTAACTGCTCACATTTTCTACAGCGATTGGGATCTCAAGAAAGTCCTGCACTTCGCGGATGCGGGCCGCCGTCTTCTCTACTGCTTCCCACGTGTAGGGTAGAGGCAACAGATCATGCGAGTAAGTGCCGTCGATGCTTCCCCAGCAGAGATGATCGGAGAGCCAGGGCGTATGGGTGCGCTTTGTAAGTGTCTTGAGTCGGCTGAGATGCTCACGATCCGGAGCTTGTGACGAGCCGAAATACATGGAGACGCCGTGCTGAACGACTTTGTATTGCTCCATGATGCGATCGAGCATATGCAGCGGGCGACCACCATCGATCATGTAATTTTCCGAGATGATTTCAAACCAATCGACGGCGGGCTTATGCGAAAAGATATGGTCGTAATGAGGGATGCGAAGCCCGATGCCTACACCGTGATTTTGAAATCCGTTGAATCGATTTCCCGCCATACATAGCCTCTATATTTCAGGTGATATCGTCTCGGCAAAACATCCTAAGCAGCACCGGAGACAGATAGGATCTGTCCCCGGTGACATTGCATCTCGCATGAAACGAGATTGCGGATAGACGCCTTAGGCAACCTTGGGTGGCTTGGTGCCATCGGTAGCGCAACCGCCCTTGCCCTTGCAGCTATTCTTGCCTTTGCAGCCATTGTCGCCGGCTTTGCAGCCGCCCTGTCCCTTGCAGTCGTTTTTGCCTTTACA
This sequence comes from Acidicapsa ligni, assembly GCF_025685655.1. Taxonomy (NCBI): domain Bacteria; kingdom Pseudomonadati; phylum Acidobacteriota; class Terriglobia; order Terriglobales; family Acidobacteriaceae; genus Acidicapsa; species Acidicapsa ligni. The sequence continues at coordinate 16,377 of NZ_JAGSYG010000010.1, read as the reverse complement.
CGAGTGCTTGGCTGGCTTGTCGGCCATACCCACATAACGTACGCCTGCTACTGCGGAGTTTGAAGAGGCAGTGGTCGTGGCCGCAGATGCGCCATTGGAGGTAGGCTGAGCTGCGAGCGAAGTGCCGCTCACCAGACCGGAGAGAGCTGCGGTGAGCAGAAGTGCATTCATTGAAGTTTTCATCTGTGTTTGTCCTCGCTATTGGTTGATGAGCGGAGAATGCTCCGCTGGTTGCTGCATAGCAGAAGCACTCGATGACTCGTGTGCTTCCGCAGGAACAGTGTTCGCCCCTTAGGAGTGAAAGCGCAATACAAAAGTTACAAGGTACAAAGAAAAAACATTGGGGCAATTTTGATATTGCTGGCAACTGCCTTACATGCCCGACGAATAGGGTGACAGTTACGTCTCTCTGCTTCAAAGAGGCAAGCATTAAGACGGATTCTATTGAAACAGCCTTATCTCCCTCAAAACAAGTACGATTCTCGGCCTCAGGCAGATTGCATTATGAATGTTTATATTTGAACCAATTCAGGCGGCAAGGCCATTCTTATTCCTATGGCTCTGCCGCCAGAACTGCGTCGAGGCGCTGATGCAGCCGTTCTTCGTAACCGGATGGAATCTCAAAGATACGTTCATCGGCCACCAACACGACAACATTACGTGTGGAATCCATTACAGCCGAACAAATTTCGCAGTGCTCCAAGTGACGATCGATCTCGGCGCGCAGCAAGGAATCTACATCTCCATCTATATATGCGGAGATATAATCCCAGACGTGTCTGCAATCGATCTTCATACGCGCCTCCCGAAAAGTCCACGCTTCTTTGGTGCAAACATTTGTAAGACCGGGGCAAGTTCTTTTTGCAACATGGCGCGTGCTCGATGCAGTCTTACTTTTACCGAACCTGCCGTGATTCCAAGTACTGTCGCTGTTTCCTGAACATCCAATTCATCGATATCTCGAAGCTGAACTACATCACGATAAATTGGCGGCAGATTCAAGATAGCGCGACCGATACATTGCCCCAGTTCCTTGCGCTCCAGTGCTTCAAGCGGAACTTCGCGCCAATCTGTAAGCAACGCGGGCGTGAAGTCTCCACTGGATTCGTCGAGCTGAGATTCAAGTGGTTCCTCAGGACGACGAGCGCGCTTCCGAAGCAGGGCTAGACCTTCATTGCGAGCAATGGAGAGTGCCCAGGTGCTGAATTTAGCGTCCCCGCGAAACGCATGCAGATTGCGGTAAATCTTGATGAAGGTTTCCTGAGCCGCATCTTCAGCATCGGTTTCATTGTGCAACAACATAAACAGCATGACGAAGACGGCGCGCTCTACCGGACGAATCAAAGTATGGAAGAGCTGTTTTTCGCCTGCCAGTATGCGGGCTATCATCTCCAGAACAGAGTCTGGATTCTTGCTGTCCGTGTTGATCTGCATGTTGATTTGCGTCATCAAGCGCTAACGTTCCTATACTGCCAGTCTGACATTCAAGCTCGGAGCGCAGAGGACTGCATAAAGGCGCAGTGCCGTTTGCAATACCGTCCAGCGAGCCGTTTGAGGTTTGATGCCGGATACGGCATAAAGGTAACAAGGATTCGAAAGGGGATTCGGAATTAAGTAGAGCCTTTCTCGTTATAATCAGCCCAATGTCCTACTGGTATCGCCGCGTCTTTCAACTGGCAATTCCTCTTATCCTGTCAAATCTCACGCAACCACTGCTTTCGACAGTGGACACGATCCTTTCCGGGCATCTGCCTGGTGCTGCGGCGCTGGGTGGAGTGGCGATGGGCGGCATCTTCTTCAATGCCGTTTTCTGGACTTTTGCTTTTCTTCGTATGAGCACTACGGGGCTAGTCGCCCAAGCGCGAGGTGCTGGGCAGCATGACCATCTGCAACTTCATTTTCTACGCGCGCTGGTTTCTGCGTTCCTTATCGGAGCAATCATCGTTGCGCTGCGAGCGCCGTTGATTTCGCTTTCGCTTCATGTTCTTGGTGCCGGCAACGGCGTCCTGCAGAATGCGCAGATCTACTGCCGCATTCGCATATGGGCCGCGCCAGCAGCCCTGGCGAATTACGCCATCCTGGGCTATCTACTAGGGCGCCAGCGGGCACGCACTGCGCTACTGTTGCAGGCAATGATCAATGCTGTGAATGTAGGCGTCGCATTGTTTCTTGTGCTGCATCTTCAATGGGGCCTGGCGGGCATTGCAACGGCGACAATGGTTGCCGATATATCCGGATGCGTGCTTGGGCTCGCTATCTGCTACCAATTGCGACCGGCACAAGCGCAGTTTCGCGGGCAGGAACTGGTTGAGAAGCTTTTACATGGGCCCAGCTTGCGACATCTGTTCACGCTTAATCGCGATATCTTGCTGCGCACGCTCGGCCTGGTCGCTGCTTATGGTGCCTTTACTCGCGTCGGTGCCCGCGCCGGGGACACAGTGCTCGCGGCAAATGCAGTGCTGATGAACTTCCATTGGATCGCATCCTATGGTCTGGACGGCTTTGCCAACGCGACGGAAGCTTTGGTGGGCGAGGCCATTGGAGCACGCAGGATAGATCACTTTCGTGCCGTGCTGCGTGCGTCGACAACAGCAGCTTTTATCGTTGCCTCTGTAATTTCTCTTACATGGCTTGGCTTCGGCAGCAGACTGATTCCTTTGTTTACGAACCAGCCTGAGGTACGGCAGCTTGCTCTTCAATTTTTGCCGTGGGCTGTGCTGCTGCCTGTAATTTCGGTTTGGGGATTTCAGCTTGACGGCGTATTCATTGGCGCAACCCACGCTCGCGATCTTCGTGACAGCATGTTGCTTTCGCTGGCTGGATTTCTCGGACTTGTCTTCGTGCTTGCACCAAGGTTTGGCAACAATGGGCTGTGGGGCGCGTTCGCAGTGTTCATGTCTTTGCGTGGACTGACACTTGGAATGCGGCTGCCTCGTATCTATCAAATGCTTGCGCGAATGCCAGCGCAAATACCTGGGTTGACGCCCTGATTTTACTGACGTTTTTCCAGATGCGCGGCGAGCGATTCGATAGTCGGATAACGAAAGAGATCTACAACAGCGAGATTCGGATCGACTTGCTGACGTAGCTGAGCATGAACCTGCATGAGAAGAAGAGAATGACCGCCGAGGTCGAAGAAGTTGTCCGTGACACGGATGGAGTTCGAATGCAGCAGTTCAGACCAGACATTCAGCAACGTGCGCTCCATCTGATTTTTGGCAATAGCAGCCGAAGCTGATTGCTGCTTGGGCTGTTCAGGTGCAGGCAGTTTTTTGCGGTCAATTTTTCCATTTGGAGTAAGCGGAAATTCAGACAGCGTAATGAATACCGAAGGGAGCATGTACTCCGGCAGACGTTGCTGAAGCCATGTGCGTAGTTCACTTGCGGACAAGTCTTCGCTGTGCTTGACGTATGCAACAAGCCGCTGGGATGCGCCCTGACCATTCAGCACGACAGCGGCACGTAGTACCCGCGGATGACGTTCGATAACAGCTTCAATCTCACCCAGTTCAATACGATAGCCACGCAGCTTGATCTGCTGATCCGTGCGGCCGAGTAACTGGACTTGTCCATCATGGCGGTAACGCGCAAGATCACCGGTTCGATACATACGGCTGTTCGAAATTTGCGCGAATGGATTCGGGAGAAATCTTGCTTCGGTTAGTTCTGGCTGCCTCCAGTAGCCGCGTGCTACTCCGTCGCCCGCGATATATAACTCGCCCGCAACTCCACGCGGCGTAGGACGCTGGAAAGCATCCAGTATGTAAAACTGAGTGTTCGCGATGGGATGACCGATAAGGATAGGAACTTCGTCGTAAACGACTTGATGGGCCGCCGACCAGATCGTGGTTTCCGTAGGCCCGTAGAGGTTCCAGAGTGCGCTGCCTCGACTGAGAAGGCTCTCTGCAAGATCAGGCGATAACGCCTCGCCGCCGCACCACATTCGCAGATTGGACTTACCTGTCCAGCCTGATTCCACAAGCATGCGCCATGTGGATGGCGTCGCTTGCAGAATAGTGATATCGAACTCGCTTAATAACTCGGTAAGCGCCTGTGGATTGATCGCTTGCTCTCTCGTAGCCAGAACAAGTTTTGCGCCGGAGACCAAAGGCCCGAAGACCTCCAGGGCTGCAATGTCGAAAGATAGCGTAGTGACAGAGAGTAGCGTGTCTCCGCTGCGCAGGCCCGGCTCTTGCAGCATCGAGGCCAACAAGTTCACGAGCGCACCGTGTGTGATTTCCGTTCCCTTAGGTGTACCCGTAGAACCCGAGGTATAAATCATGTAGGCCAGATCTTCTGGTCTTGGTTCACTGTTCGAGTTTTCGAGAGTTGCAGTGATGGATGCTCCGACTCGCTCTCCGATTTCGATTGGCTCGTCGATCACGAGTATCCGAGCCTGGGTCTTTGGAAGAGCCGCAGCCAGGGAAGATTCAGTCAAGAGCAGTGGGACATTTGCATCGTTCAACAGAAATTCGATGCGATGCCCTGGGAATGCTGGATCGAGCGGAAGATATGCTCCTCCTGCTTTGAGCACTGCCAGTAGAGCGACCACCATGTTGAGGCTGCGAGAGAGATAGATTCCGGCGATGACTTCCCTGCCGATGCCGTGGAGTTTAAGGATCGCGGCGAGATGGTCAGACCGCTCGTTCAACTCGGCATAGGTCATGCTTTCGTCATTGGCCACGACTGCCGTCGCCGTGGGCTTAGAGGCAGCCTGGGCCCGAAACCATGCAGGAACAGTGGCATATTGGGGAGCAGGTGTAGCGGTATTGTTCCAATCCTCGATGAGTTGCTGATCTTCAAAATCACTGAGCAGAGGCAACATGCCGATGTGGCACATAGGATTAGCCACGGCTGCTTCGATAATGCGCACGAAATGACGCTGCATCTGCCGTATTGTTATCTCGTCAAAGAGGTCGGTGCTGTATTCAAAGTCACAACGATAGCCTTGCGGTCGCGGCCATATTTCAAGATTGAGATCGGCGCGTGCGATGCCCGGATCGATGTCAGCAATCTCTGCCGTCAGGGCTGCGAAATGCAACTCGGGCATCGGAAGATTTTGAAAGTTGAACATCGCTTGAACGAGCGGGTTATGACTTAAGGCTCGCTCCGGATGCAGCGCTTCAACCAATCGTTCGAATGGCACGTTTTGATGAGCAAAAGCAGACGTGGCTGTTTCCTGAATACGCTTGAGGAGTTCCGTAAAGGTGGGATTGCCGCTTAGATCACCGCGAAGAACAAGGTTGTTGACGAAAAATCCAACCTGCGTAGTAAATTCCTGGCGGGGACGGTTGGAAGTGCTGCTGCCTACCAGGATGTCTTCAACACCAGTGTAACGATATAGCAGCGTCTGAAAAGCCGCGAGAAATATCATGAAGACAGTTGTGCCTGTGACGCGGCTGAGTTCGCGAAGCTGTTGCGCCAGAGGCTCTTCTATATTGATGGCGATGCGATTGCCATTGAAGGTCTGGATGGCGGGACGCGGCCGGTCACAGGGCAATTCGAGTACAGGCAATTCGCCACTTAGGCGTTCAAGCCAGAAGGGCAACTGTCGGTCTGCGGCCTTGCGGCCTGCCTCCTGTTCCCATCGCACGTAATCTTGAAATTGAAACGAAGGTGTTGCAAGCGGTGATGGCTGTCCACTCACAAATGCGGCATAGAGCTGAGTTAGTTCCTGCGAAAGAATGCCGAGCGACCATCCATCAGAAACGATGTGATGCATGGCTACCACGAGCAGTGCGCGCTGCGATGAGACTTGAAAAAGTGAGGCGCGGAAGAGCGGTGGATGATCCAATCGAAACGGCTCACGAGCAGCAATACGGGCAAGACGACCTGCCTCTGATTTTGCTTCTTCCTCATTCAAGTGAGTGAGGTCTATGTTGGATAATTTCCAACTTGAGATATCTTTGATTTGCGCAAAAGGCTGACCGTTGCGCCCATAGAATCCGGTGCGTAATGAATCATGCCGCTCAACAATGGAGCGTAGAGATCGTTCAAGTGCTTCACGATTCAGTTGTCCATTGAGCCAGATGGAGATGACTACGTTGTATACAGGATTATCCGGGTCGAGTTGCGTAAAAAACCAGAGTCGCTGTTGCGAATGCGACAGCGGAAGTTCCGCCGATGGATTGGATGGAAGTTCGGAGGCGGTGGTCCTTTGAGTCTGGCGAAGGAAGGCAAGAATATCAGCCTTACGATCTGCGAGCTCCTGCCGAATCTCAGCAGTCACTACGCCCTTGGGCGCGTTGCACACCAGGCGGTCTTCAGTGATGCCGAGGGTGATGCCGAGGCTTCGCGTGTCGGATAGAAACTCGATCAGAGACTTCAAAGAACGATCTCCTCTTCATTCGAGGAATCGTGCCCGGCGAACTCACCTGTACGCGTGCCAACCATGAGCGCGTCGAGATAAGTAGAAGCCAGGCGCAGTGTCGGATATTCAAAAAGAAAGGTAGAAGGCAGATCGGAGCCGACGGCTTTCTGTAGTTCATTCTTAAGTTCGAGAGCCATGAGCGAATCCAAACCGAGTTCAGCGAATGGCTGATGTTCATGCAGTGGATATGCTGCATCCAGCATAAGTATGGTGAGGATGCGGGCTTTGACGTAATCCTGAATGAGACTCAACCGACGGTCAGAGGGTGCCTGCTCAAGAAGCACAGTGAGTGTTGGAAATTCAGGAACATGTGTGATCGTAGGCTGCGATACAAAAAGATTTTTGAGAAGCGGCCATCGGTAATGCGCCCTCTGCGGAGCGAGATACAAAGACCAATCGATTGGCAGCGCGGACACAGTGGGCAGTCCGCTAACTATCGCTTGTTGCATTAGCGCTAAGCCTTGCTCCGGAGAGATTGAGCCAAGCCCCAGGGATGCGGAGTGTTCTGGTCCTTTGATACGCGCGATACGCGTTGCCGCGCCAATCTCAGACCACGGACCCCAGGCGATGGTAGTTGCCGGAAGTCCCTGCTGATGGCGCAACTCTGCGAGAGCATCCAGAAATGCATTGGCCGCGGCATGGTTAGCCTGGCCCCCAGAGCCTAGAACGGAAGCTGCAGAACCGAAGAGAACAAAGAAGTCCAACTTATAACGCTGAGAAAATTCGTGTAGAAAATAACCGCCCTGCACTTTGGGGCCGAAGACTTTTGCAAAGCGTTCGGGAGACTGCTGCGAGAGGACGCCATCATCCAACGTGCCTGCGGAATGGATGATGCCTCGCAGGTCGATGGATGATTCGACGAACTCATTGAATAGATCCTGGACTTCAGCGCGTTGTGAAACATCAACGACACGGGTGTGAATGCGCGCTCCCGCTTCTTCAAGTTTGTGAATTTGATCACGAGCCTCCGTTGACGGATCGCTACGACCAATGAGGTAAAGCTCGGTTGCTCCGCGTTCGACAAGCCATTGAGCCGTGCGCAGGCCAAGACCGGCAAATGCACCGGTAACCAGATATGCGCCGCGTGAGCTTATATCGACTGCATGCTGCGCAACATTGCTTGCTGAGAGAGCGAGCCTGGGAATCAATGTCTGGCCGCTGTGCAAAGCGATGCTGTGCTCAGTCGTGCCCATGCGAATCAATCGTGCAAGTTGACTTAGATCTTCATCGGTAGCGAGACTTGGTAGATCGACGTGACAAAGAGCAAGATTTGGATGCTCGAGGTGCGCCACTCGGGCTATGGCTGCTGCGGTGCTGACAGAGAGGTCGATCGGTTCTGTGCCGCGGTTTGCATAGTTGCCCTGCGTGAGAAGCCAAATGTTTGGAACAGCCTTGCTTGTGCCAGTTGCACTGATTTCGAGAGCCTCCTGCAAAAAAGCCAGGACTATCGTTGCGTTCTCCAGGGTAGCTTCAGGGACATCTTTTGGGGCTGATGCATTTGGAAGAAACAGCACAATTGATTCAGGATGTGATGTTGTGCTTAGCAGACTTCGAAGCTGTTCACGAAGCTGCTGCAGTCCTGCTGATGTTTGCGGTATGAATGGAATTGCTATGCTGCCTGCGACTGAAACTCCAGCGTCGGTTAATGCATGTTGCATCCGAGACGTCAGCGCGCCAATGAGTACGGCAGAATGCGCTTCGATGTCGGTCTGTTCAATGAGCAGTTCATGAGGCAGTTGAGCGACAACGATGGTTTGATTGGATATAAGGCTGGAAGCTGGCCCATCCTCGCTGAGTGCTGATACTGAGTAGCCAAGTTCACTGAGTAGATCGATCCATTGCTGGCGCGCGATGAGTGGATAGCTCTCGCGGAGCTGCGTGTCATGAAAGCGCCACCAGCCATCGGTCATGCCAACAGTAAGGTCCCCGAAGCGAGAGGGAGTAGTGCCTTCGAGCAATACGAGCGTGCCACCAGGTCGCAGCAAGCGAGTTAGATGATTCAGGCTTTGACGGAGATCGACAGTAGCGTGAACCACGTTTGCTGCAAGGATCACATCGACACTATGCAGAGCGATTTCTGAGTAGCCAGATTCCTTCTCCAGATCCAACACACAATATTGGACAAAGGGATAGGACGCAAATTTTCTACGCGCCGCACTAAGGAATGCGGGTGAGATATCGGTGAAGATGTAGTCAACTCGATCAGACGACAGCTGTGAAAGAACCTGGGATGTCGTACTTCCCGTACCTGCTCCAACTTCGAGAATTTTAATACGTCGCGTGGCATCGCTAGAGATGTGCGCATCCACGATGCGCCGCAATACGGAGGCCATCGCTCGATTGAAAAGACCCGCTGCCGGTGACTCCTGATAGACCCGCTCAGATAACTCCATCAACCCTTGCGGAAAGAGTACTTCGAGAGGTTGCATGGTTCCCCGTAGTACTTCTGCAAGGTATTTGGATTGGGCAAGGAAATTAAGCTCGGCCGAGAACTGCGAGTATGTCGCCAGCAGACGGTTGTGTTCTGCGCCAAGATCTTCATCGGGGATTGAGAGAAACTCCCATGTATCGCTTGTACGAATCACTATGCCGTCCTCTTCAAGAATAGCGAGAAGACGATGAAGCAAACGTTCATGCTGAGGCGTGGCACCAAGCGCTACAGATAGATTTGGGCCGGTAATCCGTTGGCCTGCCTGGAGATTTACTCCCATCTTTTTTAGCGCATCGAGGATATAAAGCGCACAGAGATGATCCATCGCTGGCTTGAATTCAGGAAAGGCTGCAAGACTCGTAGAAAAAGCTGAGTCATCTAGAAGCGCTGTGATTTGATCTTCCGCGGCCTGAAGCACCCGTTCTGGCGAAATGAAAACTGGCCTTTCGTCGTCTCCTGCAGACCATTGAACTTCATAAAGACGTGGCGCATCGCCAGTGCTTTTTTGCTCCTCAATATCCGTCGATGCTGACGATGTGAGTGCAGCTTTTTCTGGTGTTTTTTTTAGTAAAGCCTGCTTCGTACTTACCCAATAGCGTTGACGCTGAAATGGATATGTTGGCAGAGCAAGTTTCTGTTTAGCTTGATCGCGATAAACGTTATCCCACGCGATCGGTGCACCGATCAAATAGATCTGCTGAAGCGCTTCAAACGCGCATTGCCATTCGTCACGGCCACGACGCAAGGCTGGTGTATTGGGGATGGCAAGATTTGGATAAGCAGCCTTTGCCATGCCTAGAAGAACGGGAGTTGGACCAATCTCAAGGAGAGCTGTCGGCTCTTGATCCAGCAGCGTAGCAAGGCCCGCCGCGAAGTTCACTGTACCGCGTATGTGGCGACGCCAATAAGACGCATCGATTTTTTCGGTCGGGGTGAAAAGCTGGCCTGAGACATTAGAGACAAACGGTATCTCGGATCTTCCGTATTGCAGCTTAGCCGCTTGATGCTCGAACTCATCAAGCATAGGATCCATCATTGGAGAATGGAAGGCATGGGAAACAGTGAGTACAAGAGACTTGATTCCCCGCTCGGCAAGCCTAGCTGCTATTGCGGTAATCTCCTCACTGAGGCCAGACAGGACTATGCTTTCAGGACCGTTACGCGCCGCAATGGAGACAGTGACTGGAAGCTTACCGATAGCCTGCATGATCACCGATTCACTTGCGCGCACAGCGATCATGCTTCCATTACGCGGCAACTGTCCCATAAGACGGCCACGCTCATAAGCAAGTGAAATCGCGGCATCAAGCGAGAAAACTCCAGCGAGACATGCGGCTACATATTCGCCAAGACTATGACCTAGCACGATGCTGGGATGAATTCCCCAGGACTGCCACATCTTTGCGAGAGCATACTCGAATGCGAAGAGAATTGGCTGAGTCCATGCCGTGTCATCGATGAGTTCGCGAGGAACATCGGGAGAGCCAAGTAGAACTGCCGAGAGCTTATGAGCGAGCCTTCCAGACAGCACCCTGTCGCACTCGTCAATGGCTCCGCGGAACACATTGTTCTGCTCATAATAGGCACGCCCCATGCCGACGTATTGAGATCCTTGTCCGGTAAACAAAAATGCAATTTGTGGATCTTGATAACCGGCAACAAAGCGATAAGCTGCAGACTTATTGAGATCTTCGGTACTGAGTTTTTCAAATTGCTTTACTGCATCTTCAATCGAGGACGCAAGAAAAGCAACGCGATATTGAAAATGCGAACGACACGCGTTGAGCGTATATGCAAAATCACTCAACGTTATTTTTGGATTCTCGCGTAGAAAGTGCGCGTAGTTGGCTAAGAGCGCAGAAAGTGCTGCTGGAGTCTTTGCCGAGGCAGTAAGCAGTGCGATAGCAGGTGCTGGATGGCCAGCCACCGAGGCAAGCGGCGCCTCTTCTATCACCATATGAACGTTGGTTCCGCTGAAGCCGAACGAACTCACTCCGGCTATGCGCGGGCGTGCGGTCCTCTGCCATGCAACTGCGTTGACAGGTATCTCAAAAGGTTGATCGAGCAAGGCCTCATTTTGACTGTCTGGAGTGACATGCAGATGAGCTGGAATTTGATTGTGCTGGAGTGCAAGTAGCACCTTGATCACGCTGGTTACACCTGCCGCGGCTTCAAGATGTCCAACGTTGGTCTTGACTGATCCAAGCTGCAGCTGCTTCACAGCGCTATCTGCTTTTGCGCGATCTTTACCAAAGACCTTTGCCAACGCGCCGAGTTCAATCGCGTCACCGAGGACCGTGCCTGTTCCATGCGCCTCTACATAATCCACGTCATTGGGAGCGATGTGCGCGTGAGCGAGCGCGGCCTTGACGACAGCCTCTTGAGAGGGACCGCTCGGCGCTGTTAGACCGCTGCTGCGACCGTCATGATTCGTAGCAGAACCACGAATGATCCCGAGGATACGATCTCCGTCTGCGCGAGCATCGGAGAGTCGCTTCAGCATCAGCATGCCGCAACCCTCCGCACGCACGAAGCCATCGGCAGAGCGAGAAAAAGTCTTGCATCGTCCATCAGGAGCCAGCATATGCGCCTGAGAAAGCATGATGGTTAGCTGCGGCGCGAGGATAGCATTCACTCCCCCGGCAAGAGCGCGCCGACACTCCTGATTGCGAAGACTCTGACATGCAAGATGAATGGCCATAGCGGAGGAAGAACAGGCCGTATCAACCGCTAGATTCGGACCTTTGAGGCCGAGAAAATACGAGATACGTCCGGCTGCGGTAGAGCGCGCCACGCCCGAGCCAGAATAGGCATCGAAGGCTTCGTCGTCACTTAGAGTAACAAGAGATGCATAGTCGTTTGTGCTCATACCAACGAAGACGCCTGTGGAACTCTCATCAAGTGTGTCAGCAGACTCGCCAGCAGTTTCGAGAGCTTCCCATGCGACCTCAAGCAGCATCCTTTGTTGCGGATCCATGCCGATGGCTTCGCGTGGAGCAATTCCAAAAAATGCTGGATCGAACTCCTCTACCTGGCGAACAAAGCCTCCCCATTTGGAAACAGACTTTCCAGGCGCGTCTGCATTGACATCGTAGAATGCATCGGCATCCCATCGAGAGGATGGAACTACTTCAATAGCATCCTTCGCATGAATGAGAATATTCCAGAATTCGTCTGCAGTATTAGCACCACCTGGCATACGGCAGGCAAGCCCCGTAACTGCGATTGGCTCTGGAACCGGATTTTCTCGAATGGCGAGGCGACGCTCCAGCTCTGCGGCTAGAAGAGCGAGTCGCTGAGGGGAGAGCTTCTGGATACGCTCCAGAAATGGGTTGGATGACTCGTCTATCGCCACTTACAAAACTCCTTCAGTGTTTACAGTTCCAAAAGGTCAGGTCAGCGAGAATTTTCTTTTCCAAGAAGTGCATCGACTTCATCGTCCGATAGCAACTCTATCTCGTCAAGGATACTCAATGGATCGTGATCGAACGATCCGACGCCAGCTAGATGAGGTTCATTTGCAGTCTGCGCAGCGGCGTCAGGAAGCTTAGGTGGCGCTGTCGAAAAGATTTCCTGATCGATGAAGCGCGTCAAGGCACGCAACGTTGGGTAGTCAAAGAGCAGACTTGATGAGAAGCGTGCTGCAAACAACGTAGCGAGGCTATTGCGTAACTCAATCGCGAGCAGTGAATCCATTCCAAGATCACTCATGGGCACATCAGGATCGATCTCTTCGTTCGTACGAAGATCAAGAGTCTTATGAACTAGTTCATCGACGATGCGCTGAATCGCAGCTTTTCTAGCTGCTGGATGTAACGCCCGTAACTCAATGGCTGACGGGAATACGCTCTTTATTGAAGACGCTGGAGATGGCTGAGGCCGATGCGATTTACCTGACCGATCCAAACTTATTTCATCCGCGTGCGATTCAAAGAGCTCGGCATATAGCGGATTAGAGTTCGTTTGAGAAGAGGTTGAACTGGATGCATGGTTCCGGTAATTGTGCCACTGGACATCGGCGATAGCTACTTGCGGACGCCAGGAATGGATCGCGCGTTTGAGAGCATCGAATGCGTCTGCCGAAGACATGGACTCCATGCCAGAGCGCGCGAGCTGACGCTGGAAAGACTCTCCTGCGGCCGCGCCTGTTTCTCCCCATGCGCCCCAGTTGATACTGAGCGCAGGCAGCCCGTCGATGAAGCGTTGATGCGCCAGGGCATCGAGAAATGCATTTGCAGCGCAGTGATTCGCTTGAGCACGAGAGCCAGCAATCGATGCCCAGGAGGAGAACAATACAAAGAATTCCAGCTTGCTGTTTTTGGTAAGAGAATGAAGGTTCCATGCACCATCGACCTTCGGACGCATGACCGTTGCGAAGCGGTTCCATGATTGTTCAGCGAGCGGCGCGTTATCGAGCACGCCAGCACAATGCCAGACTCCACGAAGATGAATACCTGCAGCAAGAACGACTTGCGTCGCCATTTCATAATCAGCAATATCGCCGTTGAATATGCGTACCGAAGCACCCTTTGCCTTGAGTTGCTCTATCACCTCAGTGGCGGACTGTTCAGCAGGTCTTCTGCCAATGAGGATCAAGTCGCGTGCGCCTTGAAGGACAAGCCACTCGGCCAGCTTTAGACCAATGCCGCGGAGTCCACCGGTGATGACATGTGCGCCGCTTGCGAAATCTTTTTCGGCGGAACAAACAACGACGCGGCCGATGTGCTTAGCTGCTGCCATGTAGCGAAAGGCTTGCTTGATCTCATCATTTTCAAAACGAGTGACGGGTAGCATGGGAAGAGTTCCAGTAGCCAGGTCATTCATCAAGGTAGTCAGCTTCGCCTTCACCCAAGGATCACGAGCGGCAAACAAAGGCGTGAGATCTGCTGCATGATAGCGAATGTTTGGCCATTGTTGCGCGATCAAATCCATGCCACGAATGTCCGTCTTGCCGAGTTCGATGAAAATTCCATCGGGCCGCAACAGACTGAGGCCTGCATCGACAGCATCCTCAGATAGCGAGTTTAGAACAACGTCTACTCCTCCGATGATCTGTTCTTTGAATATAAGAGTGCGGGAGTCGTAGACATTGGCAATGCCGAGGCTGCGCAGATATTCACGTTTTTGCTCGTTACCGGCAGTGGCAAAAACCTCAGCTCCTGCTCTCATCGCTATGAAAACGGCTGCTAATCCCACTCCGCCAGCCGCGGCGTGAATGAGAACTCGCTGACCTTTGCGAAGGCTAGCCATCTCCTGCAAGCAGTAGTCCGCTGTGAGATAAGCAATCGTCTGCCCCGCTGCATCAGCAAAAGATAACTGCGATGGTTTCGCTGCTACCAGGACACTCGATGTAATAGCGTGAGTCGCAAAACAACCAGGCGCAACAGCAACAACGGCATCCCCTACTTTAAGATTTTCCACTGAAGATCCGATGCGCGTCACTGTTCCAACGCAATCGGTACCGAGCACAGCACTATGATCCAACAACCCAGTGGCCTTGAGGACATCACGGAAGTTGAGTGCGGTTGCACTGACTGCTATCTCAACTTGATCTGCACTTAGATCGTGATGCGGAGCAGGTTCGTATACAAGAGATTCGATACCACCAGCAGTTTCTTTATTGGAATCGACATTCATGCCCAACGAAAGCTGCATCGGTTGGCTGCTCGATAGTCGCTCGTCTATTGGATGCCTGCCTAATCTCGCAACATGACGACGGCCAGATCGGATGGCTATTCGTAACTCTTCCGAGTCACTCATGATCTCGTCCGCAATCAAGTTGTTCCTCGATTGCGTAGAGGTGGGAACGATGTCAGTGTCGATGAAAGTGCATCGCAAAGCAGGAGCTTCCAAAGCAACTGCACACGCTATACCGAGTAGGGGCGTCTCCGCTAAGACTATCTCTGCCTTATCGTCGTCTGTGGCACAGGCATTGTTCGTAACGATATAAAGACGAGGTTTGATCTCTGTCGACTGAGCGGCAGAGTCAATGAGCATCTGCACCACTCCGAGGAATTCAAGCACTGAGTCTTTCATCGATTCAGTAGCTGGAGCCGTCCAATTGATTTCGGGAGCAGATGGAAAATAAACGACTCCGCTGTAATTAGAAAAGTTATGCCAGCATTCATTGGCCTTCGACGCTGTAGTGCTGGTCACGATCGCGCCGCGCTGACGCAGCAACACCTCGATTGGCTCAACTGCATCCGGAGGCCCAATGAGGAGGATGTGCTTCATGAGATGCAGCCCGCCTGCAAGGATCAATTCCTGGCGAGAGAATACGGAGTTCTTGTAGAGAGCAATGCTATCGGTCGCAGAAGGGATCGTGGAAACTCGATCGAATCCTGATTGCTTGAGGAATGTTTGCCATTGGCCGGATGCGAGCGCAGGATATTCGGGGCGAAGCTGGACATCTTTGAAGCACCACCAACCATCCAGTAAGCCGACGGTAATATCCGCCCATCTTTGCTTGCCCGTTACTTCAATCAGTAGAAGCTCTCCATCGTCGGCGAGGAGCGACTTCAAACGCTTGATGGTCATTTCAAGATCGGAGGTTGCGTGAAGAACATTTACAGCGATAACAATCGAAAACTTACCATCGATGCCTTGCGTTTCTGCATCATTCTCGAGATCAAATACTGAAGTACGAAGGAAAGCTTCATTGGCGAAGGCTTGATTTGCTCGACGAACCAGTAGAGGCGATATGTCGGTAAAAAGATATTCGTTCGGAGATAGGCCGGCGGCGCGCAGGGCTTCAATCACATGATGCGTAGTTGAGCCGGTGCCACCCCCAACTTCGAGAATTCGGATTGCCCGCGCTCCGCGAGCCTGAACAATACTGGTGACAGCCTTCGCCAGCATTTGATTGTAAACACGTGCTGGTGTGGCATCGCGATAAAGCCGCTCCGCCGTTTCGCTCGATCCTCCGGGGAAGACGAGCTCTCTGCCATCACGATGACCGGTGAGTACCTCGGCAAGCGCGATACCACAACGACTTACCATCTCTAACTCAGCTTCACCAAAGGGATAACGTTGCTTAAGTATTTGCAGATGGACTTGCGTATTAGTTACGGATGGTTCCGCGAAAACAAAGCCATCGCCGTCGCGATGCAATGCACCGATTTCTGTCGCAATCTCCAGCAGGCGTGCAAATAGCTGACCATGCTGATCTGCGATGCGCCAATGACTAGCTAATTCCTGAGCGCTCAACGGCTCTTGTTTTTTCGGCCAGCCAAGTCGCTGAAAAGCTTCGATAACATAGTCCGCCGAGAGATCTTCTAACTCGACAAAGAAAGTGTTGTAGTCCTGTATAAGCGGATCGAAAGCAATGCTTTGCACTTGCAAATTAAGCTCTGCGATGGTGCCTTCAATTGCAACGCTTTTAGCTATCTCCTGCAACGGTTGTTCTGGCCACGCAAGCTTATAAATTAGCGAAGATACGCCATTCTTTTTAGTTACATTTTTTCTAAACCGGATATTTTTAACATGAGCGATAGCCGATCCATTTGGATGAGTAATGGTGAGATCGGCAGCGAGAGTACTGGAGTCGATGCGGCGTGTGCGAACATGGCTCCAGCAG
>NZ_JAGSYG010000009.1 GCF_025685655.1 Acidicapsa ligni | reverse complement strand
TCAGACCGTAACCATCAGCGACACCACAGCAGGAGCCGTAATCTACTACACAACAAACGGCACAACACCAAACACCGCATCTACCAGGTATACGGCTCCTGTTAAGGTAAATTCGACTGCAACCCTGAAGGCGATTGCTGTTTTGACAGCGGCTGCAAGTGCGAAAGCAATCTCTACATCAGCAACTGTGGTGACGAGTTCGGTGGCAACGGCTGCCTTCACCATCAACATCACCCCAACGGCCGCGGCCCCAACGTTTTCACCCGCTGCGGGAACTTACACGAGTGCGCAGACAGTAACGATCAAGGACAGTACTCCTGGAGCCGTAATCTACTACGCAATCAATGGAGCCACTCCGGTTATCTATACTGGGCCGCTCACGGTGAACTCGACGGAGAGTATGCAGGCCATTGTCTCGGCGACCGGCTATCTATCGAGTGCTGTTGTTACGTCGGCATATACGATCCATTTGCCGACTACAACGATCAGCCTGCCATCGGGCATTTCGTCATCCAGCAACGTGATGACTAACGGAAACGCAAAGCTGACCGGGAGTGCCGTCAGTCTGACTAGTGGGGTGGCTGCACAGGCAGGTAGTGTCTGGTACAAGACTCCCATGAACATCACTGCTTTCACGACAGACTTTACCTTTCAGCAGGTCAATGCTGTTGGAGACGGCATGACCTTTGCGATTCAAAATGCCGCACAGAACGTCAACGCATTGGGCGGAAACGGTGCTTCGCTGGGATATGGAGGCATTGCTAAAAGCGTTGCTGTGAAGTTTGATATTTACAGCAATGCTGGTGAAGGTACAGATTCAACGGGTCTTTACCTGAACGGCGCAGTTCCGACGACGCCATTTGTAGATCTGAGTTCGACGGGAATCACCTTGCGAAGCGGGCACGTTATGGCGGCACATTTCGTCTATGACGGCACAACATTGACGATGACTCTCACGGACAAGACAACGCTGAAGACTTACACCACGAGTTGGGTAGTGAATATACCCTCAGTCGTGGGAGGGACAAACGCATACGTCGGGTTTACCGGCGCAACGGGCGGATCGGTCTCTACTCAGAATGTTCTGACCTGGACTTACACGTCGAATTAATCTGCGGCGCAGGCTTGCGTTCAACAGATGCGGATAGCGATTCAACAATCGCTATCCGCTTTTCTAGGAGTAGCTATATCTGCTACGGGTGGTGTCTTAAAAGTGCGTTGGTAAAAAAGTAGATAATTGGCTTGTCTATTCTGCAAACTAATGCCAAAGAGAACACAAAAATGCGTTTATTGCGGTTTTGAAGGCACTACCCTGGAACGCGGGCATGTGATTCCAAGGTGTCTATATCCTGCGTCGAAGAAAACATCGCGTGTTCAACGAATTACGGTATGGGAGTGCGCATCCTGTAATCGAGGATGGTCGGACGATGAAGCGCATTTTCGAACGGTTCTCTTACTTGCCGGAGAGCCAAATGATGTGGTCCGAGAGCTCTGGAAAACAAAAGCAAGACCGAGTTTCTACCAACCGGATGGAGAACGGCGTAGGCGGGATATAGCCAAGCAATTGGTTCCGGTGGTATTCGAGGGGCGAGATCGCAATCTGATTTACCCCGGCAGAGATGCACGGGTGATTCGGATCATTAAGAAAATTATCCGTGGCCTCTCTTATTATCACAATGTCGAACATGGGCTTGAAGAAGAGAGAATAGAAGTAGAGGTTCTCACATATCCAGTTCCAGATAATTTTTGGGATTCCGGAACTTTTTATCATTGCGAACTCGACATTTGTTTGTACTGGCACCAGAAGCATGACGATGTAGACCTGAGTTCCGTATGGGTACTCAATTTTTTTGAGCAGCGAAAGTTCATCGTGAGAGTACGCGCACCGAGCAAAGTCTGAATCCAAGGACCACAAAACAGTAAGCGCCAAACCACTCAACGTAGATTTAAAACACCACCACTGCTCCACATCGAGAAGCGCTTCCTGCTAGAGTGTCCTCTTAGAGATGCTTGCTCCCGATACAGTACACGCCTGGCTGATCCGACTGGATGTGAAGGCGGATGAATCTCAGCTTGCGCGATGGCGGGAGTGGCTGTCCGTTATGGAACGCGCGAAGGCCGATATCTTTCGGGCGGAACAGCATCGCCGCGAATACATAACCTCTCATGCTGCGTTGCGTGTGGTTCTGGGAGAGTGTCTTGGCATTGCACCTGCGGATGTAATCTTTGACGACGGTCGAGATGCCGGGGCAAAGCCGCACCTCCTGATCGCAGGCGATAAGCCAGATGTGCGGTTCAATCTTAGTCACACGGCAGGAGCGGCTTTGATTGGCGTGACATTGGACTGGGAACTCGGAGTGGACATCGAGCGATTGCGTCCAATGGCGGATCTGGAGGCTATGGCGCGCAGCGTGATGTCGATGGAGGAGTTTGATCGTTGGCTTGAAGTTGAAACAGGCGCGCAGGAACTGGCGTTTTATCGCTTGTGGACGCGCAAGGAGTCTTATCTGAAGGCGATAGGGCTGGGGCTTTATCGCAGCCTGCAGCAGGTCACTGTATCCGTCTCACCGGAGATGCAGACGGGCGGAGAGCGTGTGCGAGATTTGTCCGACGATGCGAACTGGATGGTATCCGATGTGACTGTGCCTGCGGGCTTCTCGGCGTCGATCTTCTCGGCATCGATCTGCTGCGAAGGAGTCGAGATGCCGGAGATTAGAATGGCAGAACTCGATCCCGCTACCGGTTTTAAAATTAGAAATGTACGCCGGTAACGTTCCATTCCAGCACAGTCATGGAGTAGGGCGGCAGTTCGTAGCTCTTCGCCGGGTCGAAGTTGGGTTCCGATTTGTGGGCTGTGGCGACGGTCAGTGTGTATTCGTTGCTATCGGTGATGTGCGGCGAGGTCAGGCGGCTTACCTTTACCGCTCCGCGAGGAGCCACCGGCCCGGAAAAGGTCACGGGAAGCGTGGCATTCCGACTGAGATTGAAGACCACCAGGCTGCAATGCGTGCCATTGGTAAAGGCAAAGGTTTGCAGGTAGTGCGCGCCGGTTAGTTTGATTTTGGCGTTGCGGCTCTCCGGCTGATCCCATGTGGGATTTGCTCCTGAATGGATGGTTTCGATCATCTTGTCGGCGATGGCGGTGTTGATGAGTTCTTCCGCTTCAAAGGTGGGACGTACGCGGTTGGTCTGGCCGCCCATGTCGACGACGGAGCCCCAGAGCTTGACCGTGCCGTTGTGGCCGGGATGGTCGGGATCGCTAAATCCATTGAGGTATTCAGGAAGAGAAAAGAGTGCCTGGTTGGTTATGCCATCATCGCGAAGCATGAGCAGCATGTGATCAGCCACCGAGAGAGCTGCTCCGAGAGACGGGACGGATGAGTCCACCGCCTGCTGGTTGACCTGGCCCAGGGTCGTGCCTAGATTGACCTCGTACACGGCCAGTTTAACGCCACCTTTGGCTGCGACTTTGGCCTGCTGGGCTACGATACCAGTCGGGCGGCTATCAAGGGATTCCGGTTCGGCGAACATAGGGCCGAAGATAGCCTCAGTGCTGGAGGCGTCGTTGAACGGGTTGAAGGTATAGGGCGCAATATCGATGGTGTCAGCATGGGGTTTGATGGAGAGTTCCTGTTCGTTCCACCATGGCACACCATTCCAGCCATCCATGATCAGGTCATACTTTGCTGCGTTGTAGAGGGGAGACGTCTTTGCCGCTGCGAAGATGTTGGATGTCAGAGTGGCATATGCCAACGGGTCGGCGACTACTTCGCCCGCGAAGCTGGAGTTCCAGGTTTCATTGCCCAATTCGAGATGGATCGTCGAGAAGACGCTGCTCCACGGGGCGGACTGGCCAAGGGCCGCGCGTTTGCCTCCATAGGGACTGGTGGCTGGGCCGGATAGATACTCGATCAGGTGCTTCATCTCTACCGGAGATGTGCCCACGGGCATGACGAACCACGGGTCCGCACCGATTGCGTGGCAGAGGACAAGAAACTCATGCAGACCAATGGGAATCTCCAACTGGAGTTTGTCGCCTTCACTGAAGCCGGACCGTTCGCGGGCAAAGGGCGGCGCGATGAGATTGTCGATGGTGCTGCCGAAGTCCGTGCCGTTATCCATATAGCGCAGCACGCCTGGATGCAACTGGCGCAGGCGGCTGACTACCGCGTTGCGAAAAGCCGTTGGGTTATCGGGCGCAGCGGACTCGGTTAGAGAGAAATCATCGAGCAGGGCCGAGGCATTGCGAATCTCAAGCGAGACGAGAATTGGACCGATGAACGTACCGTCTTCGTTGGCGCTGAAGGTATAGCTGTAGTTCTTCCAGGCGTTGGTAAGTTCGATATCGCGGGCGAGATAAGAAATATTTCCGTGCTGCTGGGTGAGCCGGGTGACGGCGGCATTGATCGCGGCTGAGCCGCCGAGGGCCTTGGCGCGGAAGTTGAGCGTGTAGACACCCTTGAGCTGGAGAAACGAGCGGCCACCCCAGGTATCGACATCGGAGGTCATGGCGATAGACTGTCCCGCCCCGGAGGCGCTCAGGCGCAGGGCCTGCTTGCCTGGTGAGTTTGGCGGGAGATCGTGAAATTCCGTACTCATGGTTGCACCACCATGTGTTGCGGAGCGCCATCCCGCATCGGCTGTACCGGGAATCTTCATGCGCAGAATGTAGAAATCACCGACCTTGGGAGCGACGGCGAGCTTGCCAAAGTTAACCCATACTCCCTGGTGCGCGGAACTAGCAGCTACGGAGCTGGCGGCTACGATGCCGCTTTCTCCTTTGGCTGCGCCGTAGAAAAATTCAAAGGTGCCGCCCTTGGCAAAATTCTCCGGCCATCCACTCCACTCGTCTGTGTCGGCGCAGGAGTCGCCTTTGATGAACTTGCATTGCAGAACGGTTTGCCAAATCTGGCCTTCAAAGCCGGGGTTGCGAAAGGTGATGTTGCGCAGCATTTGAGCTGAGTCGTAAAAGGACTGACCGCTCAGATTCATGCCCATGCGCTTTACATCGGTACGAATCACTTTCGTCCCAATGGCAATGTTGGTGACGCCTGCCGGAGGAACTGTTTGAGCGGGCTGTGGGCTGCGCGCAGGTGTCTGGGCAGGTGTTCGAGCAGGCACAATTGCAGGCAGGCAGACAAGCAGGCCGAGGACAGGTAGGTGAAGGACGGGCAGGCGTAGGACGGCCGTGATGTTCTTCCAGTGGATCTTAGGGACGATGCTCATGGATAGCCTGCTGATAAATCTCGAGGATTCGATCAATCTTGCGGTTCCAGTCGAAGTGATCCTGCACGCGTTGTCGGCCTGCGTTGCCCAGTTGTGTTCGAAGATCCGGATCGGCAATCAGTTTGCGCATCGCATCAACGAATCCCTGGGTAATCACTGCCGGGTTGGATGGGTTGACGAGGATTCCGCAGCTTGCATTGATGTAGTCGGCCGGGCCGCCCCAGGCAGTAGCGACGACGGGTGTGGCAGTGGCCATCGCTTCGAGAACGACCGCCCCTCCGCACTCGTAGATGCTGGGCAACAGCAGGGCTGTCGTGCCATGCAAAAGCTGTGCGCATTCGGGCTGAGGCAGCCAGCCGAGGAAGCGGACGCGGTCTGCGATGCCGAGGGATTGCGCCAGGGCTGTCCAGGCTGGGCGCATCACACCATCACCGATGACCTCAAGCTGGGCTCCAGGAATTTGCGCCAAAGCTTGCAGGACGAAGTCCAGGCGCTTCCAGTCCACGAGGCGGCCAACGAAAAGAAAACGAGATGGTGTTGTGGTTGTTACGGAAGAAACAGGCGGCTTCCAGATGCTGAGGTCGACACCGTTCTCTGGAATCTCAATGACTTTGCCCTTGACGCAGGTGGGCAGCGCGATACGGGTTCGTTCGTTGGCTACCAGCAGGATGCCAGCATTCTTTTTGCCGGGAATGATGCTGTTGACCAGGTTGGCACTGCTTCTGCCGAGTGCAACTGTGAGGCGTGTGAAGAGCGACTCTGCGCCTCGAAAGGCCGCAGGATAGTCCATGCCGCCGTTCATGGGGCCAATGATGACGGGAACGCCAAGGCCGGAGATGAACGATGGGGCCTTGGGCGATACCGGAATCGGCTGATGAACGACATCGATTCCCTTATCCCGAATCAACTGCCGCACCATGCTGCGCTGGATGAGTTGATTGATGAGTACCATCAGAGTTCCAAAGGTCGCTTCAGAGACGCGGCGAGGCAAAGGGCGGCTCAGATTCCAGATCAGCTTATGGAACCACTTATCGGAAATGTACTGGATGCGGTCTTGTTCGTTCGGAAACAGCGCTTCGAGTTCAGGGCGTGTGCGGCCGTGAATGATGAGCCACGCTTCGATGCCGCGGGCACGCAGGCGCGAAAAGTAATGCAGGGGCAGCGATGCTTCTCCGCCGAAGCGAAAGGATGCATTTTCGGCCACGATGCAAATGCGCAAAAGCCCATTCTCGGAATTACTCTCGGAATTGTTCTCGATATGGTGTGAATTTGCAGGCATCGTCTTGCTGTTTCTCCCCATTATTTGCGGCTGAAGAAGGCGCTATAGGCCAGATTGATCGTCGCTGGCATGGTCACAAATCGCAGATCAACTCATCTTTTCATGCTGTCGCTCTGCATTCGGCCCGCACGGTAGAGGAATGGGATGGCATTTGCATTGAGAGAATCAGGTATGAGCTACGGTGAGGGTGGAGATGCTCTCGTCGCTGTCCGGTTCGTCGAGCGCGATAGCGGAAACACTCTCTGAAAATTCAGGACGCTCAATTTTGCGATTCAGGATTTGCTCCATCAGCGAGTGCATGGAACGTCCCCATGTATCCCAATTCAAGGATCGCTCAAACTCGTCCCTGCTGGAGGCGACCAGGGCTGCGTATCGCGTAGGAGTTGCAACGATGTCGAGAATCTTCTCTGCGTAGGCATCGCCGCGCGCATCCAGAGGTAAAAGGAATCCATTGATGCCGGGATTAAGAGCGCCCCGCGTTCCGCCCGTGTCGGTAACCAGGGCGGGCAGTCCATGAGCGCTGGCCTCGCAGGTCACAATGCCCATGGCCTCTGCGCGTGTGGGCAACAGCAGAAAATGCGCATCGAGAAAAAGCCTGGAGATATTCAACCGATCTTCAGGCTGATTCTTATTGAGGAATGGGATGACGTGCATGCGCGGATGTTCAAAGCCCGGAGGCGGCACGCAGCCGCAAAGGGTGAGGTGGGCATCGACGCCATTGTCGAGGAGCGTTTTGAGGCACTCTAGCGCGATTGCGCCGCCCTTGCGCTCCCAATCGACTCCAATCATCAGGAGTTGGATGCGGCCATTCAGCGGATGCCTGAGTGCGGCCTCGCGGCTTGGAACACTTTCGAGATTGGCTCCGAAAGGCAAGCGATGGATCTTTGCCGGATCGGCCTTGTAATGTTCGCGAGCGGAACGCGCTGCCCATTCCGACGGATAGGCGATAGCGTCGGCGCGTCGTATCGCAGCCGCTTCGATCCATTCGCCCTCATGCCTGGACAGAGATGAGAGGGAAGAAAATTCAGGATAATAATTGACTACGTCGGCCCAGGTTGTGTCGGAGGAATACACGATGGGCAGGGATGTCTTGAGAGATGCGATCTCGACTGAAGCGGCTGGAGCGAAGAGAATGTCGCAGTGTTCTGCTGCCATGCGCGCGAGGAAGAAACGAGCCAGGCGATGGGACAGGATGCGATTGTGGTCGGTAATCAAAACTTTGCGCGTGAGCCGAAACCAGAAGCGATTGGCCCGAGCCGTATTGTCAATGATGAACTTGGTCGCTAACGACTTATCCGGACCGAGATAAACGACGTCCCCTACATGCGCCTGGAGTGCCTTGGCCATGAAGTGAAAAGTCCCGGACCAGGAGCGTACGCTGCGCGCGTCGAAACGGTGCACGAACCCAATTCTGAGTCTGTTCTCCGACTTCGACAACCGGTCTACTGACATTGCACAGGAACCTTTCTCAACAGGAGCGTGATACTTTGACGCTATTCGCCATCTCTCGGCCTACATAGGTAGGAGAGATAGCCAATAGGGTACGGTGTCTGGTGTAAACCTTAACCTGAAACTATCATGATTGATACTAAATCGTGAGCGGAATTCCCACGATAGCGCTAAGGTTGCAGTCAGGCATTTAAGACCAAAATGGCATTAAATCCCAGGAAATTTCAGTCTGGATATAGAGGTTGCCCAGTCTGTTCGGAATGGTATTGATACCACTGCCGAAAATTGACCGAATTACTTACATGTTCCTTATGAAAAAATCCGTCATCTGGGTGAAAATTACGTTTCTTGTGAGCTGATCATCGAGGATGTGGCCCCTGTCTGATAGCAGTAGAGTATCGGCGGTTTTGCCTCCGTCCAGCAATTCATCCTGGAGGGTAAGCAGGTTTTCCATGTGTACGAACTCGTCGTCCGTGCCCTGGGCAACGAGTAATCTGGCGTTCAAATAGCGGGCATTTTCGAGGGCGGTCGATGCATCCCAGCCATCGGCATGCGTTGTGGGATTGTCGAGATAACGTTCGCCAAAGACGGCATCATAGAAGTGCCAATCGGTAATCGGAGCACCGGCAAAGCCTGCATGAAAGAGAATCGGGCGATCGAGCATGGCATGGATCACGAGGAAGCCACCGTATCCCCATCCGCACGCACCGATGCGCGTTGAATCGACATAGGGCAGGCTCTTGAGATAAAGCACGCCATCTCTCTGGTCGGCGAGTTCCTGTGCGCTCAGACGAAGATGAATCGGTTCTTCAAAGAAGTGTCCCTGGCCCGCGGTTCCATGGTTGTCGAGCGCGAATACCACGAAGCCTTTCTGTGCCATGAGTTGCATCCACAGGCCTGTTGCGCCGCCTGCGCCAGCGCCCCATGCGTTGCGCACAAGTTGTTCCCGTGGCCCCCCGGCCATGTAGACGATGACTGGATACTTCTTGCTGGCATCGAAGTTCGGTGGTCGAATGAGGAATGCATTCACCTCCGAAGCCATGTGGAGCTTTACCTTGAGAAATTCAACGGGCTGCAATGCGGCCGGGGCAGCCTGGTCTGCGAGTTCAATGGATGCGGCTTCCGCGTGCTCTGCATTGGTCTCGCCAATGCTGCGTATGCTGAGCGTCGGCTGCTCCGTGATGCTGGAAAAGACATTGGCGTAGTGCGTTCCATCCGTGGCGAAGATAGCCTGATGTGTGCCGGGACGGTGGCTTATGCGGGTGATGTCTCCGCCATCCAATGCAACGCTATACAGATGGCGTTCGAGCGGCCTATCTTTCGTCGCGGTGAAATAGATGCGGCCTTGAGTTTCGTCTACGGCATCGATTCGAGTTACTTCCCAGTTACCATTGGTCAGTTGCGCGAGTTGCTTGCCCTGTAGGTCATAGAGATAGATGTGACGAAAGCCAGAACGTTCGCTGGTCCAGAGAAAGCGCTTGCCATCCTTGAGAAAGCGCAGGTCATCTGAGAGATTGATCCAGTAGCTGTCCTTTTCAGTAAAGATCAGACGCGATTTTCCTGTCAGAGCGTCGGCGAGAAAGAGATCGAGAACACGCTGGCGGCGATCGACGCGTTCGATAGCAAGATGGCGTCCATCGGGAAGCCAGGTAATGCGAGGAAGATAGAACTCTCCGGAGAGTTGTTTTTGAGGCATCAAGTCGATGGCTACGGGGTTGCTCCCGCTGCCATTCGTTAGTTTGGTGAAGATGCGCACGGCTGGCAGTTCACCGCCGGGCTTGGGGTAAGTGATCTGGCGTGATGAGCCGTCGCTGGCGCGCAGGGAATACTTCGCTACGGCGCGATCATCGGTTTCAAGCCACGCAATACGTGAGGAGTCAGGCGACCACCAATAGGCGCGAGACATCTGTAGTTCATTGCGATAGGGCCAGTCCGGTTCTCCTTCAAGAATGTCTGCGTGCGGAGATGGAGTGATGCGATGAGCGTCCCCTCCATTGCCATTGCCATTGCCATTGCCGTTGGCGCTGACCTGCCAGAGCGTATGATCGCGCACGAAGATTACGGAGTGGCCATCGGGTGCGATTGTCGCGTTGGACAGCGGCTCATCTCCTGAGATGAGAGTGCGGGATTTTCCGGATGCCGGATCAAGCCATGCGAGAGACTTTGTCCCAATCAGGAGCAGCGCAGCCGTGGATGATCCACCTGATTCCGATTCAGGAAACCAGGCAAAGTCAATGAGCATATATGGATTGGTGTTGTTATCGTCGTCATTGAATTTTGGCGCGATGGGCGGGGAATTACCGCAGATAGCAGATGTAACTTTCGCAGCAGATACAAGCACGATCGGCCTGCTTTGCGGATGATCCTGATCAGTGGAACTACCCCTGGCGGCCAGGATCTCGCGTTGCGGTGTCTTGTCCCTGGCATTTGCAGCGGGGGGCACGAGATGCATCCATGCGATCTCTGTTCCGGTGCTATTCCAGCGCAGTGATGGTTGTTCGTTGGAATCAGGCTCGGCGCTTACACGCTCAATAGTGAGCGCGTTGTCGGACTTCTTTTTTGCGGCCAGAGGTTCTTGCGCTGCCAGTGAGGACAGGCTCTCAAAGGTGAGGGAAGTACAAAACAATCCTGTACATAGAGCCACAATTGAGAGGAGAATAGACTTCTTCATGCCAGCATTTTCCTGTGTGCCTTGCATCCCTGTGTATTTTGCAATGACGCAATTACGCATTGAAGTGAAGTTTGCATGAGATCGAGTGCGCCAAGTCTGAGCCGCGACTAAAGCTGGTTTGGATGAGTCAGGTTCGGAAGACGGTGTAATAGCCCAGTCTGGCAAGCGTGGTCTTCATGCGTTGTTCGCGATAGTACGTGGCGGGCATCAGTTCTTCATAGGGGAGAATCTCGCCGTTTGCTGTGAGGTCTTTCGACTGATCCAGCATGCCTCGTTGCTTGGCCTCGGCCAGCCACCACTTTGCTTCGCCGCCTGCGTGGAAGCACTTGATGGCAGAGAAGTCCTCAACGCGCAGCAATTCGATACCAGGCACACCCATCTTGCGCAGGATTCGCTTGGGCTGATTGCGGTGCCAGCAGTGCCAGAGATTGGGATTCAGGTATCCGCCGCCGATGCGCATTGCAAGCGCGGCCCATACGATTGCTTCAATGTGCATGACGCGAGTGAGATTGGTGCAATCAAGCCGGGCCAGCAGCCAGTCCATCCATTCCAGATCGACGGGAGCGCGCCAGCCACCGACGCCAATATCGACGTGATGCGCGAAGCGAATTCCCTGCTCCATTCCTGAGCTGACAACCTTTGCAGGCACCAGGCAGCTAGGCTTTTGCCACATCAGCAGGACGCCTGTTTCCGGCGTTGGTTCAAAGCAAAATTTGTTGGGGAAGTAGAGGTCAGGATCGAGCAGCACCATCTCTTCGCCGTCGTTGCTGAGCAGGACGGGGTCCGTGATTTTGCGCCAGCATGGGTGCCCATGACGAAAGAGCCGCAGGTTGGGATACGGCCCGAAAAGCGATGCCTCCCGCTCCGCCAATTCTTCTTCTGCGTATACCGACCAGAGATGCCCGGCGGTCTTCTGACGCAGAGTGAGTTCCTCAGTCAACTTTTCCTTGTCTGCTACGGAGTCGGTGATGAGGTGCAGATGGATCGGCTCGGCGCAATTGCGAAAAAGGCTTTCAAGGGCGAACGTGGCATAGCCCAATGTCGAAGGGGACAGGACGAGGAAGACACGGCGATACGATGTGGGCAGTGGATTGGCTGAAGTCGAGGGGAGGGGCTCGATGCGATTCATGTTTAGAGCATCCTTGCAGAAGCATTCGCGTAAAAATACCCGAGATGCATCCTCGATATAGTACGCATGGTGGTTGAAAACGGATCTTGATTGAGGCTATTGCTGGGCATACGCCTCTCCTTCAGTGCGGCTCATGGGATCCTCGGTAGTTGCTTTGGAGAGCAGGTCTTTGGAGGATGCGACCGAGGACTCCGTGGCTTGTGGCGATGTGTTTGCCGCAGGCAAAAGCCCCTCATGCTTCAGCACGGAGCTTCGTTTGAGGAAGTGCCGCTCCACCAGTAACCATGAGAGCGCTCCCGCGATGAGTGTGATCGGCGCAGCCTCAGCAAACAGCAGCAGTGGCGAAATCTGTCCATGCGCGCGCTGCACCAGCAACTGCTGGATGGGGAAAGCATAGAGATAAGTTCCGTAGGAGAAGTCGCCGAATCTGCCCAGGTTCAGAGGATGCAGAAGAGGCAGATAGGCGAGGGCCATCAGCAGGTAGGATCCGCAGATGGGCATCGTCACAATGAGCCCATGCGGAACAAAGTTGGAAGCGATCAGCACTACCGCCGCGAGCATGATCCATGGCCGCCGCAAAAGTGTGTGACCGCCGAAAAGATGAAAGAGGGTACCGGCAAGATAGAAAGGCAGAACGGTTGCCCAGAATGGAGGGTAGCCAACAATTTGTCCCAAGATAGAACCACTTGGAGCCCAGCCGGTCATGTTCATGTAGAGATGCAAGCCGATCACGGCAACGAACAGGAGCACAACCACTGAACGGCGACGAAGCAGACCGACAAGACCAAGCGTCATCACACCGAGGTAGCACCAGAACTCATAGGCCACAGACCAGAGGGAACCGTTGAGTTCATTGGGCAACGCATTGTGTACAAAAATTGGCGGGCTGTCGAAGATTCGCAGCCGCAATGTATTGAAGACAAAATTCTGGATGCTTACGTGATGATAGGTAGCCGAATCCGCGACAAGCGGAACGAAGATAAACGCGCTCAATACAGCCGTCACGATAAAGGCCGGATAAATGCGCGCTATTCTGCGCTTGAGGAACTTGACGACATTCGGCGAGCGCTGCCAGCTTTGCGTGATCAAAAAGCCGCTGATTACAAAGAAGGCCCAGACACTGATATTGCCGAAGTTAACCTGTCCATTGGTGAGCAGGGATAATGGCTCCGTAGCGTTCGAGCCGCGAACCATTGGGAAACTATGCGAGAAAATCACCAGCACGGCGAATATCAGACGCAGCGAATCGAAGTTATTCGGTGTGTTGATCTTCGGGGATGACATTTTCATATCTCCATCTTGGGGCATGCGCTACGAAATGCCAACTACCCAAGAGTTGCAAGGGGTTACCCTAAACTGCGCAGTCAGGGGCATGACGCGCAACAAGGTATATAGCCCGGAAGTGGGGATGGGAGCGGGTAATTGAAAACCATGCCCGCTTCCATCACATCCCCGGTTCAGGACTGCTGCGCATAGGCTTCTGTGAGGCTCTCGTGCAATAAGGTTCCCACCTTTTGCAGGTGCGGCGGCAGGAACATCGATTCGTGGTCTCCGGGAGCCCATAGAACTTTGACCCCGCCTGTCACGATTGCATCCCATCCACAGGCTTCCTGTGCGCCAGGAAAGTAAGGTGCTTCCTTGGCGCGAATCAGGGTCAACAGGCCGGGGTAGGGTTCAATGCCTTTGTACTCCTTGAGCGAATTCAGCGTAGTAAGACTGACGTTATGCATGAAGTGTGGCAGGGACAATCCAAAACGCTTGCAGAGCCACTCTGCGACGGCCCAGTTCTTGAGATAAAAACGATCGCGTACCGAGGCAGACTTGCTGCCGATAACTCCGGTGAGATAGCGAATGCGTCCGGCGTATGAAAGCGTGTTCCAGCGAGTCTTGTGAAAGAGATACTTGCGACGAAGACGTGCGCGCAGGCTCATCTCAGGGGAGCCTGCCTGATCGCGGGCCAGTTCTGCAGCATAGCCAGGTCTCCAGGAGTCAAAGAGGACAAGTATCCCGACATCTTCGCCAGAGGCGGTGATCTGGCGAGCAGTTTCAACTGCAAGTGGACCTGCCGCGCACCAGCCTCCGATGTAGTAGGGGCCGTGCGGCTGCACCGAACGTATGGCGTCGAGATAGGAGGCGGCACGCTGTTCGACGCTCATGTTCTCGGCGTCTGTATCCAACTCACGCAGACCGTAGAAGGGATAGTCCTCGCCAAGTACCCTGGGGATGCCCTGATAAAGCAGGTAAGAGTGAATCATGAAGAATGGAGAACGCGATCCCTTGGTCTGTACTGGAACGAGGGAAGAATAGTAGGCGCGGCCACGGATGATATCTGCCAGTTGTTCTACTGTTGGCGCATTGAAAATGGTGGTGATCGGCAGCGATGTGCCCATCACTTTGTTAATGCGCGCGAAGAGGCGCACGATCATGAGTGAGTATCCGCCGAGCTTGAAGAACGGGCTTCGGATGCCGATCGGCTGTACTCCGAGCACTTCTTCCCAGATCGAAACCAGGTTGGACTCAAGCTCATCGCGAGCGGCTACATATTCCTCGGTTACTTCTTCTGCGGACTGTGACGACCCAGGTGCGGGAAGCAGAGAGAAGTCGATTGAACCGTCGACGCGGCGAGGGAAAGAATCGACTGCGATGATTTCGGCGGCCGCGACATGTCCCGGAGCGATAGATCGGAAGTGCTCGCGCACGATACGGCTTGCATCCGGTCCCGACTCGAAAGGACGAAAGTAAGCAACCAGCGTCGGTGCATCATTTACCGGCAACAAAGCTGCGAGCACATCGGAGACGGAAGGATGTTGCCATACCAGATCTTCGAGTTCTCCAAGACGCAATCGATACCCATGTAAACGAACTACGCGGCTAGCCTTGTCGATGATCTCGATACCGGCGGTTCGCCCCGGCCTGGGTGGAATTTCAGCGGAGAAGCGGGCAAGATAGCCGGTTCGAATAGGCGTTGAATGCAGGGTTGAATCGCCTGCAATCGCCAGTTCTCCATAGACACCGGAAGGCGCACGCTCGCCATTTTCATCGACGACCAGGAGCTGCTGACCTACGAGTGCATGGAACGTGAAGTCTCCGACTCCATCGCTGCCGACTGAAACTCGCGCAACCGCCAGCGGACCCGCGTTGAGCGGAGTCGAAATCAGAGAAGAGAGGCGCAAAGGCGTTCCCGATAGACGCTTTACCAGTCCATTGCTGACGAGTCCGCCGCGCACCACGATACTCAATCTGCGGTCGCCTGCCCAGAGATGATGCAGCGCGGTAAGCAGGTCTGACGGAGAGGCAAAGGCGAATGCAACCTGATACTTGTTGAGCAGTTGCTGGAACTGCTCCGGCACATACTCCTCTGGATAGAGAACAGTCGCACCAGCGACCAGCGGAAGCATCAGGTCAACCCATGCATCCGTTGCGGACTGCGCAGGCGTGATCAGTACAACGTCATTCTGCCGAAGACCGATCTCGCGTGCAGCGGCAAGCAGATGCTGCAAAGTAGCAGCATGAGAGCTCGGAATGGCGGTGAACGTATTGCTTGAATCGTCAGAAGATGCTTCGATCCCCAGCCATGCCGTACTTGATGCTTGCGGAAACAGTGCTGGAAGAGGCGTCTCAGCGGAGGTCAGAAGTTCTTCATACGCCGTCAGGCCCGGGGTTGTGGAGGAGAAGACCGAGGATGCCAGCGCGAGTGCCGGTTGTTGCGACGCGAGAATCTGGGCCCATTCGCGAGCACTGGCCGCAGATGGAATCGGTAGAACGATCGCGCCAATACGCAGAAGAGCCAGGCAGATCGCGGCAGTGTTGATGCCGGATTCAAGGCGCACGGCGACAGTTTGCCCCGGCGCAATTGCGCGCTCACGAAGAGAAGATGCGATTGATAGACTGCGCGCGTGAAGCTCTTTCCAACTTAGCTTTTCCGTACCGGCTAGAACGGCCTGCGCATCGCCGAGGGCTTCAATCTGGCGGTCGATCCATTCGGCCAGGGAAACGGCAGGGAATTGCGATGGGACCGATGAATTACTGGATGCACTGAGCGTCTGCTGCTCTGCCTGTTCGACCAGCGGCAGTTGCGATACGGTCACCGAGTCGTTTGCCATGACGGCTTCGAGCACGCGGATGTACATCTCAATAAGGCTGACGATGCGCTCTTTGCGAAAGAGTACAGTGTTGTACTCCATCTGCAGACGCGGACCCTCTGCTCGCTCGACGATGCTTACCAGCAGATCAAAGTTGACGCCGCCGCTCACCGATGGGCGAGGAACAACTCTCAGCCCCTGGGCTTCCTGGGGTTGCATGAAAGCTTTTTGATAGACAAAGTAGACCTGCAGGAACTGCGAAGTAGCGCCTGCCTGATCGAGCTGAAACTCTTCCATCAAGCGGGAAAAAGGCAGATCCTGGTGAGCGTAGGATTCCGTGCTCCATGCCACTACGCGATCGACAAGTGTGCGGTAGCTGGGGTCTCCGTTGACATCCGCGAGAATCACCTGCGGGTTGGCAAAACGGCCAACGACATTTTCCATCCCAGGCTGGGTGCGGTTGGCGATTGTCGAACCCAGCAGGAACTCACTCTGATTGGCGTAGCGCGCGATGAGCGCTTCAAATGCAGCCAGGAGCACCTGGTGCATGGTAGCCCCGTGCGAACGGCAATAAGCCTTGAGGCGTTCGGTCAGAGCCGGTTGCAGCAGGCTGGATTCGATATGGCCCGGATAGCTCTTCTGCGGCAAGCGGGGGCGATCCGTAGGCAGATCGACAGCCGGCATTCCGCGACGAATATGGGTGCGCCAATAGTCCAGCGCGGACCTGGCTGCATCACTCTCCAGCCAGTTCTGCTGCCAGACAGTGAAGTCGGCAAACTGGAAGGGAAGCGCAGGCAGTGCGGGCTCGCGATGCTGCGAAAAAGCCGCGTAGAAATCGGTGAAATCACGAATCAGGATCCCGTTCGACCAGCCATCGCAAACGATGTGATGCATGGTGAATGCGAGGAAGTGCAAGCGATCCGTGAGATGGATCAGGCGAACGAAAAATGCCGGACCGGTGGCGAGATCCGCACGAGCGTGGCTGTGTTCTTCAACGGCCGCTTCGGCCGCCTGGGCGCGATCCGCTTCAGGAAGAGAGCGCAGATCGGTGACAGCAAAACTGTATCGCGCTTCCTCTGAAATGATCTGGCTAAGGAGGCCGTCAACCACGCGGAAAGTGGTGCGCAGAGCCTCGTGGCGCTCGACAATCGCTTGAATCGACTGCTCGACGATATGATCGTTTACTTCGCCTTCAAGGCGCGCCGCAATAGCCATGTTGGACGCGGTCGAAGTGCCGTCCAACTGGTCTAGGGTCCAATAACGAATCTGCTCCAGGCTGGCTGGAAAAACGAAGACTCCGCTTTCGTCTTGAAACTCGGAGGAGTTCGGTTCGCCAGATAGTGCCTGTTGCGATTCTTCAGCCGGTATTTGCATTAGTTCACTCGTAGAGGTCGGTCGCATACTGCTCCAAGGCATCGCTACTCAATGACAGAAATTACTTCAGAGCTGTTTGTGGTCTACGGTGGAGTGAGCGCGGAATCGCTTGTATCGCGCTTACCTCTGTCTGTGCCGCTTGAAGATTGGTGTCCCCTTCAAATTGTTCACAGATTGCCGCAACTGTTCGGTGCTGAAATACATGTCTGGCCGTGAGCTTGAGACCTGCTTGATTCGCCAGAGTAATTATCCTAAAGATTAGCAGCGAATCGCCGCCAAGTTCGAAAATCGTATCGTCGATGCTTACTTCCTTCACGCCCAGAACCTTGGACCAGATTCCAGCCAGAGTCTCCTGCATCGGTGTTCGAGGATAGACGATTGATCGTGCACGCATCAACTGTTCCGGAACAGGCGCGGGCAATGCACGTCGATCAACTTTGCCATTGATGGTGCGCGGAAAACTCTCAAGCAGCATGACGGCAGCGGGCTGCATGTAATCCGGCAGCTCGTCCTGAAGATGCTTGCGCAACTGAGATGTGAGTGCGGCAGCATCGCTTTTCTGAGTAGGAATGACATATGCCGCAAGGCGCTTGTCGCCCGGTGCATCGTTGGCCGAGACCCAATCCGTGCGGACGGCAACAACGGCAGCACGGACGAGAGGCGAACGCTCAAGCGCATTTTCAATCTCGGATAACTCGATGCGGTAGCCGCGAATTTTGACCTGCGTATCTGCGCGGCCAAGGAACTCCACTGTTCCGTCTGCACGATAGCGAGAGAGATCGCCGGTGCGATACAGCCGCTCTGTACGCGTTGTACCGGGGGCAGTTTCAAATGTGTGATCTAGGAATTTTTCCGCAGTGAGTTCGGGCGAATTCAAGTAGCCGAGTGCGAGTCCATCTCCAGCCGCATACAACTCACCGGTAACGCCGGGAGGTACAGGCTTGCGGTTTGCGTCGAGGATGTAAACGCGCGTGTTGGCGATAGGTTTGCCGATGGGTACTGTTCCTCCAACCAGGCTATCCACGGTGATGGTGTGGCAGCAGGTGAAGGTCGTGTTCTCCGTCGGGCCGTAACCATTGACCAGCTTGAGGTGTGGCAGTTCTTCGCAGACCTTGCGTGTGTGGGCAACAGAGAGCACATCGCCTCCGGCCAATAGCTGGCGCAGGGGACGAAGAATCTCCAGATGCTCAGTCACAATGAGGTGGAAGAGCGCAGCCGTCAGCCAGACGGTCGTTACACCGTTGGCGGCGATCAGTTGTCCGATCTCTTCAGGGGTGACGCGATCGGTTGGTCCAAGAACGAGCTTGCCGCCGTTCAGCAACGCACCCCAGATTTCAAAGGTGGCGGCGTCGAAGGAAACAGGTGCGAGTTGCAGGAAGACTTCGTCGGCGCTGAAGCTTGCGAAGGAATTGTTTTTGACCAACCGGAGGACAGCGCGATGTGGAATCAAAACGCCCTTGGGATTGCCCGTCGAACCGGATGTGTACATGACATACGCAAGCTGCTCCGGCTGATGGGGAACAACGAGATTTGTGTTCGACTCCAGGGCGACAATCGGCCATTCCTGATCGAGCGAGATGACTTGCGTGTTGAGTGTTGGCAGGTCAGAGGCTATTGAGCGCTGCGTGATGAGCACCTTGGCCTGCGAGTCCTGAATAAGGAAGGATAGACGGGACGCAGGATAGCTCGGATCGACAGGGACATAAGCCGCACCCGCCTTGAGGATTGCCAGCAGACTGACGATGACTTCCATTGAACGATGCAGGCAGACAGCAACGCGGTCGCCGGGCTTAATGCCTGACTTCTGCAGGAAGTGCGCGACCTGGTTGGATTTTTCGTTCAGTTCGAAGTAGGTAAGTGAACTCGTGGCTCCAATGACTGCGACTGCATCCGGAGTGAGCTCAACCTGCTGCTCGAACACTCGCTGAATCGGTAGCTCGCGAGGATAAGTGGTGTCCGTTTGATTCCAGGTCACGAGAATCTGCTGCGTCTGCTCAGCGGTAAGCAGGAGCACCTGCGATGCAGGCTGTTCAGCATCCGCGACAAAGGCTTGCAGGATTGCATTCAGATGACCGAACCAGCGGTCGATAGTCTCCGCATCGAAGAGGCCCGTGTTGTAGTCGCAATCGAGCCAGAGTTCATTTCCGCGATCAATGAAGTTGAAGAACATGTCCATGTTGACGTGAGTTTTGGGATTAGCACTGAGATCAACGGTAAGCCCGTCAAACTTCAGCCCTGCTCCAACTTGCTCTACGTTGAACTGCACCTCGACAAGCTGGAGCCGCGATGGATCCGACGGAATCTTAAGTTTGTGCAGCAACGTTCCGTAGGTGTAATCCTGATGGTCCTGTGCATCGAGCAGCGTCTTGCGCGTCTGCTTGAGAAACTCGGAGAACTTCTGGCTCGGTTGCAGGTGGCTGCGGATAGGCAGGAAGTTGACGCCATGCCCGACGAGTGTGCCGCCATTTTCCTGCTGCGCCTGGCCTGCGACGGGAATGCCGATGACTACATCGTCCTGCTGAGAGAGCCGGTGAATGAGCAGAGAAAATCCTGCGAGCAGCGTGGCGAAAAGTGTGCTGCCCTGCCTGGCTCCGGCTTTCTTTACTGCCTTCAATACTTCAGCAGGGAAGACGAAGCGCTTGGTCGCTCCGGCGTTCTCGCGCAGAGCAGGCCGCGGATGATCGATGGGGATCTGCAATGCTGTGGGCAATGTCTTGAACTGTTCGAGCCAGAACTGTTCGGTGACAGCTCGATCCGGCGAATTCAATTGCTCGTGCTGGGCATTGGCGTACTCGCTAAAGTTCAGCGGCGTGGGCAGCGAGGCAGACTGCCCTTTAAGAGCAGCATTGTAGAGCTCGCTTAATTCGCTGTAGAGGACGTTCGTGGACCAGCCATCGAAGATGATGTGATGCGCGGTGAGAACCAGAACATGTTCCTGCGGAGCAAGACGGATGAGCCGTGTGCGGAAGAGCGGACCGCTGATCAGATCGAAGGCCGTCGATGCTTCGGCGTACAGCACATCATCGCGATGTATATCTTTTTCGCTGGCCGGGAGAGTGCTCAGGTCATCGATGGCAAGATTGATTTTTACATCGGCGGATACATGAACAACGTCACCGTTGACATCGATAGTAGAGCGAAGAGACTCATGCCGCGCGACAAGCTTTTCCAGGCTGGATGTGAGTACGTCGAGATTCAACGTGCCATTCAGCACGAGGGATGTTGATTCATTAAAGGCGCAGTTGGCCTCATCGCCAAGCTGTGTGCCGAGGAAGATTTCACGCTGCTGTTCAGTGATGGGGAAATCACGAGCCACAGGAACGGCTTCAACAACGAGAGCAACCTTCGCCGCAGCAGGAGCCGCGAGATTGAGATCAGAGGACAGTAGCACCTGCCCTGCCTGCATCTTCTCAAGACCCTTGCGGAAGGCAGCGCGCACCTGGTCGAGATCGGCATCGGTATGTGCCGTAGTGAGGAAGCATGGGAAGCCTTCCTGGATGTGAATGCCTTGTTCGCGCAGGTGAAAGTGCAACATGCGCGCCAGCTTTGGATCGCCGGGGACAGGGAAGTAGAACCACGATGAAAAGGTTTCGAGCTGCGACGGATAGTTAAACTCGGCCAGCACAGCATTGAGATCCGCAACCAGGGCGGCAGTTTTGGCAGCGACTGAGCGCTGCAACTCCGGACCAGCTTGCTTGAGGTGCAGCAGGCTGGCACGAACTGCGGCCATCGCCAGCGGATGACGCATAAAGGTTCCAGCGTAGAAGGTGACGCCGACTTGCGGAAAGGAGTCATCGCCAAATTTCCACTGACCACCGTCGAGCGCATCCATGAATGTGGGTGTTCCAGCAAGGATGCCCATCGGCATACCGCCAGCTACCACCTTACCGTAGGTTGCAAGGTCAGCTTTGATGCCGAAGACAGCCTGCATACCGCCGATATGTGTACGGAAGCCGGTTACAACTTCATCGAAGATCAATGCGGAGCCGGACTTCTCCGTGATGGAACGTACTTCACGCAGGAACTCAATCGGGCGCAACTCTGGATGACGGCTCTGTACTGGCTCGACCAGCACTGCGGCAATTTCATCAGCGCGTGAGCGAATGATCTCAAGTGCTTCCGGAGTGCCGTAATCCAGTACGAGGATGTTGGCGACACTTTCACGCGGGATACCAGGGGCCACTGGCATGGAGCGCTGATTGCCCACCGACTTGACCAGCACCTCATCAAAGCTGCCGTGATAGTCACCGGAGAAGAGTACAACCAGGTTGCGGCCAGTGACGGTGCGGGCCAGACGCATCGCGCCCATTACAGCTTCAGAGCCGGTGTTGCAGAAGGTCACGCGCTCCATTCCAGTGAACTCGCGGATTAGCTCAGAGCACTCGCCGGCTAACTCGGTCTGTGGTCCGATGGGGAAGCCCAGCTCAAGCTGTGCCCGCAGTGCATCGACAATGAAGTCAGGAGAGTGGCCATAAAGAATCGCACCGTAGCCATTGAGGATATCGATGTACTTGTTGCCATCCTTATCCCATAGATAAGCGCCTTTTGCGCGTTCGACAACAATGGGATAAACAATCTCTTTCAACTGTGCATTGAAGCCGGAGACAACACGGCCATCGGCGAAGACAGAGCGATGCTCCTGCGTGAATGTCTTCGACTTGCCGGTCTTCTCGTTGTAAGTCTTGATGAACTCCTCAAGATAGCTTTCCTGCACCGCGTTGAGACCGCCGGACTCGCCACGCTGCAATGGCTTGAAGGGCGTAAACGTCGGCTTGGCCGGCTTTGCTTCAGTAGACGCGGATGCCGCAGGCGCAACTGGTTTTGCGACTGGCGCAGGCTGAGCGGAGACAGGTATGGGAGCAGCAGCGGGCTGAGGAACGACAGGCCGCGCTTGTCCACCTAAGAGACTTAGTTGCTGCTGGAAAAGCCCAGCCATCGCCTGCATCTGGTTGGCGAATAGAGCTTCGTAAGAACCAGGAGCAGCTGCTGGTGCCGGGGCAAATGCGGGTGCTGCACTTGTCGGGACAGCATACGTGGGTGCTGTCACAGCGACTGGCGCAGGGGCAGGTGCCGCACTCGCGGGCTGCAAATTTGGAGCTACTGTTTCCTTCAGATGATCTGCGAGCGAAGCCAATGTCGGATAGCTCTCCATGATCTGCCGGAAGGTTAGCTTGACGCGATACTTGCTCTGAATGCCCTGCGTCAACTGCGTCAGGAACAAAGAGTCGAAGCCGAGTTCGAGGAAGGATGCATCTGATTCTGCTTCGGCGAGGTCGGTGCCGGAGAGGTCGGTGATCAACGCCTTGAGGTCGTTTAGCATTGCTGCGTCTTCGGTCACGGCAGGGGTAGAGGTGGCCATGGATGAGTCCTCGATAAGGGATGGGGAAGCTGCTGCAAAAATTGGTGTCTCCGCTGTGGAAGACGGATCGGGCGTTAACGATAGTGATGAATAGGCTGAGATCGTTACAGCCTGCGTCGTTTGAGCAGGCTCGATCCAGAATCGCTTGCGGTCAAAAGGATATGTCGGCAGCAGCATGCGCTTGCGCGTATGTCCTGCATGAAACTTCTGCCAATTAGGTTGAATGCCAGAGGCCCACAGCCTGCCCAGCGCCGTAAGAATCGCCTTATCCCCTGTAACGCCATCTTTTGCGGCAGATTGAGAAGCGATAACAAGCGGCGCATTCGGTCCGACGCCGGTGATCTGACGAATTATCTGCACCAGTGTTTCGGATGGGCCTGCTTCGAGCAGGACTGTTTCAGGCGCATCGGCAACGGTTTTAATTGCGTCTGCAAAGCGAACCGTCTGGCGAAGATGGCTGGTCCAATAATCGGGCTTCGCAACTTCTTCAGATGTGATCCAGGTACCGGTGAGCGAAGAGACATAAGGAATCGAAGGCGCATGAAATGTGACTTTACGCACATGCGCAGCAAACTCTTCCAGCATGGGATCTAGCATCCGGCTATGGAAGGCATGCGATGTAACGAGCTTGCGGTGTGCGATCTTGTCCGCATCCAGCCGCTGTATAAAGGCTTCGATCTCTGCATCTGCGCCAGAGACAACGCAGAGTTTAGGGCTGTTAACGGCGGCTATATCGAGGTCGGAGTGGCTTGCTGCCAGAAGCTCTGTCACGACATCCTCGCTGCCCCGGATGGCGAGCATTCCGCCGCGTGGCAGAGCTTGCATCAGACGCGCGCGTGCGGCGATCAGTGTCAGTGCATCGTCGAGCGAAACGACTCCCGACAGGCATGCGGCTACATATTCTCCAACGCTGTGTCCAACCATGGCGGCTGGAGCGATGCTCCATGAGAGCCATAGCTGAGCCAATGCGTATTCGATTGCAAAGATTGCGGGCTGCGCATAGAGAGTTTGATTCAGACGCTCGCTTGCTTCCGCCGTGTTCTCTTGCGGATAGATCACGCTGAGCAGGCTGGTGCCGAGCAGAGGCAGTAACTTTGCGTCACAGGCATCCAGATGCTGGCGGAATACAGGCTCCGTGTCATACAGGCGACGCGCCATGCCGACCATCTGCACTCCCTGCCCTGGAAAGCAGAAGATGAGGCGAGGGTTTTCAAGCGGCTTGTCGTTTGAGATGAGATCGGCTGCGGCAATGTTTGCCAGATTCTCTGCTTCTGCTGCGCTGCTGACGATTGCCGCGCGACGAAGTTTGTGAGCGCTGCGACCAACCTGCAAGGTGTAAGCTGCGTCGGCGAGATTTGCGTCCGTGTGTTTTGAAAAATGCTGGCCGAGAGCATTCGAGATATTGGCCAGAGCGGTTGGTGTTTTTGCTGACCACACGAACAACTGGTGTTCGCGTCCAGCGTCGGAAATGCGCGTGACTGGAGGTTCTTCCACGATGATGTGCGCGTTTGTACCGCCTACTCCGAAGGCGCTTACACCTGCGCGTAACGGTGCGCCGGTCGTCTTCCAGGGGCGCAGATCTCGATCGATGAAGAACGGGCTGTTGTCCAGATCGAGATGAGGGTTGGGCTGTGTGAAATGCAGCAGGCCGGGGATCGTGCGGTTCTCAATCTGCAGGACGGTTTTGATCAGGCCGGTTGCGCCGGAGGCTACATCCAGGTGGCCGACGTTAGCCTTGGCGGTACCCAGCGAGCAGAACTGCGTCGCCGCTGTTGTCGAGCGGAATGCGCGAGTTAGAGCGGCCACTTCAATCGGATCGCCGAGTGGCGTCCCTGTGCCGTGGGCCTCGATGTAACTGATGGAGTCAGCGGAAACGCCAGCCATCTTCTGAGCGCGGGCGATTACCTGGGCTTGCCCTTCAACGCTTGGCGCAGTGTAGCCGGCTTTGGTGGAGCCGTCATTGTTGAGGGCGAATCCGCGAATCACGGCGAGAACCTGATCGCCATCGACCAGAGCATCATCAAGGCGCTTGAGCAGCACGATTCCTGCGCCGTGGCCAAAGACCGTTCCGCTGGCGTGCTGGTCAAAAGGGCGGCAGTGGCCGTCGAGCGAAGCGAGCCCACCTTCCTGTGCGATGTATCCGCGATGCAGGGGGAAGGTGATAGAAACTGCACCGGCCAGCGCCATGTCGCATCCCTGCGTCAACAGGCTCTGGCAAGCTTGCGCAACCGCAACCAGCGCGGTGGAGCAGGCTGACTGCACGGACATGCTGGGTCCATGCAAATTAAGTTTGTAGGAGATGCGCGTGGGCAAAAAGTCCTTGTCATTGCCCATCATTGCAGCGTAGTTCGCGACCTGATAGCCGCCGGTGAACTCTTCAACGAAGCTGCGTTGGTCCGCAAGGTTACGCAAAAAATAGGTGTTCATACTGCAACCCGCAAAGACGCCAACGGACTCGCGTACGTGGCTGGGGTCGTAGCCTGCGCGCTCCAGCACCTCCCATGCGCACTCCAGCAGAATGCGATGTTGTGGGTCCATCTGCGCGGCTTCCTTGGGATAAACGCCGAAGAACTCCGCATCGAAGAGGTCTGGATTTTTCAGCAGAGGCCGCGCCGCAACATAGCCTTCGTTCTGTTCGGCGATGCTTCTTTCGCTGGGCTCCAGTTCGCTCTTGTCGAAGAAGGTGATGGACTCGACGCCATCACAAAGATTCTTCCAGAACTCCTCAACCGATTCAGCGCCGGGAAAGCGGCCGGTCATGCCAATGATTGCGATCGAGGACGATGGTGTGGCCTCGGCTACATTTTCTTTCGGATACTTTGACTCCGCAGGCGCCTCGGCAACATGTACAGATTCGCCGCGCACGATCTTTGCCTGCAGGCGAATCGTGGGATATTCGAAGACTACAGCGATCGAGAGTGTTTGCTGGAATTGCTCATTGATGCGCTTGTGCAGGCGCGTTGCCAGCAGCGATGTTCCGCCCATCTCGAAGAAGTTGTCGTCGATGCTGATCTGTGGCAGACCCAGCAGGTCACTCCATATCTTCGCAATACCGGACTCAACATTCGTATCGCCCATTCCGGCGACAGGCCGCGATGAGACATCCGCGCTATCCGTGGGAGGTGGAGTGCCGTTCGAAATGTTGGTGCCGTGGCGGTCCATTCTGCTTCCTGTCCCAGATCAATTTGAGTTTCAAGCTGTGGGTTTAGATATCGCGTGCGAAGATCTCTTCTTCTTCGGCCGAATGTTTCTGGGCTGTCTCGAAGGGAGCGCTGGATGCTGTTCGAGGTGCCTTCTTCGGTGTCCGCCACCAATCTTTGAGATTGACTCTATCGGTGCGAAGTTCGAATTCACGCAGGTCATGTTTGAGCGCTTCTTCTGCTCGCGAGGGATTGACTTTGTTCACGACTGCGGCGGCACCAGCAACACCGAGCCGCTCCAACAGACGGGCAGCGCGAGTCAGCCATGCCTTCTTGGTCTTTCCTGCTTCGGATACGAGAATGGTGACGTCCGCCTGGCGTGCCAGATATTCGGTCTCCGCAGAGAGAAGAATCGGAGCGGCATCAATGATCACAATTTCGTATGCCGAGGTCAGATTCTGGAAGCTTTGAAAGACAAAGCTGCTCAGCGGAGATACGCGCGCGGGCAGCGATTGGGATGAGCCAGAAGTTGTTGTTGCCGCAAGCTCGCCCTTCGTCATGGCCGGATTTGGAACTTCTCCCGAGATGTTCACGGGCTGCTTCTGCAGATGGTTGCCAAAGGTGACGTAAGCTACAGGCTCGTTTCCACCAGCGGCGTCAATGATCAGCGTCTTGCGACCGATCCGTGCGAGCATACTGCCGAGATTGTCCACGATAGACGTGGTTCCAGCGCCCGAATTTACAGATGTAACAACAAAGGTGCGTGCTCCTGACATGCGAGCTGCGTGATCGACACCTGCAGCCAAACGCAAAGCGCACTCATCGAATATCACCTGTGTGACTTCGCGCTCATCGAAGAGCATGCCGATAGGTGCAAAGCCCAGAACTGCTTCCACATCCGTAGCTGTGTAAATGTGCTTGTCGAGCAGATCAAGAATGACTGCTGCAAGGATTCCCAGCAGAATCGAGAAAGGCACGATGCCGATGATGAGTTTCACGATCTTGCTCTGCTCCGGGCCGAGCGGGGTCATGGCCGGAGAGAACAGGTGTATGGACCCGGGCGAGCTGCTTTCCAATTCAAGATTGCTGAGACGATCATCGACGGCGGTGTAACGTGCCTGCTGGCGATCGAAATCGGCCTTGAGCTCAGCCGCGCGTTGAATCTTTGAAGATGCTGCAGTAGCCATCTTCGTGCCCTTCTGGAGATCGGTCATCAGCCTGGACTCGACGATGGATGCCTGGTTCAACTGAGTACGGTACTTCTGCTCAAGCTGATTGGCCGCCTTGGCCCGCATGCCTTCCTGCAGCTTCTGTAACTGGGCGTCGATTTGCGCCAGGTCATTTTCAATGGGCTTGCGAGCAGGGCTGTTGGGGGCCATGCCGATAAGCTGGACGAGCAATGTGCCGCGCTTCTGATTGAGGGATGACTTCAATGCCGTCAAGCTGACGTCGCTGGCCAGGGCCTCATCCGCAGCCGCATTCAGCGCCGCATTGGGGGCAGATGGATCATTCCGCTTAAGCGCGCCGAGCTGTGCTTCGGCCTGGATTCGCGATTCTCGCGCTGTTGTCAGGTCGGACTGTAGTTTCGAAGTCTGGTCGTCCAAGGCGTTGTTTCCCTCGCCATTGACGGATGCAACCCCAAGAGACTGATTGATCGTGGATTGCTCCTGAATATCCTGATCGATCTGCCCCTGAATGCGAGCTTTCTCTTCCTTGAGCGTAGCCACGCGGTCATCACGTCCGTAGAACTCTTCGGACTTGGCCTTATCGAGATAGGCCTGCGTAACAGAATTTACGATCTCGGCAAGATGCTCAGGACGCTGCCCAATGAGAGAAATGGAGATCTGAAAGGTTCCACCAACACGGTCGATATCCAGAGAGCGTTGCAGGCGTTCAACGGCAGACTGCTCGCTTTCGTGGGCTCCGCGCCAGAGACCGGGGCTCATGCGCCGAATTGCGTCCGCCAGGATGTCGTATCGAACAATTGCGTGAATCTGCTGCTGAACATACGCGTCGTAAGGGCGCGATTGTTCGCTGTCATCTGTCAGGGTTTTGGGGAATGTGGGCGATACATATACAAAACTCGTGGCCGAATACGTTGCCCGGTGACGAGCAATCACAGCCAGTCCGAGGCTCAGAGTCACCAGCGCAACCAGAATGGACGTGACCGGGTGCAGACGCAGACTCTTGAGCACATTGATCCGAATAGGGCTCGTTCTCGATGCCGGACGAAGAGGATACTGCGACGAGATCGGATTCTGCGGTTCCGGATTGTTGGTCGGTGCGATGTACATGTTTAATCCTCAGGGGAAAGTCATTCGGTCCTGCCTGCAATGACGAATGCGATATCAGCCGCCCATACCTACCAGCGCGGCGATGCTTACCATGGTGGCGACGGGACTGATTCGTTGCAGAACGTCTGTCGCTTTATAGAACGCCGATTTGGGAATCAGGATGACATCGCCCGAATGGAGCTTGTATTCCTGCACTCCGCCGAGTGTCATCAATTGCTTGTACTGCACGACGATATCCTGCCCTGTCGATGGCTGGATGATGTGAACCTTGATTCCACCCGCTGCGTCAGTGCAGCAGCCAGCCTCGGCAAGTACGGAAACCAGTGTTGTCGCAGGCGTGAGCGCCACCGTGCCAGGACGAGCAACCTGCCCCAGTACAGAGACAAAAGACTCTTTCGGTGAAGGCACGTACACGATGTCATTCCGGCGCAAACGCATATCGGCCAGGCCGCTGCCAGTCGTCAGCGCGGTCCGCAGCTCGACTGTCACCACATCGTGGTTGCCGCGATAGATCATGCAGGTCTCAGGGATGTTGTTGCCACTCACCGGGGCTCCGTCCTTGGTCACTGCTCCTGGAATCAGCCCGGCGCGGCCAATTGCATCCAGCAGCGTCG
Source organism: Acidicapsa ligni (assembly GCF_025685655.1). Lineage (NCBI taxonomy): Bacteria > Pseudomonadati > Acidobacteriota > Terriglobia > Terriglobales > Acidobacteriaceae > Acidicapsa > Acidicapsa ligni. The sequence goes on along the minus strand of NZ_JAGSYG010000009.1, from coordinate 198,483 downwards.
GTGTGTCCTCGAAGTAGATTTCTCCAGGATGCTGAACGTAGCCCATCACACGAACGCGGTTGGAACTGTACTTGTCGATGCTGACCGTGACGCTCAAATCGGTGTAGTAGGTTGCCAGCGAATCGGTGATCGCCTTCGCGGCACCAGTACGGCTGAGATCGGCTACATGAATTGCGCCCGCCAGCGGCAATGTGATGCGTCCGTCAGGACCGACTGCCATTTGCTTGACGTCCAATTCCGGGCGGCCCGGAAAATCCAGGCTGATTACGTCGCCCGCACCAAGCTCGTACTCGGCATTCGCCGGAGGCTCAAAGCTTTCCAGCGTCTTCTGCGGGCTCAGCTTGAGAGTCGGCTCAGGGGTCTGTTGCTCGCCCAACTGCGGAAGGGCGGGCTTGGGCTGCTGGGTCGCCGTAGCGCTGGCCGGTTGTTGTGCAACAAGCGAGGCTGTACTCAGGACCAGGGTCAGAGTTGCGCAGGCGAGGTGAGTAAATGAGAATGCAGACTTCATTTCAATCCTCCGAAGGAGCGTACAACTTTCGCGTGGTCTTCACCCGAGATAGCCGACCCTGCCTTCTAACTCGTAAGTATCGAGGAGGCATTCGGTCGCTTCAATCCCTACAAGGTGTTATTCCGCTCAGTACGCACCCAGGCCGCTTTACCACTGGAGCCGCGTAAGACTCCGGGGATCATCCAGAGCTTTCGCAGGATATAAATCGGCGACAGCGCAAGTAACTGCAGTGTTTTGAAGAAATCGGGTCCAGCCCACGCCGCAGTAAGTACATGAGCGGCTACAACCGCCAAAGATGCCGCAGCATACCATCGTATCCACGAGACCGGGAGACATACTGTCACCAATAAGGCAAATACACCAAAAGCCATGGGCATACCCACCAGATCGCACAGCGGCTCGATCAGGCGGGGTCGTCCGCGCAGAAGCTTGTTGAGCATGGGGAGAAACAGCGTCCTGGCTGTATGGAGCCGACCGCCTTCCCAGCGTGAGCGCTGGACGGATTCCCCTGTTCCCGACTCGGGAAAATCCGCAGAAATGAATGCATGATCGAGATACCGCACGCGTTCGCCTGCCATGACCAGGTGGAGATGGTATTCCAGGTCTTCCACCAGCGAAAAGGCGTCATACGGCACTCTCTGCAATACCTCCCGGTCGATGGCAAAACCATTTCCGAGAATGCCGGCAGAGAGTCCCAGCCGGTCACGGCCACGCGGGCGGACCACATTAAATCCGCGAAAGGCAAGGGCTGCGAGGCGTGTACTGGAACGGTCCGTCGTGCTGAACATCTCGTAGCGGCATTGGATGACCCGTGCTCCGGAAGCAAAAGCATTTTGAACCGCAGTCACCGTGTTCAAGGAAACAACGGAGTCTGCATCCACGACCATCACTGCGTCAGCGCCTCGATCCAGGGCATATTGAAAGCCGTACCGCAACGCAAATCCTTTGCCGACAGCGTTCGGATCGTTGTAAACCACGGCATCCGCACCGGCAAGCCGCGCTCGCTCCGCGGTACCGTCTGAGCAATTGTGCGCGATGACATAAATCTTGAGCGCCGGGCCGCCCGCGGCTCGCAGGCTCTGGACGCAGAGAGGAACGAGCTGCTCTTCATTGTGAGCCGGCACAATGATCGCTACATCAGGAAGCTTGCCCGAATCGGCAGTACGCCGCCGTGAGGCAGGCAGCAGGTTTGCCGAAGTTACGAGCAGCAGCTCTAGGACTAGCGGCAGAGTTACCGCCATGAGTGCCAGACCAAGCAAGATGAAAAGGAGATGTGTCATAGCAGCAAACGCCGATCCTGGTACCGGTTGAGTGCGCCACGACCTGGTGGCGCTCTACGTGCCCGCGCTGGCAAAAACATCTGGTACGAGGGCCGAGTCCTCGGTTTCGTTCACCGCTATGATCTGCCGACAGATGCCTTGCAGCAGCTCCACGCGGACATCCACGTATACATTGTTCTGTTGAATCTGTTCCCAGTCAGGCGCAAAGCTGGTGAGCAGCCTTTGTTCAGCTTTAGCCGTACGGTAGAGAGCGTCACTGACCATCGTAGTCGTCATGAAGTAGTTATGCAATCGTCCAGTGCGCAGGATTCGTGACAGATGGGAGGGTAATTCGGCCAGCCATAGGTTCTCCCGCTGCCGCATCCTGCTCTCTAACTGGATCAGAGAGCCCAGCGATTCCGGCCCCATGTAACAGGTCTTGGACATATCCAGGACAATATTCATGCCCTCGGCACAAGCGTCCCGGCTATACGCGTTGAACTCATCCAACGCCGCGCCGGTAAGGTTGCCGATCATGGAAATAAGCTTGGTATTGCCAATTTGCCGCACCTCAACACTGGATTGCGCAGGGTGTTTAGGCTGTGTCAGGATCGCCGCGAGATAGGCCGGGATGTGCCGAATGAGGCAAAGTGCGTCGATGGCATAGCGCGCAGCCAGTCGCTGTGGTTCCTGGAGCATCCGATAGAACCACTCAAATCCCATCCTCTGGACCCAGGATGGAGCACGCGAAACCGTCCCGGACAGGAAATCCAGCGTACCGCCGACACCGATACAGACTGGAACCTTCAGCCGATCCCGATGCATCGCCAGCCATTGCTCCTGCTTGGGATTTCCAAAAGCAACCAGCAGGATATCGGGCCGCGCTTCCTCGATCCGGTGCAGGATCTCTTCGTGATCCATGTCGTCCAGCGGACGCTGCTCCGGCGAATATCGGCCTACGATACGTAGATTTGGGTGGCGCTGCCTCAGCATTCGCGCCGCCAGCCGGGAGCGGTTTTCACTCGCGCCCAGGAGAAAAATGCCATAGCCACGCTTTGCGGAGAGCTCCGCGAGACGCTCCACCAGGTCGATCCCACTTACCCGTTCCTTGAGCGGGGCGCCCATCAGGCGAGACATCCACACCACCGGCATCCCATCCGGAACGACCATATCGCAGGAACACAGGATCGACTGCAGTTTTTTGTCGCGCATGGCATTCTTTAAAAAATCGACATTAGCCGTCGCCACCTGGTGAAAGCCTCCCTCTCGAATCTGCTCTTCGATCAGGGCAAGCGTCTCATCCATCGTGACGTTATGGAACGGAACACCAAGGATAGCTACAGTCTCACAGCAAACGTTCAACACTGATAACTCCAATGCATTGATTGACTTAGGTGGTTTGCGGGGGATCTACAGGCAAAAAGGGCCGGAATGGGCTCCGAAGCTACAATGTCTTGTCGGTGTTTTTGAGCAGGGTGGGGCTCAGGTTTGTCAGGTCAGAACTCTCTGCCGAAACCTTTTGCCGTAACCTATGTGTGGGCTGGTGTGTGGACCGGTACTGTATGAACTGGTGCCGGGCCGTCAGCGGGAGCTAAGTCATCGCTGATCTGCATTTTGTAAAAAAGCCAGTCAGGATCGCTGCGCAGTATCTCGGCCAGGTGAACGCGAATATCTCCAGTCGGTTCACGAAAGCCGTTCATGATCCTGCTCAGGGATGCTTCGTGAATACCGAGCATGCGGGCCAGGCGATTTTGCCGGATTCCGGTGGTGTACATCCGGAGCTTCAGGTTTGGATAGATGTCTCGGTTCATGGTCACGATCTCTCTCTTGGTTGAGTCATGCACCAGCATCCTGTGGGGGCAGAAAGAGCTGTTACCAGCAACCTTGAAAGCAATTCATGTGCCAAAGGGACTAGTTATATAGCAGTCAACATATTGTTGTTAGCCGCGAACCTGTATGTACCCGAAAAATTCGTCAAACTTCCCAAACTGTGCAAAATTATGCAAAACCAACTAGAGAACAGACCGTTCTAAGGTAAGTTGAAGGGCGGTTTTAAGTTATAGAAATATCACCAATAAGTAATAATGTTAGCCGTGAAGTGTAGCAATAAGTAATCATGATGGCTTCGATAGTTAAGTTACTTAAGATTGTTACTTCTACACGGTAAGGCTTGAATCGCACTTCCTATCTCTTCCTATCTATAGATAGGTTCCGTCGATGAATTGCATTGCGCCACCCAATTCGAAAACCGTATACTCCAGCTATCACAATCTCATTGCGCGTTAGCTTCGGGGCCGGGAATGGGGTTGGCGGGCAAATCTCCCTCAGCAGAAAACAAATTGTTGTTGCAGCTCTATCTTGGCGCAGGATAAGTGTGCCTCGCAGGTGACATGGGATGGGTGGACATATCGTTCTTGTAGTTGAGAACCCGGAGATGCACGCTCCTCTGATCCAGGGGCTTGCTTCCGATGGATATTGCGCCCTGTGTTTTCATTCGGTTGAAGAGGCTACGGCCTATCTCGGCGAACGCAATTGCCCGGCCTACGTTGCGGTTTTCAATATTCCCATGCGCCGCCAGAACGATCTTGCCGCGGTCGCCCAGTTGAGCCAGCAACGCCCGGAACTGCAAATTCTCTTTGCCGGGCAGCAGCCGAATCCTCTACTCGACAAGCTGACGAACGCGAATCGCGCCATCTGGATGCTGGAAAAGCCGCTCAACCATCCCGAGTCCGGCCTGATCCTGCGCAAGATTCTCACATCGGCAGCAATCGTTGCGGCCGAGATTTCTACTGACATTTCTTTGGATACGGAAACCGCACAGGCTGGCAGCATTACGCCCTACTCCGAGGAGTTTCTGCGCCGCGTCGGCATGGCGGAAGTGCCTGTTCTGTTGAGCGGCGAAACCGGAGTAGGCAAAGAAGTGATGGCCCGGCGGCTATGTGCGTATTCCTCTCGGGCCGCCAAGCCGTTCCTGAAGCTCAATTGCGCCGCTCTACCCGCGGAACTGGCCGAGAGCGAGCTTTTCGGTTCAACCAAGGGAGCTTTCACCGGCGCGCTGGTCGATCGACCAGGCCGTTTCGAAACTGCGCACGGCGGCACCATTCTGTTGGATGAGATTGGCGACATGGATCTGCGCCTGCAGACGAAATTGCTACATGTCTTACAGGATGGTGAGATTCAGCCCCTGGGCAGCAATCGCACGATTCAGGTCAATGTGCGGGTGATGGCCGCGACGCATCGCGATCTGACCAGGGCAATTCAAGAAGGCACCTTTCGCGAAGATCTCTATTACCGCCTCAACGTAATTCGGATCGTCATTCCACCCCTGCGAGACAGGAGGGATGAAATACTGCCGCTCGCGGAAGCTCTGCTCACACGCCACTCTCCGCCAGGATTCAAGCGGCCTGCAATCAAGGGAGATTTGAAGCGCTTCCTGCTGGAATATAGCTGGCCGGGCAATATCCGCGAGCTGGAAAATGTGATGCGCCGCTTCCTCGTATATCAGGACGCAAAGATGCTCATCCATGAGTTGCGCAATGCTGCCAGCGAGACGTCTTCAGGCATTCCTGTGAGCGTTCCGGTGAATGGTCCAGTGAACAGCGCGGCTGCGTTTTCCGGGTCAAACCATGCACTGAATGCGAATGAACAGGTTGATAATACGGTTGGCAAGTCCAGCCACGCACCACCTGGTGGCCGGTTGGATCGCCTCGCCGAAGCATCCCGCACGGCCGAGATCGAGCTGCTTTTGACCGCACTCAAGGCCAGTCGCTGGAACCGGCGGCAGGCAGCCGAGTCCCTACAGATCGAGTACAAAGCCTTTCTCTACAAGTTGCAAAAGTACGGCATCGTGGAATCCAAGGGAAAGCGCCGCGAAATCAGCGCCTGATATCAGTTAGAATCCAGACGACCCCAGCTTTTTCTGATCGACAGCCGGGCTATCGCTGAAAAGGAGACGCTGCGTGTTCGACAATATCCGCGAGGACTGGCGTACGTATGATCGCCAGTGGAACCGGCAGGGGCTCTGGATCATGGTCGTCTACCGTTTCGGCAACTGGCGCTATCGAATCTCTCAGCGCTGGCTTCGCCTGCCATTCTCGATCGTTTATAAATTCCTCAAACTTGCTATGGACATCATGACTGGCATAGACATGCCATGTGAAGTCAGGCTGGGCAGGCGCTTTCGAATCGATCATTTCGGCGGAATCGTCATCAGCGGCGATGCGGTTTTTGGCGACGACTGCGTCATCCGCAACGGAGTGACGGTCGGCCTGCGCCATACCGGCCAGCGCGGAGCCCCAATCATCGGCGACCGCGTCGACATTGGCGCAGGAGCTAAAGTTCTGGGCAATATCCGGATTGGCAACGATGTAGCCATCGGAGCCAACGCCGTTGTCATCACCGATGTTCCTGCCAACTGCATTGCCGTGGGCGTGCCGGCCAAAATTCGCCCTAGAAAGCCCGCGCCGGTTCAGCCACACGACGGCGATACGAACACTTCATCTTCCTCCTCACCCGCTACCTCACCCGCCACTTCAGCGGCAGGGGCGGCAGGATTGATATAGCGCATGCGACTCTTTGAAATTCTGAGTTGCCTCTTCGTACTTCCTCCCATCGTGTTGTTGTTTTTTGCCGCCCCATCGCGGCGTACGTTCCTGCTCTGCTGCCTCGTGCCTGCCGTAGCGTTGACTGCGCACTTCGTCTGGGAAGGGCAGCACTGGCAGATGTACTCGCTTTATCTTGCCTTTGGATTCCTGCTTGTCTGGGCCGCGGCACTGCTTCGTCTGCCGAGATTTGCCTCCATACTTGCAGGAGTTCTCTGCATTCTGCTGGTTGGCGCAACGGTGTTTTTGTCGTGGCTGGCTCCCATGTTCCAGTTACCTCAGCCAACCGGACAATACGCCGTCGGCACCCGTATCTTCCATCTGGTCGATACCAGCCGCGTCGAGGATAATGGCCCGTCGCCCAGCGGTAAACGCGAACTGATGGTGCAGGCCTGGTATCCGGCACAGCCGCCGACCGGCTTTATCACACGGCATACTCAGCGGGCTTTTTACCAACGCCGTAAGGAAGTCACAGCGCGCGCATCCTACCGTTCGGTTCTCCTCACCAACTCGTTTTTGGACGCCGCAGTACACTCCGGTGCGCCCTATCCGGTCCTGCTCTACAATCCCGGCTGGCAGGGCGAACGAACCGAAAGTACCTTCCAGATGGAAGAACTGGCTAGTCACGGCTTCATCGTCGTGGCCATCGACCATACGTTTTTCGGAGGGCTGGTTGAGTTTCCCGATGGGCGCGTGGCCGACTCAGGCAATGCACCGGAGATTGGCAGCTTCCTGCACTCCACCATCGAGGAGCAATGGGCGCTCGGCGGTAAATACGTCAAGATAGAGGCCCAGGACAACATCTTTGTCCTCGACCAGTTGCAGGCTATGAACCAGGATGTATCGAGCCCGTGGTTTCATCGGCTGGATCTCTCGCGAGTCGGCGTGATGGGCTTTTCCATTGGTGGAGCGGCCGCGGCGCAAACTGCTTATCAGGATCCTCGCGTCAAGGCCGCGATCAATCTCGATGGCTGGACCTTTGGCGATGTCGGACCGCATGGATTATCCAAGCCTTTCATGGTGATCTATGAGGACAAAAGCCAGACGGTACCTGCGCCCGATCAACTCACCACCGGCTCCAGACCGGAACAACTCTACTGGCAGATGTCCGCCCAGGATTACGGCCAGGTCACTAGGTCAATGCAGGAGAATGGTGGCTATCTGCTCTTTATCGCGGGAACAAATCATGTGGACTTCACCGACCGATCGCTCTTCTGGTCGTGGGCCAAAATGTCCGGCAGAGGTAGTGTCGCTCCGCCTCGCGTACATGCAATACTCAACGCCTACACCCTGGCATTCTTCTCGCATGTTCTTGATGGAACGGAACAACCGTTGCTGGTGGGCAAATCAGACCCGTTCAGTGAAGTGGAATTTCATCGCTTTCCGCGGCCGACTCTGATTTCGACTCCGACGCCGAAGTGACGAACGGGTTATGCCCATATGCGATCCCTGTGGCTAATACTTGTTCGGTTCCGATTTCTGCAATTCCTGCTGAAGATGCCAGGCAAGGCTTGTTACATGCGGCTTCTTGAACATGGAGACGTGATCTCCCGGAACGAAGGTCACCTGCACTCCATCGGAAGCAATCGTGCTCCAGCCCAGGGTCTCATCCATGCCGGGATATTTCGGAACATCCGCAGCTCGGAAGAGATTCAACCTTCCCGGATAAGTACGTAACGATGCGTCATTGAGGCTATCCAATGTCGAATACACATTGTTATACGCTGCCACAGAAAGGGAAATACCGAACTTTCGATGCAGCCATAGCATGATGCGCTGATTGGCCGTGTAGAAGGATTCAATAGCGGTATCCCAGTTACGGCCCAGTGCCTCATAAAGATACGTCCAGCGCTTTCGCCAGGGGATGCGCCGAATTCGCCCGGAGTGATACAAGATCTTCTTTCCTGCTCGCGCAAAGAAAATACGAATGCTCTTGGGAGGAGCGTATCCGGGGCGATCCGCGTCAAAAAGTGCGACAAGCCCCACCCGGTGCCCAGCCTCGTGAAGTTGACGGGCAATCTCGACCGTGAGCGTGCCAGCGGCACACCAGCCAGCCAGATAAAAAGGGCCATCGGAATACACCTGCAGAATCTCGCTGGCGTATTTACGCGCGCGCTCATCGACACTTTGCGGCTCGCGCTCATCGCCCATTTCTCTTACTCCGTAGATGGGGCGATCCGGCTCAATAATCTCCAGCATTGCGTCGTAAAGCAGGTAGGACTGAATCAGAAAAATCGGCGCTGACTCTCCATGTGGGCGAATCGGAACAATCACCGGGGGAGAAATCCCAGTCTCAATTACATGGGCCAGGTCCCGCACCGTTGGGGCATCGAACAGCAACGAAATAGGGAGTCTGACCTGAAGCTCGCGATCGATGCGGGAGAACAGACGCACTGTCAGGAGCGAGTAGCCTCCATAGCGGAAGAAGCTGTCCGTGACCCCGATCGAATTATTGCGCAACACTTCGCGAAAAATTCTTAACAGATTTGCCTCGATCGCACTCGCAGCTTCTGTGGATTCAGGCTTGTTGACGGTTAATGGGCCGAGTACAGATTCCGGCACAGGAAGCGCCCGGCGATCGATCTTGCCGCTCGTCGATAGTGGAAACTGCTCCATCGAGACGAAGACGGAAGGCAGCATGTATTCGGGCAGAGTTTGCGCGGCATACTGGCGCAAAGCCTCAGCATCCACGGATGAACCGGCGGAGATGAGATACGCGGCCAGCCGTGGCTCGCCAGGAATGTCCTCCCGCAGAATCACCACCGCATCGCTGATAGAAGGATGCGACCGCAGTACCGATTCAATCTCTCCCAACTCGATGCGAAATCCGCGCAGCTTCACCTGATGATCGAGTCTTCCAAAAAACTCAAACCTGTCGCCTGAAACCAGCCTGACCAGATCTCCAGTACAGAACAAAAGCCCGTCAGTATCAGCCCCAAACACGTCCGGCACAAAACGCTGCGCGGTTAGTTCGGGGCGGGCTACGTATCCTGGGCTTACCCCCACCCCCCCTATGTATAATTCGCCGGGAATTCCTGGAGGCACCGGATGCCCAGCCGTGTCCATCACGTAAAAACTTGTATTGGGCATCGGCGGTCCAACGGGCACGATTCCTGTTTCAGGCTGAATGCGTATTACTGCTGAATAGATCGTTGTTTCCGTCGGGCCATAGCAGTTCCAAAGTTCGCCGCCGAGTCGAATGAGGTCGTTGGCCAGCTCTCGGGGCAGGGCCTCGCCTCCTGCGATCATCTTCAGGTGGCGTACGCCGTCCCAGCCGGATGCAACCATCATGCGCCAGGTCGCAGGCGTGGCCTGCATCAATGTGATTCGATGCTCCAGCAATAACTGCGCAAGCCGGTACGGATCCACTGCGTCCTGCCGACTGGCGAGTACGAGTTGCCCCCCGGTGCAGAGTGGAAGGAACATATCCATCGTGGCGATATCAAAGGAGATTGGCGCGACAGCAAGCGTCCGGTCCGTCTCGCTGATACCCGGTTCGCGGCCCATGGAGCAGAGGAGATTCAGCAGCGCGCGGTGCGTGATTCGCACTCCCTTGGGTTTGCCCGTCGTTCCCGAGGTGTAAATCGTGTAAGCCAGATCCAGCGGTTGCATCGCAAGCGGAAGCTCCGGCAGCGCAACAGAGCCAGAGGAATCGGGCGTTAAAGCATCCACTCGGATCAGCGGAAAACCCCACGGAAAGCTCTCGCCGTCAACCGATTTGGTGAGCGTGCTGGCAACCGTGCTGTCCGTGAGAATTGCGACCGGCTCGCATTCCTCCAGGATTCCACGCAGACGTTGGGCAGGATTTTTCGGATCGAGCGGCACGTAGAAGGAGCCGGATTTCAGTACCGCGAGCAGCGCCATTGGCAGATCGACCGTCCGCTCCATGCACACAGCAATTGCGCGGTTGGCACCCGCACCAGCCAGAATGAGTTGCCGTGCCAACGCCGTGCTGCGTTGATCCAATTCCCGGTAGGTGTATCGGGCGTTGCCCGCAATGACAGCAATCTCTTCCGATCTTCGCCGGGCCTGAACCGCAAACAGCGCAGGAACTGAGGGTTCAACAGAAAACTCAGTCCCGGTCTGATTCATTGCTTCATAAAAGCGCCGAGCGGCAGAGTCCTCCCACAGCGGCAACTGGTCGACGCGCGTCTCGGGATTTTTGCCGCCCGCATGTAGAAGCACCAGCAAATATCCCAGCCATGCACGGAGCGTATTGTCACTCCATAATCCGACGGGGCTAGCTAACTCGATCTGCGCCTTGCCTTCCGAACCGTTTGACACAACAAGCCGTAAGCCACATGGAGGCTCTTGCGACCGACTCGCCAGGCCAGTAAGAAACTCAAAATGAACTGTTTCTGTTCCAGGTTGAAAATCCGTATCCCGTTTTCGCGACAGGCCCTGTTGCGTGATCTGGCGGAATGAAGACTCTCCCTCGACATTGAAGATCGCCGACTCGTTCGTACCCAAGGCAACAGGAATTAAATCCTGATGCGTCAGCCGGGCCAGGAGACTGGCAAAGCCGGAAAGGAAGAGGCACTCCGATGGGATTTGCAGGCGGCAGGCAGCGTCGGTCAAGGCCTGCATGTCGGTGCTCGACACATCTAAAGTGGCTCGCGTTCCCGTGGATGGAACAGAAGGCGAGGCCTGACCATCTGCCGGAATAAACCGGGTCAGTGGAGCGTCAGCGGTTCGCCTTTGAGGGGTCAATAGCAATAGCTTAGTATCCTCAGATTCTTGGGTGCCGTCCTATCGTTGTCCTATTGTTGCGAAACCGGGTTGCCTGACATTGCCTAAGCAGGGTGAGCCATAATTCATGGCCGGTTACTTCCAACAATTGCGCCATCTAACATGAGATGCACAAAAACATGCTCAAAGATGGTATCTGGACTAAGGCGATTCCTAAGAGAGATTCTGGCGCTTCAGCGCACAGAATTTTTGCTCCTAGTCGGATCACCATAGTATTTCTCAAGCTGATGGGATTGTAACCCCAAAAAAACTGAATGGGGGTTGCATAACTGCATCAACTTTTCTGCAAAATCCAAATTTGTAGTTGAGCACGGAACCACATGCTCTGCCTGATTTAACGGGGCCAGGACGGAAAGGGAAGAGCAAGCCCGAAAGCATGGCGAATGGCGAGACCGGCGACCAATGTTGCCAGGAAGAAGAGAGTCATAAGCCCATCCTGGCGTAGTACACCCAATCCCTGGCGGTACGATGCGTACACATTCACGAAGTAAACCGGAAGATCGCTGACGGCCACTGCAACTACTGCACCAATCATTCCCAGGCCAAGATAGCTATAGCCGAGCGGCAAAAGCACGAACAAAGCTATGCAATAGAACAGGTTGCCTAGCGCGTTGTAATGCGCCTTTTGCAAAGACATGATGGCTGGCGTAATGGTGTTGTACAACAGTGTGTGCCACAGTCCAATCGCGAAAATACCAATCATCCAGGCCGCATCGTGATAGCGCTTGTCATACACGTGCTGAATGAAGATGTCGCCTGTGCAGATCGTGATTGTCAGCATCACAGCGCCTACCGCCAGCACCATCGCACGATACTTCACCAGAACGCGGCGAAACTCCGGACGAGGATGGTGGGAGAACTTGGCGATGAATGGAAATCCAACCTTGGCTGAGAACATCTGGATGATCTGACGTGGCAGGTCGGAGAGGGAAAAAGCAATGCCGTAAATTCCCAGCTCCTGCAACGTCGTCAACTTGCCCAGGATCATCTTGTCCGACTGCGACGCCATGAAGGTCAGCGCCGTACCAATCAGAATCCAGCGGCCAAAGTTCATCAGCGAATGCAGTGAATCTTTATCCAGTACAAACCTCGGCCGAATACCCTTGCCGAGGATCTTGTAACTCATCGCCAGGCGCAGGGTTTCCGAGACGATGCGGCCGACGAGTAAAGCCCAGATGCTGGCATGATGCATCGCCCATGCCAAGGCAATGAGAAAAGACAGAAGCTGCGGAGCAAGCTCCAGCACGGACATCTTGGCCACGTCCATGTTGCGCGAAAGCTGCAACTGTGCGGGAGAGCCAAAGCCTGTGATAACGCAACTTAATCCAAGAATGGGTAGTAGCCAAAGCATGCGCGGTTCGTTATAGAAATGCGCTACAGGCCACGCCAGCACGATCGTAAGCAGCCAGAGCCCTAGTCCGCGCAGCACTTGTACTGTCCAGGCCGTGTTGACAAAAACTTCGTCATCGCCGCGTGGGTTCTGAATGATGCTGTCTTCCAGCCCGAGGTGTGAAAAGAGATTGAGCCCAATGATGACGGTGGTCGTGAGCGTAATGAGCCCGAATAGTTCCGGCGCAAAAAGATGCGTCAGAACCACGCTGCTCAACATGCGGAGGCCTAATGCAAATCCGTAATAGATAACGATGAAGTAAGTGCCCTTGAGCGCGCGGGACTCAAGCGAGCGATGGTGTACTGCTTCCTGGTCGTCTGTCGTTAACTCGTCGATTTGAGTATCAAGCGTCATTGCTTCAATTCACCTGGAGCGGTCAAGAGGGTGTTTCCCCCAAACATCAGCAAAGCTCGTGGCCTGGCTGTTTAAAGTTGCTCAGCAGCAGTTATTCAAAAGAGATACGCAAGCGCTGAAACGCAGATCGAACAAGTTCCTGAATTAGCAAGCATGGAAGCGAACTTACCCAAGTATATCCTGCGTTTTCTTCAGCAAGACCTATGCTGCCCCGGAAGTTGTATCGTGAATTTTCCAATTAGAAACGAAGTCGGTGGTCGTAGCATTTGCATCCTGGCGGCAAGCCTTGTTAGCGTCAGGATCGATGGGCGTTTGAGACCGGTGGGGTAAGTTCGAATTTGCTGCCGGCGTGAGACGCAAATCGAATACAAAACATACTTTCGATGTAGAAAAAATGACACTTTAGTTATCGAAGAAGACTACCGTTGAAACTAAGAATGTATTAGCGTTTGAGTTGAAGTAATTCACGGCAGAAATTGATTGTTCCCGATAGGGGCCTGCTGTACAGTACTCGTATCCCGATACCCAGGGAGGATTTATGCACGCTACAGCCGTTGTCGATGCACCTGCGAAAACGCCCGCGCTCTCCTCGATCTTTGATGCCAGCAATCCTGGCTTCCATAATGATTTTGACGAGAAGCCATTCGAGTTCAATCACTGCTTCACGTCGGATCACCCGATGTTCAAGCTGCCGCGGATACGCAAGATTCTCGAGAATCCTACGCTGCGCCCGCATGCTTACTACGATCACGGTGCGATTGCCATCGACCAGCGCTGGGAGACGATCCCGGAGAGAAAGCTAACTGCCGACGAGGTCTTCGATCGTATCGAGATCGCCAGCGGCTGGATGATGATGCGCCATCTCGAAAAGGATCCGGAGTACAACGAACTCCTGGAGCAATGCCTGAAAGAGGTGCAGCACTTGACTGGTCGCAGCATCGATCAGGATAAGAAGAGCCAGGAAGCAATTATCTTCTTTGCCTCGCCCAATCGTGTCACTTCTTATCACATCGATCGCGAGTGCAACTTCCTTATGCAGGTAGCGGGCAACAAGGAAATGAACATCTTCGATCGCAACGATCGTGACGTTACGCCGGAATCAGAGCTGGAGAAGTTCTGGGCTAAGGGTACGGATGCTGGGATCTACAAGCCCCAGTTTCAGGATCATGCGTATGTTTATGAGATGCGTCCCGGAACCGGAGTTCACATTCCGGTCAACTCTCCGCACTGGTTGAAGACTCGCAACAATGTCTCCATCTCTTTCAGCATCAGCTATCAGTACAAAGACACGCGCCGGAAATATGTCTACCAGGCGAACTACTATCTTCGCCGCATGGGTATTGAACCTACGCCTCCTGGAAAATCAGGGCTGCTGGATAACACCAAGCGGATCGCCGTAGCCACTGGATTTGCAGGGAAAAATCTGATCCAGAAACTCAAGAGAAAATAGAAGCATCTACTTTTTTGCCCCGATCACCAGGACCGTATGAAGGTCTCGGTATCGGGGCTTTCTCTTTTTAGAACCTTACTTCTTCCTGATGGCTGACCGTGCGGAAGGAGTGATAAATACGAGACAGCAGTTGGCGTTCGGGCCATGATTTGCGCAGGAGTTCGCGATGAAGCTCAGGCTCACCGACCGGCACATCGTGATATCCCTGGCGTAAAAATTCGCTCTTGGGATTCCACGTAATTGCTTGCGGGAAGAATGCAATGGTTTCATCCTGGATGAAATCCTCGGCAGGCGGACGCGGTTGATCTTTGAGTTTCGCAGCGAGCATCCCCACCAGATCGCCCTGTATTGGAAGCCTGAGATGACCGAGCTGCGTGCTTCTTGGATTCAATTCGATCAGATATGCTGCGCCAGTCGATTGTTCGAGGATAAAGTCCAGGCCGTGAAATCCACTGAGGCTGAAATGTCGGGCCAGTAGACGGGCAGCATTTTCAATCTCGGAATTCTCGATCAGCCGGACAACGGTCGCTGCGCCAGTTTTCCCCTGCGCTGTCAGAACTTCAACTGTAACGAGTCCCAGCACTTCGCCTTTCCAGCATGCGAACATCGTGTTCGCGGGACGACCGGGAATGAATTCCTGAATCGTTACGCGCGGAATCTCGCGTCTTCGCCATGACCACAGCGCGAGTGGATCGTGATTGATCAGCCAGCGTTTCCAGGCCACGCTGGCTCCCATAGGCTGCGAGAGCTTATGAAACGCAGCGATAGCCTCTGCCTGCGTGGTCGCGATTGCAACACCCGAACCGCCCCATGTCCCATCCAGTTTGAGAACTCCGGGATTGTCGATGCACCACTGCATCAGATCTGCGTCCGATGTTATCGTCTGCGTTTCAGGTACGCGAATGCCCAGTGCTACGGCGGTTTCCAGCGTAGCAGCACGGCTGCGAATGGCAGGGAAAGCGTTGGGCGATCCAAGGGACCGTTCGATTAAAGATCGTAGTTCCGGATTTCTGGCGTGCAATTCATGAAGCTGCCAGACGACTCCATCGTCGCATGGCACGATCAAATCCGGCTGTGCGTCAACGATGGCCTTTTTAAGTGATCCAACTGAGTCCAAGCCTTGATACAGATAGAGCGGGTCGACTCCATGCACAAACCGCAACGGATGCCCAGGAGGGCATACTGCCGACACTCTGCATCCATGACGCAGAAAGGCTATCGCAAGCCGGGCAGATAAAGGCCACCACATTGTTGCGGACAGCAATACTTTCGGCTGTGTCTCTTCTTTCAGATTCCCGTCATCCATTTCGAGAAATTGTCACAGCGCATGAATCATAGTAAACATGCTACTCCGTTCTAAAGATACCTTTGCAATGGCCTGCTTGTGTTATTTGATTCGAACACGCAAGTAGATACACTTACCATGAAGACCAGATCTGACTCCAGGAGTGCGTAATGACTTCCCCTATTACTGATATCGCCATTATCGGCGCGGGTCCATACGGATTGTCAGTTGCTGCGCATCTGCGCAAGTCACCGCTGACGTTTCGGATATTTGGAACGCCAATGCAAAGCTGGCAGCAGCTAATGCCCAAAGGCATGCTGCTGAAATCGGATGGCTTCGCCTCCAGTCTTTACGATCCCGATTCTGAATTTACTCTTGCCCATTATTGCGCGGAACAGAACCTGCCTTACGCCGACGTAGGAATTCCCGTCCCATGCGAAACTTTCATCGCCTATGGATTGGAGTTTCAGAAGCGCCTGGTTCCTACTCTGGAGCAAACCAATATCGGTTCAGTGAAACGCATCGATGGTGGTTTTGAACTGCAAACTACAGATGGACAAACGGTGCGCGCACGAAAGGTCATTGTCGCTGCGGGTATTACGCATTTCAGGTATCTGCCTCCTTTTCTGACCGACCTGCCACGGGAATACGTCTCACATAGCGCGCAGCATCATGACCTCTCAATCTTTGCCGGGCAAAGGGTTGCTGTAATTGGAGCCGGCGCATCTGCTGTTGACATAGCGGCGCTTCTCAACGAAGCAGGAGCCAAGGTCGAACTGGTGGCCAGGCGCAAGCAGATTGCGTTTCATGCGCCGTCGCAGGAGCCTCGTCCGCTGTTGCAGCGAATCAAGAATCCTCGCTCGGGATTAGGACTGGGATGGCGATCGAGGTTATGCACCGATGCTCCACTGCTCTTTCACGCCATGCCGAGGAAGCTGCGAGTTCGCGCAGTGCAACGTCACCTTGGGCCAGCCCCGGGTTGGTTTGTTCGCGATAAGGTCATGGGACGTTTTCCTATGCACCTGGGCTCGCAAATCAAGGGCGCCTCTGTTCAGAATGGCAAGGTTCATCTCGATATCATTGAGCAGGACGGTACTCCAACCGAGCTGATATTTGACCATGTTATCGGTGCAACCGGGTTCCGCGTTTCCATCGAGCGACTTCAATTCCTGGATGATTCCATGCGCAAAGCCATTCGCGCGGTCGATGATACGCCGGTGCTTTCAACAAACTTTGAGAGTTCAGTACCGGGGTTGTATCTGGTCGGAGTAGCCTCTGCCAATAGCTTTGGCCCGCTTACCCGCTTTGCTTATGGAGCAAAGTTTACTGCCAAACATATCGCGAACCATCTCAAGGCTGCGCGCTAAGTATTTCTCCTATCGGTATCTTCTGCGCGGTGTCTGATTGCGTGGCTTTTCATGATGAAGAGCCACGCTTCGCGTGTCCTGCATGTGCATTGCAATCGAGAAAATGCTCTAAGTATTGGATTCATAGTTAAAGAAATCATATCTGGATAAGTAACGGGCATGATAAAAAGGCTCAGGAGCATAGCTCCTGAGCTTTTCTACTTATATTCCAGTTTGTTTATGCTTCGATCTTGACCGAAGCTACGGCATCAGATCCAACGAGATTCGCAAAGGAAGTGCTCTGCTTTGGCTTGCTGGCCATTGCGAAGCGCTCAGTCTCGAACTTGAACTCATCGAAGAGCGGCTCAAGGCACCATGCCGAAAACAGCAGCTTGATACGGGCCGGAACACCGGCCAACGAAAGCGACAATCCAGTTGCCAACAGACGCTGCCGTGCGGCGAGAAGCGCTCCCAATCCCTCTGGGCTTGCGTATTGCAGATCCTGCAAGTGAACCACGAGCAGTTGTCCGCCATCGATGCAGCTGGTTGCAGTGCGCTCCAGCGCGGCTGCAGTTTCAGCTACCAGCCCGCCCTGCAGATGCAGGTGAACGATGCCCGAGTCACCGGTACGGGTTGCCGCTGAAGCACCACGATACTGGCGCTGCAGGAATGAGGCAGCCAAAGCAAACGGAAGCTTTGTTGCAAGTCCGAGAAAGTTCTTCGTGTAGCGAGGCACGAGCCGGGTTGGCTCCTGAACTGCGCGGCCCAGCCACTCAAGACCACAACGCTGCATCCAGACCGGCGCGCGATGTACATCGCCAATGAGCATGTCCATGCTGCCGCCGATGCCAATTGAAACAGGTACACCGAGGCGCTTGGCGTGCATGCGAATCCATTTTTCCTGCTTCGGATTGCCGAATGCAACCAGCAGAATATCGGGCTTGGCAATGCGAATCCGCTCAAGAGTGTCGCCGTGATCCATGCGCTCCAGATCGGCGAGCGGAGGAGCATAATGGCCAACGATATTGACTCCGGGATAACGCTCTTCGAGCACTTTCTTGGCGCGTCCTGCAACGCCTTCGCGACCACCGAGCAGATAGATGCTGTATCCCTTTTTCGCTGAGAGCTCAGCGAGGCGGGGAACCATATCTACACCGGAGACGCGCTCTTTCAGAGGGTTTCCAAGAATACGCGAGATCCATACCAGGGGCATTCCATCTGCTAATACGAGACTGCAGCCTGCAATGATGCGGTGCAAGTGAACGTCGTTGAGCGAGTTGACCCAGAAATCGAGATTCGCGGTGGCAACCTGGTGGGTGCCTCCCGATAGAATCAGGTTCTCAATCTGCTCTACAGCCTCGTCGGCTGTAACGTTCGCTAAAGGCAACCCCATCACTGCTACAGAATTTTGCAATTTGCTGTTCATTTCTGTCCTGCTCTCTGTGTGAAGCTGCTATCCGTAACTGATTTCACATTGCTTGTGTGATCGTTATCTGCAATAGCTCTTCTGCTGCGGACTGCGTCTTGGCCTGTTTCCCGCATTCTCATTGGCCCGGTCTTCATGTGCCGCCGAACCTGATGGATGGTGCGGGTAAAGAGATTTCGTTTCACTCATACTGCCCCGTCTCGTTGGCGTTGGTGCCAATGTGCCTGAGTGCGACTGGGAGTCGTTGTGACTCTTTCAACTTATAAGCTGCAGGCCGCTCAAACAATGGCGAAAAGGTGTGCCATTTAGTCCCGTCGCTATAACATTTAGGTACTCCCCTAAAAGGGGTTAGGTAACTCCCAATGGTTACCACTCTGAGGGGAAAACCATTCCGGTAATCCCGCTCCTCATGGCTCGCGCTTTCGCCTATCGTTGTTGGGCTGGGATCAAAAAGGAGTAAATGAGCCACTGGCGGATACCTCAGGCACTTTGCTCCAATTTGAGTGCAAAAGCAGGGGGCATAAATCTGTCCGTTACCGCCCTGATGTGAGGGTGCCTTTCGGTGGTTACCATCGTCTTCCATTGGGAGCCTGTTAGGAGAATCTGGTAGTGCTCGCAACTGGAGTCTCGTCCCAATACGGTCGATTTGAACGCAATAATTTATGGAAAATATCGAGCTCGTCTGCCTTCGACCGTTTTGGACACGTAGTTTGACGTTCCCCTCGTATACTTGAAAAACATTGTCGACACCTATCCATTCCCCGGCTGATCGCGCCGCCGACTCTGCCCTGCGTATCGGATACCTGCTTAGCCGGTATCCAGCGGTTTCCCATACCTTTTTTCTGAAAGAAGTCCTGGGCGTTCGTGATCGCGGACTGGTCGTTGAGACTGCTTCTATCAATCCCCCTGACCGCCGCATAGAGGATCTGCCCAAAGTAGAAGCAAGGGAAGCTGAAACGACTTTCTACGTCAAAGCGGGCGGAAAACTCTCGCTGGTATGCAAGCTGCTCGCAATTGTGGTGCAGCACCCTGCTGTCGCCCTGCGCGGTTTGCGCGCTGCCTTTCAGCTTGGAGGCTGGGACTTAAAAGGCCGAGCCTTCGCCTTGTTCTACCTGGCCGAGGCCTTGCTGGTGGGCAGGTGGCTCCGGCGCAACTCGCTTGAGCATCTTCATGTACATTTCGGCGGTCCCGTTGCAACTGTGGGCATGCTGACGGCGGCCGCCTGGCAGATTCCCTGGTCGGTAACGCTGCATGGTCCAGATGAGTTTTTCGATCAGGACGCGTTCTATCTTCGCCAGAAAATCGAGTCGGCCGCTTTCGTTATCTGTATCAGCGATTTTTGCCGCAGCCAGGTTCTCCGCGTATCGCCGGCCACGACGGATAGCCGCCTTGAAGTGGTTCGTCTGGGAGTGGACTGCACTACGCTCCAGCCACGGCAACGCACATCTATACCGGCGAGTACATCTATATCGGCAAACGGAGTTCGCATTGTCTGCACGGGGCGCATGGTCGCAGCCAAAGGGCACCGCATACTGCTTGAGGCTGTAGCTGCGATGGTTGCAGCCGGAGCCGAGCTATCTCTGGTGCTCATCGGCGACGGACCTGAGCGCCCGTCTCTCGAAGCGCAATGCAGGCAGCAGGGAATCGCCTCTTACGTCCGTTTTCTGGGAGCGATGGCGCATCAGCCGACGCTTGCAGAGGTTGCGCAGGCGGATATCTTCGTCCTCGCCAGCTTCGCGGAAGGGCTGCCCGTCGCTCTCATGGAAGCAATGGCGCTGGGCGTTCCCTGCGTCAGTACGACAATTGCGGCGATTCCAGAGCTAATCCTGGATGGCCAAAACGGGCTGCTTGCACCTCCGGCTAACCCGTATGCTCTTCGCATTGCGCTGGAACGGCTGGCAAGCGATCCTGATTTACGCCACCGGCTTGGACTGGCAGCGCGAGCGACGGTTGAGGAACAGTACAATCTTTCTCGAAACCTGGACCAGCTTGCAAATACCTGGAGGCGGCGGCTCGCCTGACTCTTTTTGAAGAACACTCGCCAGTTCGGGAAAGGAGCGGGGTTCCAAATAGGAAAATCCGCTTCGATGCAAAACCTGTGACGCAAATCGGGGATATACGCAGGCGCGAAATTTTGTAATCGTTAACTACGGTGATCCTGTGCGGTCATCACCGCGTGAAAAAGAACAACGATATTGGTCCAACCTGGGCCGTATTCCAAGCGTCAGACAGAGTGCCGTCATCGATAATCTTGATTTCTCCAGACGGCTCCGAATTAAGGTCTGAACACGAACAAGGGTCTGAACAAGAAATCCAGTAAGAGAAGTTATCCAGCAAGGAAAGAGCAAATGCCTTCAGGGAAGATGAAATCTGCGTTGGCTGCTCCGCTTGTTCTGTGTTATCGAACATTTGCGCCCATCCTGCGGGTGTGGAGGCGTGTAAACGCTTTTGCGGCTCTGCGAGCCAGGCTGAGTCTTCCTCTCCCTGTCAGCACCGTCGTGCTCGGCAGGACATATATCTACGGCACGGGCCGGGTGCGCTGCGGGCAGGGACTGCTCCTTTATCCGAATCAATATATGGAGACGGAGGGAGACGCGGAGATTGTTCTCGGCGACGGGGTTGTCCTCTCCAGCGGAGTGCACCTGGTGGCCTACGCCGGAATCCGCATCGGTAAGGGCAGTATGATTGGGGAGTACACCAGTATTCGCGATGCTAACCACACACGCGAAGAGGGACAGAACTTGCGCGACTCCAGTCACATGGCCAGACCTATCGAGATCGGCAGTCAGGTATGGATCGGTCGCGGTGTCGCCGTTCTGAGCGGCGTAACCATTGGGGATGGAGCAACCGTCGGAGCTAACGCAGTCGTAACGCGGGACGTTCCAGCAGGGGCGATCGTGGCCGGAGTACCAGCCGTCCCCCTCCAACGCAAGATGCCCACGCCTGCTGTCGCGGAGATTCATTCATGAGCACGCCCGCAACAACGATTGAGCTAATTCAGCCAGATCTTTCCGTCGTGATCATCGGCCGTAATGAGGGCGAACGTCTGGAGCGTTGCATCCTGTCGGCGCAATCCATTGAGGGCTGGTCGGCAAAAGAAATCCTTTATGTAGACTCCGGTTCAACCGACGGCAGCCTGGAGCTGGCGGCAAAGCTTGGCGCTCGCGTTCTGCCTCTGCCGCCCGGCCCCTTTACCGCCGCCCGCGCCCGCAATATGGGCTGGCAAAGTGCTACCGGCAAGCTGATTCTTTTTCTCGACGGCGACACAATTTTGAATGCGGATTTCCCCGTAGCGGCTCTCGCGGAGCTTGAAAAAAACGCCACGAATGCTGCAGCATGGGGCCATCGCCGCGAGTTATGCGAATGCCTGTCCATCTATGTGCGTGTACTCGATCTGGATTGGGTTTATCCTCCAGGGGAAACGCTCTTCTTCGGTGGAGACGTCCTGGTTCGCCGTGCCGCTCTTGAGGCCGTGAATGGCTTCGACGAAACGCTCATCGCCGGGGAAGAACCGGAGATGTGCCGCCGCATGCGCAACCTTGGCTGGCATATTCAACACATCGATGTGCAGATGACTTTGCACGATCTGGCCATCACGCGTTTCTCGCAATACTGGCGCCGTTCGCAGCGCGCGGGCTATGCCTTTGCCTCCGTCTCGTCGCGCTTTCGTGGCACCTCCGACCCGTTCTGGTCAGATGAGGCCCGCCGCAACCGTCAGCGTGGCCTGTTCTGGCTGCTCTCGCCAATCGTCGCACTCATTCTCTCTGCGATTTTGCTGTCGCTCTGGCCGTTCATGCTCTGGATCTTGCTGCTCTTCGCGCTGGCTGTTCGCACTGCGCGGCAGTATCGCTGGAAGCCTGCTTCGTGGACAACGCTCCTGCTCTACGGCTTTCACTCGCATCTGCAGCAAATTCCGATTTTCTTTGGACAGCTCCAATTTTTGATGAATGGGAACAAGGCGCTCATGGAATATAAGGATGTGACGCCTATCCCCGAACATATCGAGACACGCCAGCCATGAATCCTGTGCAGCCTTCGCCTGAGCATTCGCCAGAAGCCAAGAGCATCACCACCATCAGTACGCGTGAAGTCTACAGTAATCCCTGGATGCGTTTGCGCGAGGACCAGATTCTCCGCTCCAACGGCAAGCCCGGCATCTACGGCGTCGTCGATAAAGACGATGCCGCAATCATCCTGCCGCTCGATGTGGGCGCGGATGGGGAGGGCCGTGTGTGGCTGGTGGAGCAATTTCGTTACACCGTCCAGCAGCGCTGCCTTGAGCTTCCGCAGGGCGGATGGGAGATGGGTGAAATCGACCCGGAAGAACTTGCCCGTGGGGAACTGAAAGAAGAGATCGGCATGCATGCCGAATCGATGATTTATCTGGGATGGCTTTGGATTGCCTATGGATTTGCCAATCAAAAGCAACATGTCTTTCTGGCCACGGGTCTGACTCCTACGGAAAAAGAACCCGATCCAGAAGAGCACGACCTCATCGTCCACTCCGTAACTATTGCCGAGTTTGAGCAGATGATGCTTGACGGCACGATCCGCGATAACTGTACCCTGTCAGCCTGGGGACTTTACCTGATCTGGAAGGCTAAAAATCGATGAACTCTTTCTATTCCGACGCATTCGTATTCCTCGGCGCTACCGGCGACCTCGCTTATAAGCAGATATTTCCTGCTCTGCAAGGCCTGATCCGTGACGAAGCCTTTAATCTCCCAATCATCGGCGTTGCCAAGGCAGGCTGGAACCTCGATCAGCTCAAAGCCCGTGCCAAAGACAGTCTCGAAAAACACGGCGGCATCAATCAACCGGCCTTTGAAAAGCTCTTGAGCCTGTTGCGCTATGTCGATGGCGACTACAGCGATGCCAGCACCTTTGAGCAGCTTCGCCAGGAACTTGGTACATCCCAGAGGCCGCTGCACTACCTCGCCATTCCTCCCAGCTTGTTCGCAACCGTCGCGGAACATCTCGCGAACTCCGGCTGCGCAACCAATGCGCGCGTCGTCGTTGAAAAGCCCTTCGGACGCGATCTTGAATCGGCTAAAGAACTGGGCGAAACGCTGCACAAGTTTTTTCCTGAAGAAAACATCTTCCGCATTGACCACTATCTCGGCAAAGAGCCGGTGCAGAATATCGTCTACACCCGCTTCGCCAACCCGATCTTCGATCCCATCTGGAATCGCGATCATGTCCGTAGCATCCAGATCACCATGGCTGAAGACTTCGGTGTCGAAGACCGCGGCAAATTCTACGATGAAGTAGGCGCGCTGCTCGACGTCGTGCAGAACCACATGATGCAGGTTGTCGCCAACCTCACCATGGACCCCCCAACCGGCCAGGATCACGACGCATTGCGCGATCGCAAGAGCGAGCTTCTTCGCGCCATAAAGCCGCTCACTCCCGATGCCGTCGTGCGTGGACAGTATGACGGTTACCGTTCGGTCGTTGGTGTCGCTCCGGGCACATCCGTTGAGACCTTTGTCGCCATCAAACTCGAAATCGATAGCTGGCGCTGGGCCGGTGTGCCCATCTTTGTACGCGCAGGCAAAATGCTGCCTGTCACCTGCACTGAAGCTTTGGTGGAGTTCAAGCGCCCGCCCAAGGAGACTTTCGGCGAACTGGTTTCCAACGGCTCCGCACACATGCGCATTCGTCTCAGCCCGGATATGACGATTGGCCTCGGAGTACGCGTCAAGACTCCCGGCGAGCGTATGGTTGGCCGTGACGTCGAGCTGGAGATGCATCGTCAGAGCACAACCGACATGCCGCCCTACGAGCGCCTGCTGGGGGACGCTATTCGCGGCAACAGCGAACAGTTCGCCCGCCAGGATCTGATCGAAGCCCAGTGGCGCATCGTCGAGCCTATCCTTGGCAACGTCACGCCGTTCTATACCTATGCCCCCGGCACGTGGGGTCCGGTAGAGGCCGATCAACTCATCGGCAACGACGGTCCGTGGGTCAATCCTCAGCTTCACTCGGTCGAATAAAACTCCGCTGTGGACACAATCTAAAGCCCCAGATCCAGCAGAGAAATTCAGTGCTGATCTGGGGCTTGTTTTATGTGCGGCACACCTGCTTTGAATACGTTTACGAATCTCGTCGAAAACCGTTATCCCTGTCATGTATCCTCAAGAAGCATTTTTGAGGAGCTTGCAAAGTCGATGGACGAAAGCCGGAATATCTCTGATCAGAGGCCAGACTCTCAGTTATCATCCACCCCTGTTTCCCGCCGTTCGTTTTTAGGCGCGGCAAGTCTGGGAGTAGCAGGTTTGGGTGCAGCAAGCGCGGCGACTCTGCTCGCAGGCGTTCCTGCAAGCAGAGTCGCGCAGTCGTCATCGACTTCGGCAACCGCGTCAGGAGAAGTCTTCTTTGATCTGCTGCGAACTCCCGACAGCATCACCGCCTATGAGCGACTGAGCGATCCAGTGCCGCTCTCGCGTTCCGGCAGCCAATGGCAGGGCAAGGGTATCGGTGTTGAGAGCAGCGCCGACGCGACGCAACTCGCACTCCGCGTCCATGCACCGAGCATGGCCATCCGCTATATACATGTGCGATGGACGATGAAGGTAGCTGCGATTCCGCATGTCCTCGGCGATCACTGGGAACGCAGCTATGGTGACCTGGGCTGGCGTTCGATCGTCTCGGAACGCGTGATGCCCTGGTACTTTGCCACGTGGGATGGCCGCTCATGCAACACCTACGGAGTCAAGACGGGCGCAGGTTCGCTCTGCTTCTGGCAGCTCGATCCGGACGGCGTATCGCTGTGGCTCAACCTCAGCAACGGCGGTTCCGGCGTCAAGCTGGGCCAGCGTGTACTCGAAGCAGCTACTGTCGTGACCCGTAAAGGCAATCCCGGCGAGGAGCCAACCAGCGCCATCCGCGCCTTCTGCAGGCAGATGTGCTCCCAGCCGTCGCGGCCATCGCAGCCCGTCTACGGCACCAATGATTGGTACTACGCCTATGGCAAAAACACCGCTGAACAGATTTTGAACGACACCGATTTCATCGCCAATCTCTCCGTAAATAATGCGATTCGTCCATTCTCGGTGATCGATATGGGCTGGTCCGTCGGTGCACCGAAATTCCCCAGTATGCCGCAGCTTGCCAATCAGATTCGCGAACGCAGAGCACGTCCGGGCATCTGGATTCGCCCCCTCGAAGCGCCTGCAAATACTGATCGTGGCCTGCTGATCTCCGACCGTCGCTTCGAAAACAGTGCGGACGCATCTCAGTTGGCTTACGACCCTACCGTTCCTGAGGCGCTGGAAAGAGTCCTGGCAAAAGTAAAACAGGTAGTCGACTGGGGATACGAGCTGGTTAAGCACGACTTCTCCACCTACGATCTGCTCGGTCGCTGGGGATCGGGGATGGGCGCAGAACCCACGATCTCCAGCTGGTCTCTGCATGATCAGAGCCGCACCAATGCGGAAATCATTCGCAATTTTTATCAACAGATTCGCGCCACCTGCAAGCCTGAAACTCTCATCCTCGGCTGCAATACCATGGGCCATCTTGGGCAAAGTATCTTCGACATACAGCGTACCGGCGACGACACCAGCGGACGCATTTGGGAGCGCACGCGTCGTATGGGCATCAACACGCTCGCCTTCCGCCTGCCGCAGCACGAAACCTTCTTCGTACAAGACGCGGACTGCGTGGGTATTTCAGCCGACGTTCCATGGGAGCTCAATCGTCAATGGCTTGACCTGCTTGCCCACAGCGGAACCGCAGTTTTAATCTCGCCGGGCGAAGGCTCGCGCATCCCCGAACATGCCGAGGCAATCAAGCGGGCGTTCAAACTTGCTGCAAGTGGTGGAGATGGTGCGCGACCAGCGAGTCCCGTACAAGAATCCACACCGCAAACATGGATCACCGGGCTTGCGGGCCAATCAAAAGAATCGGACCGTAAACTCCACTACGATTGGTATGGAGAAGGCGGCGCATTCCCATTCACTGTCTAGTGGCGGAGCATTTGCCTATCGTGTCAATCTGTATGCAAACACGAAGCGCCTGTGTAGCTCACAGGCGCTTCGTGTTTGCCTCTATACGTAATAGTTTTAGTGAACAACAGGAGCGGTAGCGGCCCTGTCTAACCCCGCGCCTATCCTGGCAATATTAGGAATCGTCACCGGCAGTCGACCATGAATTGCATTCTCGCCGAACAGCGCACTCACCAGGCTCAAAGCTGAATCTGCAGTATCGGAGAATGTGCAAACATACGTTGAAATACCCGGTACATCCGATCCAATGTAAGGGTTGCCAAAAGCCGCAACCACAGTTTTTGCTCCCGCTGTCTTCACGATGCTCGACAACAGCTCGGTGGCACTCTGATCAAGTCCGGCAGAGCCTTTCTGCTGGCCGGCAACGCGCATCATGCGTCGTGCACTGGGAAAAGCCTCGGCCACCGCAATCACTGTAGATGCGCTCGCGACCGCTGCCAACACATCCTGGCTAACCGTGGCAGAGCTGGAGTTGTCGACAAGAAACACCGATGCATTCGGCACTCGTCGACGAAGCTGCGCAATAAACGCGCCCACTCCTTCGCTCGCCCGCGCATCATTGGTAAAGATGACAGCTACAGCACTCGAAGCGGTAGCCTGACCGGCGTCTGCGGAGACATGCAGCGGCAGCAGATTGTTAGTATCAGTTGCCAAAGTAATCGCACGGTCCGAGATAGTTTGTGCAAGCGCTACGCTGGCAGGCCTGGCAACCACGCGGCTTACATCAGACATGTCCACATAGCGATCAACATTCAAGCCGACCGAAGCCTTCAATCGCAGGATCTTCAGCACACTTTCATCGATACGCTTCTCCGAGAGGACGCCACTTTTTGCGGCCTGTATCAGACCACTATAAGCGCCATCCAAATCTGCCGGAATGATGACCATATCGTTACCCGCAAGCAACGCCTGCACTGCTTCCTTGCCGGAGATCTCCGCATCCGTTCCAGTGAAAG
Organism: Acidicapsa ligni; assembly: GCF_025685655.1. Classification (NCBI taxonomy): domain Bacteria; kingdom Pseudomonadati; phylum Acidobacteriota; class Terriglobia; order Terriglobales; family Acidobacteriaceae; genus Acidicapsa; species Acidicapsa ligni. The sequence goes on along the minus strand of NZ_JAGSYG010000009.1, from coordinate 171,150 downwards.
CATGCATCAATGCGCCCATATCCAACGCGTCCGTAACTACAAGTCCACGAAACCCGAGCTTATCCTTCAATAGCCCGGTAACAACGCGCTTCGATACGCTTGCAGGAAGATTTGGATCAGGCTCGATTGCAGGCACCGTGATGTGGCCCATCATCACCGTATCCACGCCAGCAGCGATTGCCTTACGAAACGGAATAAGCTCTACCGAATTCAGTCGATCCATATTTCCGGTCACACGTGCGAGTGATAGATGCGAATCCGTATCCGTATCACCGTGCCCAGGGAAGTGCTTGACCGTTGTCAGTAGTCCTTCGCTGCGTGCGCCATCGATATATGCAGCAACCATATCGCCGACCACCGCAGGATTTTCGCTAAAGGATCGAGTGTTAATGATGGGGTTCGCCGGATTTGAATTTACATCTGCTACTGGAAACCAGTTCCAATGAATGCCAACAGCGCGCGACTCTTCAGCAGAGATTTCTCCAAACTGTCGCACCAGGTCTTTGTCACCCGTCGCGCCAAAGGCCATCGCCGATGGAAAGGATGTTGCGCCGTTCAATCGCACAGCAAGTCCACGTTCGAAATCGGCAGCAAAAATCAGTGGATACTTCGATTCCTTCTGCAATTCATTGGTGAGAGCAGCAGCTTCAAATGGCTCGCTCTTGATCAGGCGCGCACCATCCACATGCACAGTTACGCCAAAGCCGCCCACGTGATACTTCTGCATCTCGTCGTGTAACTGCACAAATGCAGGGCTGTCGATGTTCAGGTATTCCACCTTGGCCCACACCATGATCAACTGACCAATCTTCTCTTCCAGCGACATCTTTCGCAGTGTCGATTTAGCCCATAGTTCACCCTTGTGATCGAGATGAACAGGCCCCGTTCCATGCGCATCAACACTGTTGAGAGCAGTAAGGAAAATCATCAGCAGAGACAAACACAAAAATCGTTTTGACGAGATATAGTTCACGCGCACGCCTCCGTAAGCAACAATCGTAGATCAAAAAAATCAGTAGAGAAGATACCTGGCTCGTATCTTTGTAAAGCCGTCCAGCCCATCGCGCCAATCATCCGCAACACGGCGAGGATCTTCTCCCGCAGCGATAGCGTCCAGCGAAGCCTTGTGCCGCATGAGCGTATCCACTCCGGCAATCTTGTATTGATCTGGATAAAGATGCTGCAACGCTGAAGCAATCTCCAATCCAAGCTCAGGACCATCCAGCGCATTGCGATCCGTCATCAATAGATTTACTCCGCCGCATTTCTCATCGGTATATTTTGAAGTCGCAGGCGTAAAGTTCACAGGCACGAACCGAATTCCGCTGATCTCCCTGGCATTGAGATAGCGAGCTAATACCACTGCGTCGATCCACGGCGCACCGACTACTTCAAACGGAGTATCTGTTCCACGGCCCACAGAAATATTACTCGCTTCAATCATGCCAATCCCTGTATACAGAATCGATTCTGTGACGCTGCGCATATTGGGTGAAGGATCGATCCATACGCGTCCCGTCGAATCAAACCAGTCACCGCGCATCCATCCGTCCATTGGAACGACCGTCAACTTTGCCCCAATCGAACGCTCTTGATTGAACATCCTCGCGAGCTCCGCAATCGTCATACCGTGTCGTATCGGAGTCTGCCAATAACTTACAAAAGCCTCTCTGCCTGCATCCGCAACCGGCCCCTGCACATACACGCCATTCACCGGATTGGGTCGATCCAGTACTACGATTTCTTTGCCGGACTTCGCTGCCGCTTCGAGAAAATATCCCAACGTACTCTCGTATGTGTAGTAGCGCACACCTACATCCTGAATGTCATAAACAATCACATCCAGCCCTGCGAGAACAGATTCCGCAGGTCGCTTCTTTGCATCGCTATCGCCGTATACGCTATAGATCGGAACGCCAGTCTTCGCATCTCTTGCGTTGCCAATGTTGTCTGTGTCGAGCGCTCCAGTTGCTCCATGCTCAGGACTGAAAATCGCTGTCAGTTGTACGCCCGGCGCTTGCGCCAGCACATCGGATACAACACGCCCTTGTGCATCGACCGCAGTCTGATTCGTCACAAGCCCCACGCGAACAGGATGCGCAGCGTCCGCATGAATCTCTCGAAACGCATGTGCCTCAAGCACATCGATTCCGACCTTCACATCGCCATTGCGCGCTGTCATTCGACGCGAAGCCATCAGCGATTCGTTATAACCTGTAATGCGCGCAAGCCGCAGCTTCTCTTCTTCACCAGCCGTCAGATCAAGCGACTGAACAACCGACGTTGCCACGCGCGTGCGCAGAGATACCACTGTACCTTTGCCCTCCGGATGAACTGCATTGGTCAGCAAGATAACGTAAGTGTCCGTGATCGGATCGATCCATAACGACGTGCCCGTAAACCCAGTATGACCAAACGAACCAATCGGCAATAGCTCGCCACGATTTGTAGCAAACGGAGAATCTATATCCCACCCCAATCCGCGCTGGCTCGCAGCCATTGCAGGCTGCTGTGGCGTAGCCATTTTCTCTACAGCCAACTCACTCAAAACCCGATGCCCACTCAGTAGATCCTGCGCAAACTTTGCAAGATCATCCGCAGTCGAAAACAGTCCGGCATGACCAGCGACACCGCCCATGCGTCGTGCTGTCGGGTCATGCACCACGCCTCGCAGCATCTTGCGATTCTCGTCATATTGCGTAGGCGCAATGCGCGAAGACAAGCTTGCCGGGGGAAGAAAATCGGTATCCATCATGCCCAGCGGAATGAAGACATTTTGCTTCGCAAACTCATTGAGCGACATGCCAGAGATCTTCTCGACGAGAAAGCCAAGCGTCTCGAAGTTGATATCGCTATAGAGAAAACGCGATCCTGGCGGATAGGCTGGCGTCTCCCGCATTGCCATTGCATACGCAGCGTCACGCCCGCTCCATGGCTGCTTAAGATCGAGATCAGGACCAAGCCCTGAGAAGTGTGTCATCAACTCGCGAATCGTAATATCTTCCTTGCCGTTCTGAGCGAACTCCGGAAGATACTTTGCCACTGGATCATTGAGTCGTATGCGCCCATCTTGCAGTAGTTTCATTATCGAAGTAGTCGTTGCGATGCACTTGGTTAACGAGGCAAGATCGAAGATCGTATCCATCGTCATCGGCTCTCGCGTTGGCTCCAGTGATCGCATGCCGAAGGCCTTGCGGTAGACGATCTTACCGTTATGTCCGACGAGTACTACAGCCCCCGGAATATTCCCGTCCGCGACAGCCTGCGTAACGATGGAGTCAATCGCACCAAAGTCAGACCTCGTGGCGCGCTCTGCGTGCGCGGTCTTCACTCGCGCTTCGGCAAGAGATTCATGCTGGCCTAACATGCTTAAACACAGGGCAAAGCAGCATAGCCGTGAACAGATAAGCCCACTTCTCAAAGCCTTCCGCAAATCAACCCTCCAGTGCCTTGCGAACATTTCCCTTCGCCTTGCGAAGTCTCTTTTCCGCCTGCGCCTTACTCACATCGGCCTTCAACATCACCAGCGCAAGCGGTACGCTCATGCTAGCTGTGTCGAGAGCCTTCAATGCTGTTGTACGGTCCGCGCCTGTCAAATACTCCAAAATCAAAATGCCGCGTTCGACAAGCTTTTCATTCTTCAACTGCAGATTGACCATAAGATTGCCGTACACATATCCAAGCTGCGTCATGCTGCCGGTAGTCAACATATTACAGACCAACTTCTGCGCCGTTCCAGCCTTTAGCCTGGATGATCCAGTCAGCGCCTCGGGGCCTACTTCGATCTCGATAGGAAATTCCGCAGCTTTGCCAAGAGCAGATCCTTTATTGCACGCTATTGCAATTGTTTTCGCCCCCTTGCTCCGCGCATACTCTAGAGCCGCAATCGTATAAGGCGTACGCCCACTCGCCGCAATGCCCACCACTGCATCGCGCTTACCTGGTTTTCTCGAAGCCATATCTTTGCGCCCGAGTTCAAGGGAGTCTTCACTGGCCTCTGTTGGCCGAACAAGTGCGTCCTCACCCCCGGCAATCAAAAACTGAACCATCTCCGGATCTGTATTGAATGTAGGTGGGCATTCGGATGCATCCAAAGCTCCAATGCGACCGCTCGTGCCTGTCCCGACATAGATCAATCGACCGCCCTTCGCGAGACACTGTGCGACCACATCGACAGCCCGTGCAATCTCAGGCAGCACTTTTTTAATAGCTCGTGGAACCACTGCATCCTCGTGGTTCATCGCAGTAACAAACTCAATCGTCGACATTGTATCGAGATTTTCAGTAGCTGGATTACGACGTTCTGTCCCAAGCGCTTTCAGTTTCATGCATATCCTCAATTTTTAGAAGTCTTATATCGTGTTTGTACGGGGCATTGCCATACTGGCAGCATATCCGATAGCGAAAGTAGCGGCACTTCCAAGCACTACATACCAGGTAAATGAAACGCCAGTAAAGAGCCATAGATACATGCTCAGCAGAAAACCGCAAAGCATGCCTATCATCGCGCCGCTTTCAGAAGCTCTCCTGGTGAGCACTCCAAGAAGAAACACACCAAGCAACGCTCCATACGCGACCGAGGCAATGGACAAGCCAACCTCAAGCACCTTGCCTCCATTGCGTGCGAATATAGCCAGCGCAAACAGCAGAACACCCCAACCAACAGTGACGATACGCGATAGCTGTACGCGCCGTAACTCTGTAGACTTCGGACGAAGCTTTACATAAAAGTCCACTATCGTTGTAGAGGAAAGGGAGTTCAATGCGGCGCTCAGGTTAGACATTGCTGCCGCAAGGATAGCAGCAATCAGTAGGCCGCTGATTCCATGTGGCATGTGCGTAACAACAAAGACCGGAAAGATCGTATCCGTACGAGTAAACGGAACCTGCGGAGGAAAGAGCTTATAAAATGCAAATAACATCGCGCCTATCAGCAGAAATAAAGAGAACTGAAACAGGATCGCAACTCCACTTGAAAGCAGCGCCATCTTGGATTCGCGCTCACTGCGCGCCGATAGCAATCGTTGCACAATCAACTGATCCGTACCATGACTCGCCATCGTTAAAAATGCGCCGCCGATAACTCCAGACCACAGCGTATAGGTAGTGAATAAGCTCCAGGAAAAATCAAAGACTTGGAACTTATGCGCATTCACAGCAATCGTATGCACCGTTCCCCATCCGCCTGGCACGAGATGCAGTATCGTGAAGAAGCCCACAATCGTGCCTGTCACATAGATACTCAGTTGAATGACATCGGTCCAGATCACGGCCGCCATGCCGCCTTCGAATGTATACACCAGCGTCAGCAGCGTAACGATAGCAATCGCTGTAATGTCTCTTTCAAAGCTGGTAAGCCCGGCAAGAAGACTTGAGAGAGCGATCCCCACCACAATGGCTACGGCAAAAACTCGCACGCCTTCAGCCGCAGCACGTGTTACAAGAAAAAGCCCCGCAGTAAGCGATCTAAGTCGCTCCCCAAAGCGACTCTCTATCAGTTGATACGCCGTAACCAGTTCGCCGCAAAAATATTGTGGAATAAATAAAAAACTAACAACGGCGCGACCGATAAGATAGCCGATCACGAGTTGCAGAAAGCGAAAGTCCTTTTCGTAAGCCAGGCCTGGCACGCTGATGATGGTGAGTGTACTTGTTTCTGCCGCGACAATAGAAAGTGAAATCGCCCACCAGGGGATCGTATTGTCTGCGAGGAAATAATCTTTGAGCGTTCGTTGTTTCTTGCGAAATCGTAGACCGAAAAGTGTAACGCCCGTAAGGTAAGCAACGATCACCGCAAGATCGACAAGGTTCAACCCCATTCAGTAATCTCCTCGACGGATGGCGTATAGACGAGAGTTAAATCCTGCCAGTCTCTGTGGAGTTTATAAACTATTGATTCGAGAAAAGGAATATAGAGTCTAAAATGCTGTCTTTGCCACTTTATCAGTATCCATCTTATTCAAAAAAATTGAGGGCAGGCCTTCTACATCGGCCTGCCCTGTTCTGTTATCAGCATTGGATCTAAGGTGTTGATACCGGAACTGTCAGGTGCTCATGGATAAGTTTCGCCGACGTCACCTTGCCGTCCGGACCAATGCTAAGTAAGATCACCCAGTCAAAGATATCGTCTGGCCATTTGCTGTTTGGCAAAACGGTCTCAGGCACAACTCCAAATGCAGTCAGTAGTGCCGGTATCTCACTATGTCGCCATGCAATGAGCGGATGCTGGCCGTGCGCTTCCTTTGTCAGTTCAAGTACAAGCGCTTCGGGATCTTTTGTGCCCACCTCATGATGAAGAGGTAGTCCCGTAGCTTTGCTTAGCGGCTCAAGCGTTAATCGCGGACGCATACTCTTCTTCGAGTCGGCCCCCGCATACAGGCAATCGACGGAGATAGAGAGCCCATCCTCCTGGAACGGTACGAAGTACTTTGCGTAAAGCTGTGCGCGTGCCTCTCCCATTGGAGTCAGCCCCGTGCCTTCTACAGGCTTTTCTGCATGGCGAACGATAAGCACCGTATTATTCGCAAGATAGTTCTGTGCTGATTGTGCCCACCCAGATGTGGAGTAAATGGCGCATAAGGCTAGAATGGCGAGAATAAACTTGGATCGCATCGGATGCCTCTCTTGCTTCTGATGATAATTTGCCATGAACGATGGGCCGGCCCCGGAGTAATCCGGTGACACGGCCCATCGTTGCATGACGCTTATTTCTTCGGAGAAAATCCGAAGGTTACCGCAAGCATGACGCTGCGTCCCGGGAGTATGCTCACGTTGTCGCCACCGGAGATCGGCGTGGGGCCAGTGGTGTTGAATGGATCGGTGTATGTCGTGCCATTCGCGGAGATCGTTTGAGTGAGCGCAGAACCGGCAATCTTTACACCAGTAATGTTGTGCTCATCGAACAGGTTATTGAAGCTCAGACGAAACTTGGTCTGGTCGAAGTGTCCACCAGTCCGAAGCGTGTAGTTGAAGTAAACGTTCGTAAGTGTGAATGGATCGATAGTGGCCTGATTGTGATAAGCCGCGTTGTCCTGGTAGAGAGTGCCAACGCGCTTGTTGAACACGGCGACATCCCAACCCTTGTGCTGATACGTAACACCCTCTGTCTCAACGTCGGATGGCGTATTCGCGACCCATAGACCAGAGGGCGCGGTAACAGTGATCGGTGCGCCGGTGCACTTAGACGGAGCGCAGTTAACGCTCAGCGTTCCCGTGTAAGTGGCGCGTCCAACCGATGCGTTGAGATAGGCGCTGAGACCGCGGCCAATATAGATATTGCTCTCAGCCTCAAAGCCCTTGGTGATGGAACTGGGCTGCAGATAGTAGATCGGCTCGCCGCTGGCATCGTCTACTGAAGAGTAGCTGTTCTGGAAACGGATGTGATAAAAATCCGCATCGAATGTAACACGCTTGAGCTTGAACACCGTACCTGTCTGGTAGGTGGTTGAGCGCTGTTGCTTGGGGAGTGTTTTGACCGGAATACCCGCTGCGTTCTGGGCATAATCGAAAACACTGCTGGGCGGCACTACGCTGCCCGTGGCAACCTGACCGTATGCAGACCAGTTGCTCCGAATGCGGTAGTTTGCATCGAGAGATGGCAACCAGGCAGAGTAGCTGCCGCTATTGGTGATGAAGGTAGATGGGTCGTTCGTGCCAAGGCCGCCAATGGTCTTGCCGTCGTCAGCAAACTGTTTAGTGGCGATGTTGTAGTGAGAAAATTTGGTGCCGGCAGTGATGTTCAGAGCCTTCGTAACGTGGAACTCATACTCGACATAGGGCTGGTAAGAGTTAGTCCAGAACTGCTCGTTGAAATTTGACAGAGGTTGATCTGCCCAATTGTTAAGCGGGTCGGTAGGGAATTGGTGACGGTTGGTATCTGCCCACTCATACCACATGCCAGCGCGAAACACGCCGAATCGCGAGGTCTGGCTGACAGTCGATGTTTCGCCGTACTTGCGATAGCTGTTGTACTTATCCACAGCGCAAGGGATCGCAGTAACGCCTTTTTTCGTGACAGGGATATTGCATGGAGCAATGTTCAGACCCATGTAAGTCTTTGAGCCATTGATGGTAGCCTGTTCCGTGATTGGAGTCGCGTTTGAATATAGCTCTGAGTTGTCGTAGTTATAGGTGTATGGCTTCACGTCGACAGTGATGTTATGCGGCAGCTCGGTATGCAGACCAACATATTCAAAATCGGTCGGTACATGGTAGGAGTTGTACTTGTTATCGAGATAGTTGACCGGGTCAGAATTGTTCGTAAGCAGGAAGTTCAGACCTGACCCTGCGAATGGAGCCAGTGTTCCTGTGCAGGTATATGCGCTGGTCGCACCGAACATCTGGCAGCGCGTAGCAGAAAAGTTAGGCGTGTTGGCATCGAGCCAGATAACGCCGGAAAAGCCAGTAATCATGGTCTTATCTGACAGCTTGTATTGAACCTTGATGGCTCCGGCATTCCGTGTCTGATGGTTGAAAGTCTGATAGCCATCGGATTGCAGATGATGCACGTCAATTTGGTAATTCAGTTTATGATTCGGCAGAACATTGCCGGAATCGTATTCGCCATCGTAAAGATACGTATTGAACGAACCATAAGCGAATTGTCCACGGACATTCTTAACAGGGGAAAGATCCTTGGAGAGTAGGTGAATGGAACCTCCGAATGGCGTAGGTCCGATCGTGGATGCAGTGCCCGGGCTGCGATCAAAGTCGATTCCACCTAAAAATTGCGATGGGAAAAAAGCCCAGGAATGGTGCGTAGGAGTGTTGGTGTCATAGAACGGGATACCGTCAAAATCGATGTCGTAGTTACCATCGGGAAATCCACGGAAGAACGTAGCAGATTGGCCAAGGCCGACGCCATTGCCGTTCGTGGTAAATGTGCCCGGAGCCATTTCTACCGCTTCACCGAAGTCAGACACGGGAGAAGTAAAGTTCTGAATGAAAGCCTGAGTGATCTCAGTGCGCGCAGAACGAGCCTCTAGCAACGCGTCCATAGGTGCCAATGCCGCAGCAACAGAACCAACGGAGTTAGCCTCAACCAGCACCTGCTGCGATACATCGCCTACGGTCAGAGCGATAGAGATATCCTGATCCTGCCCTGCGACGAGTTGCACAACGCGGCTGTTGACGCTAAACCCCGGGGCTGTGATCTCAATCGTGTAGCGGCCTGAGGCTATGCCGCTGATGGAGAAGTGTCCCTGGGCATCAGCTTTTACTGTGCGAACATCGCTGGTTGAATCCTTCTTCACATTTACGGTTGCATTCGGAAGCGCACCGCCTTTAGCGTCCGTGACGGTTCCAGCGAGGCTGGCGTCGCTGCTCTGAGCATGCAGCGATACTGGCACGATGGAAAATAAAAGAGCGCATATGCTGAGCAATAGCGGTGCGCTCCAGCGGTAGAGTTTGGTTCGAGTCACAAATTCCTCCTGTAGGAAATCAATCAAGTAACTAAGTTAAAGGCGATATTGTCAGCGAAGTGCGAGAGACAATTCCTCGTTCTCTGCTTTATTGCAGAGGCGCTGACGGAGAAAGACCGAGCTTGCGGCGCGTCTCTTCACGTGCTGCTGCAAGGTCTTGTTGAAATCGGGGTGAAGCCATCAATGAACCAAATACGGCGTAGGCCGTCTTGCGGCTTGCCTCGGTATCGCTGGCATAGTGAACCCCGCACACCAGGCGGTTGTGCGCATACTCATCAGCACGGTCAAAGATCTGCTGACGTTTCTCGGGGACAATCTGCACAAGAGTGAAGGCAAGCAGATAGCCGGATAGTGAATGTCCGCTTGGATAAGAAGTCGGCTCTGAAGTTAGCGCGCATACCGGATGCAGAGTGTTATCCACCTGATATGGGCGAGAGCGACGATAGATACTCTTGAGCGGATCGGCTGCTGCACCTTCATCTTGGTGAACATGAGCAGATAGTGCGGCAGTGATAGGCAGAGACTCAGCAGAGAAGTCTGGTCCCATCACTGTCCTGAAGATGAAGATGTCCTGTTCGTGATCATCTGCCTGCGCCTGCGCTACCTGCTCCGGCGTACGGCTGGCTTCGATACGGTGCAGCTCCGCAAGTTCAGTGGTGGTTGTATCTGAGCTCTTGGCGGGAGGCAGAGGCAGAATTAGATCGAGGTGAAGTGAGAGGGATTGGAGATAGTAAGCCGAATGAATCGACGATGCTTTGGAAGTTGCTTTCGTTGCCGGAGAAGTCGCAGACGACGTCTGTCCGTATAAGCAAGTGCTGATCATCAGAATGGCCAGGCTCGCTGTGAGGCATTTTTGTCTCATAGTGAAACTGAGCGTAAGGTCGTATTGTGAATACCGGAAGTCTGCTAAGTTACTGCAATGTGAATATTGAGATTTGAGTGTGGATTTTTCAAAATAAGACTTGATCTTAAGGTGGATTTAAGGTTTATTTCAGCAACCTTAAGTTTAATCTTCACTTCTTTACAAATGCCGGTTCCATCGGCGATAACGTCGCTTTAATAGGAAACTTGATCTGGAAGACGGAGCCCTCTTGTGGAGTACTCTCTACCGTCAGTTCCGCACCATGAGCATCTGCGATCCATCTGCCAATCGACAAGCCAAGGCCGTTGCCGGCTTTTGATTTTCTTTCCCGCAGATCGGCCTGATAGAAGCGATCGAAGACGTGCAAGCGTATATCCTCTGACATACCAACACCCGTATCACGTACCGTCACCAATGCGTTATTCGCAGCGAGCGAGACTTCTGCGCGAATCTCACCCGATCCTGGCGTATAGCGAATCGCGTTATCCAGTAGTATTCCCAGCAGACGCTGTAGTAGTAATTCATCCCCTTCGATGTAGATCGTCTCGGGTGGCAGATGCCAATCCAAAAGGATTCCACTCGATTCAGCGAGATCCTCGACACGCCTGCAGCCACTTACTACTAACTCGCAAAGATCAATCTTCTTGAATGCAACTTCGTGGACGAAGTTATCGCTCTGAGCAAGTGAGAGAAGCGCATCCAGCAGTGTGGAAGCGGTCCTGCACTCTGTAACAATCTTCCCGAGTGCATCACGATATTCTTCTTCGGAGCGATGCCGATGTAGAGATAACTGGGCGGTAGCAAGCATGACTGTGATCGATGTTCTGAGGTCATGCGAAGCATCCGCAGAAAATTGGCTAAGGCGAGAAACAGCCGCGTCAAGCCTGGCGAGAAGTTGGTTCCAAGCTACAGCGAGGTGTTGAATTTCATCCTTTGCTGCTGGGACTGGGAGCCGCTGCGATAGATTTCCGATTCCGATTTCAAGCGCCGCACGAGTCATTCGATCGACAGGCTTCAATGCGTGTCGGCTCAGAAAGTATCCACTCACTGACGAGAGAAATAACAGCGCGGGCATTAGCAGAAGAAGTGCATCGCGGTACTCCCGCAAAATGTAAGTCTCTTCATCCAGAGAGCCACCTATATGTAAGCGGACCATGCGACCGTCCATCAAAATCATATGGCACATAACCAGGGCGGGCTGTTTGTCGAGAACTACCGAACTAAATACCGGACGCGAGCAATCGTTTTTAATAGACAGCGTCCAGTCCTGCCTGATCCCCTCCGTAGGGAAGAAAACACTGCCATCCAGATTGTGTATGTGAAATAAGTTTCCTTCGTGAGTTACGAGTGCGTAGTTGCGAAGTTGCTCGCCCAGAGACTCTTTAACGCCCTTTGCTTTATTTTCCTTGAGTAGAGCAATCAAGCGATCTTCACGGCCCTGTAGGTGTGTCTTTTTCCCTTGCAGCAGCGCATATTGAAGAGCTCCAAAGGACATAAGTCCAAAGATCAAAAGCCCGGTCAGGGTGACCAGGAAATAGAAAAGCATAAGCTTCGCACGAACAGAAAGGCTACCCATGCTAAACCGCCACGAACATATAACCGGATCCGTGAACAGTTCTGATAAGCGGCTGCCCTTTATCGGACTGATCTTCCAGCTTTGATCGCAGGCCGTGGATGTAAACATCCAGGGTGTTTTCCTTCACGTCTGCGCTAAGTCCCCATCCTGCTTCGATCAATTGTTCGCGAGTGGTAATCAGGCCCTTATGCCGGATGAGTGTTTCAAGCAGCTCAAATTGCTTTCGTGTGAGGGCAATCTCTTTGCCATGACGTATAGCCAGTCGACGACCACGATCAAGCGTAACGCCTGCAGCGGTCACCGGAGGCAGATCTATCGTTGCAACGCGTCGCGCAATGGCACTAACACGCGCCAGGAGAATCTCCAGGATGAAAGGTTTTACGAGATAGTCATCCGCGCCTAGATCGAACGCACGCAAAATCTTGGGGACTGCATCGACAGCCGTCAAAACCAATATCGGAGTTTTGCAGTGCCTGGCGCGCACCTGTTCCAGAACCTCAAACCCATCCATCTCGGGAAGAAGTATATCGAGCAGGGTAGCGTCGAATCTCCCCGAGAGAAGCATGGCTGCACCCTGCCGTCCGTTGTCTGACACGGTGACACGATGCCCCTCTTCTGTCAGTGCGCGTTCGACGAGGCTCGCAATTCTATTGTCATCTTCGATGACCAGTACATTCATTGTAGAAAGACCATTTTCTAGCATAACGGGGATGCCCACTCGCGCTATATGAAGAAATGGTCAAAACTATGCGAGAAGACATTCTGGGTGCGAATCGTTTCGTCAACCGCAAGTGATTTTAAGCCTGAGCTTCAGGGGATTCAATTCGGCAACTCGCGCATGTTCCATAGAGAAAGAACTCATGGCCGGTAACTCGAAAGCCGCGTGGAAGTCTCGGCTTGAATTTTGGGACGCATCCCTCAAGCTCATATAATTTGCGGCACTCGTTACATTGGAAATGATGATGGTGCGCTTTTCCTGCGACCTCATATCGCGTGGAGTCACCGGGAATTGCAACCTCTTGCAGCCAGCCCTCCTCGATCAGCGCCTGAATGTTGCGGTAGACCGTCGCGACACCAAGAGCCGGATAGAATTGCTGAGCGCCGCTCAGCGCCTCCTCTGGCGAAAGGGGCCTATCCGCTTCAGTGAATGCGTCTCTGATGGCTGCCTTTTGTCTTGTGTTTCGTTTTTCCATTGTCGTACTGATTAAGACCTCAATAGCATGGTATCAATCTGTGGACGTTGTGAGTATCTGTAATTCCGCACTGGAGTAAATAACCAGACTCCCATCCTCGGCGGCCGCGGCCAGTAGGCGGTCATCAGGAGACCATGCGAGATCCGTAATCGAAGCCGAAAGAGAGCTTGTGCTATCAGGTCCCTTTTGCTTACCTGGCTTCCAAAAAGCAAGCAGCCCCTGCGAACATCCAGATGCAAGTAGAGGCCCTGATCGCTGGTACGTGAGCCTGGTTACAGGCGATCTGTGGTGCCTGAGTTCGATTGGCTTTGTATCGGCAGGCCCTTTGCCGGAGCAATCCCAAACCGTAATCGAAGGGCCGCCACCGGTGGCAAGATAGCGAGAATATCGATTCCACGCTAACTCACGTACCTTGGTTGGATAACCCCACATCTGGAGTTCCTTTCCAGACTTCACGATCCAGAAGTGTACAGTCGCATCCTGATTGCCATGGCAAAGATAGCGACCATCCGGACTCCACGCAAGCGAAAGCATTGATCCTTTCCATAAGAAGGTTTGATGAACTTTATCTTGCCGTGGCTGCCAGAACTGTACCTGTCCGTAACAAGCCGAGGCAATCTCATCTGCATCTTGCTTCCATGCAATTGCAGCAATCGTGTTGGGGTGGTCTGGATAATCTCGGACTAACTCACCATCGTTGTTCCACAACCTCAGTTTTCGTCCTGCGGCAGTTGCGAGATATTGCCCAGAGGGAGACCATGCGATGTGTTCGACCCACTCGTCTCCGCATTCCAATGTTTTGAACGGGCCTTCTTCTGCTGGTCTCCACAGGCATACTTTCCCGTCCAGCCCAGCGCTCGCAAGCACCGGATCTTTCGGATTCCACGCAACCTGAGTCGCCCCTAGTTGATGTCCCTGACCCTCGCGCATGCATCGTTGATTTGGAATGTCGAAGATATATATCGTGCCTCTGGCTGATGCCGCCGCAAGCAGATTGCCCGTTGCAGACCATGCCGTCGAGACAACAGATTCATCTAGGAGCGTTCGCCACAAAGGCGAAATATCTTGCACCTTTTGCTTGGAGGCGAAATGTCTTTCGATTATGCCAGGCATGCCTTGAACCCCTCATTCAGCTGATGCCGGTCGAGGTTGCGACCAATGAAAATGAGTTGATTGTGTCGTTCTGCCTCTTTCCATGGGCGATCCGGACGGCCATCGAAAAGCATATGAACCCCTTGAAATACGAAGCGATATTTCTCGCCCTTGAGGCTCAGTACACCCTTCATGCGAAAGATATCCGTGCCCTGCGTCTGCAGAAGCCCGCTCATCCATTGATTGAATTTGCGCTTATCTAGATCCCCTGGAATCGTGATGCCCACGGATGAGACTTCTTCATCGTGCTCATGATCTGGCTTGTATTCGCGCTCAAACAAGGGCGCGATCGGAGCATCGCGATGATAGAGTGCTGCATGAAACTCTTCCGGACGATGCTCAGTGAATAACGCATAGCAGCCATCGCTCGGAATATTTATTTGAAACTCGGAAATATTTCCATCGAGCATAAGCCTGTAATGCACTTTGGCAGGAGCAATGGGACTTCCCGCAGCAACTGATTGTTCAACGTCGGAGAAGAGAAGCACGGCATCCATCTCAACTGACGCAAGCATCTCACGGGATGGATTTTCGCTTGTGTTCTTGATTGGAAGAATGACGAGGGACATAGTTGGATCGGGGCCTACGTCAAAGCGAAACCGGTAAGACCCAGCCGAAAGAGAATAGATGCCACCCCATTCGAATGGGTATTCGGGCTCCATAAACAGGGGATCGACTTCAAGCGCACGGTCAAGATTGAAACCTCCAACGTTGAGAACCGTATCGATCTCTGCAGCTGCATTCTGCGTTCGATAGATCTTTGCTGCGGCATTCATCGAGTGAATGCGCGCTTCCAGCTTATTCAAATCTGCCGGAGCCACCAGGTCAATCTTGTTGAGAAGAATAACGTCGGCAAAGGCAATCTGTTCTTTCACTTCATCCGAATCATCGATGTGTTGCCACACATGCTTCGCATCAATCAGAGTTACGATGCCATCGAGTCGCAGCTTTGCCTGCATCTCATCATCGACGAAGAACGTTTGCGCAACGGGACCAGGGTCCGCCATTCCTGTCGTTTCTACGAGGATGTAATCGAACTTTTCGCGCCGCTTCATCAGGTTGCCCAGAATCCGAATCAAGTCGCCGCGTACCGTGCAGCAGATGCAACCATTATTCATCTCGAAGATCTCTTCTTCGGCGCCGATCACAAGTTCCTGATCCACACCCACTTCGCCGAACTCATTCTCGATAACGGCAATACGCTTGCCATGCTCTTCGGTAAGAATGCGATTCAAGAGCGTGGTTTTTCCTGAACCAAGAAATCCAGTAAGAACAGTTACGGGAACGCGTGTGTCTTTATTAGCTGCAGTTGCTTCCATGATGTATCTCCAGGGATGAGTCGATCCGTTGCTTGCAAATACGATGAATATCTTCGGCAGTAATCTCTGCGATAGGCTGATGTAGCTTGAATTGAAACTTGTTGCCAGAGGACGTAAAGACCGCAATTACCGTCTCTATCGGAGGACATCCCTCCTCCATGCATGTCAACTCTGTGACCATGACAATCGTATCTTCGGCCAGCCCCAGCTCTGCTGCGACCTGTACCTTGATCTCATTTGTCCGTGTAGAATTCGGCGGGTTTTTCAAAACAAATAAATCCATCGACATCGCCCTCCTTAACGATAATGAGTTATCATTGTCGTTATGTCAAGGACATCTCCACGCCCTCAACCTCCACCCGTTGTTTCGACCAAGCGTCCAATGCTGGGACAGATCAGCGTTTGCAACGGATGCTGCTGCGGCCAGACGCACAAAGGACATCCAGAGGTTCCTGTCGAGTGGCTAAAGCAGGAGTGGAAATATCGAGGATTACTCAAGCGAGTTCATCTATCCATCAGTGGATGTCTTGGTCCTTGCGACGTGCCGAACGTCATCATGATCACCAGCGCCGAAGGAACGCAATGGCTCGCGCAGATTACCCAGCGAAGACAGTATGAAATGCTGGCCGACTGGGCGGAGCAATCCAAAATCTCTGACGAGTTACTCCCCCTGCCGAAAGAGTTCGATACGCATCGCCTGGCTGCCTTTCGCGACACGGCATCCAACGGGCGATAGTGTCAGCACGCTCAACTGTCGAGAGCCAAATTACAAAGGATTTGCAATGACACACTCAACGCTTCTAACTCTCGCAGTAGCTCTCGGTTTGCGCCATGGAGTTGATCCAGATCATCTGGCTGCGATTGACGGCCTCTCGCGTATACGCCCATCTCGATGGAACGGCATCTTGTTCGCAATAGGACACGGCACACTGGTTACTATCCTCGCAGTTGGAGTAGGCGGTCTTCTCGCTCGCGCATTTGAGCCTTATGCTCCCTGGTTGCTGATCTCGCTCGGCGCGCTTAACTTATGGCGCCTGAGAAGACCAATTGAGCACCGTCATCTTGCACTCTCTCGAATTAAGATCACGAGTCCGCTCGTCATTGGCATTATCTTTGGTGCGGGTTTTGAAACTGCCAGCCAACTCTCGGCACTCGTACTCGCTGCCGACATGAATCCATGGATTCTCGGCCTCATGTTTTCAGCAGGAATGATCATCGTAGACGGCACAGACGGATACCTTGCTTCGCGAACACAAAGCCAGGCTATTTCCGGCGGCAGACGTGCCCTGCGCGCATCCCAGGTCCTGGGAGTATTTGTTGTTATCTTTTCCTTCAGCCTGGGTGGTGCGGAGTTATTACGAATAGATATAGATAGAGTGGCTATGCCGATGGGTTGCGCTCTCTTTGTGGGCCTGATTGCTCTTCGTATCTGGAGTTCGCGCGACCCTTTGCATGCGGCATCCGTCGCTGCAATGTCAGCAGGCAATCCGAAGATATCTTAAGACTTCCATAACTCTTCATAACTTTGTATTACGGATAACTGAGGTTCTCTATGTATCGACAATTGTCCGGAGTAATGCAGCAACGATACTGGGTAGACAACCTTGATCCCTGGGCAATTCATTTTGCAGGCGGCTTCGGTATTCGCTGGTATGGACTCTCGTATATCGCAGGCATTCTTTTCGCAGCATGGCTCTTTTCCCGGTGGGCAAGACAAGGCCGTCTGACTATCCGCGATGAAGAAGTTTCGGTGCTCATTCTCTATACCTCTACAGGAGTATTAGTCGGTGGCAGATTGGGTTACTGCCTCTTCTATAACCTGCCAGCGGTGATGGAATCCCCGATGGAGGTCTTCGCCATCTGGCATGGTGGGATGGCCAGTCACGGCGGCATCCTCGGTCTTGTTTTGGCAATCTTTCTTTTCTCCCGTCAACGAAACCTCAGCCCCTGGCCGCTCCTCGATGCTGCGGCAGCCGTTGGACCCCTGGGAATAGCTTTCGGGCGCATCGCTAATTTTATGAATGCGGAGTTATGGGGCAGACCTTCGACCGTTCCGTGGGCGGTAATCTTTCCTGACGCGCCAGTTATCAACGGCGTCAACGTACCGCGTCACCCCAGTCAGCTCTATGCCGCGGTTGCTGAAGGCCTGCTTGTTTTTCTCGTTGCCCAGGTGGTTTATCACCGATCCGCGCGGCCGGGGATGACGACTGCAGCGGTATGCATCACCTATGGAGCAGGCCGCTTCATCGACGAGTTCTGGCGTCAGCCCGATCTGGGGCAACCCATCTATTGGGGATGGATGAGCAAGGGGCAACTCCTGACAATTCCCATGATTGCCGTCGGTTTTGTATGGACGATCTTTCTATTGAAGCAAGGCGCGGTACCCAAGGGGTAAGGGAGGGGTTCTCTACCCTGATGCGCCGGTTCGAGTCCGGCCCGCGCCGCCATTCTTCATCATGCACGCTTGTGCCTTGGAGCAGGAAGGGAAGGCGAAACTTTCCCGCAAGTAATTTAAGGTCTGTACCGGAGATCTGACTTCTCGATAGATGAATGGAAGTCAGTAGAAGTAATTGGTGGAGGCGGCGGGAGTCGAACCCGCGTCCGAAATCGTAGTCAACCGAGAGACTCCATGCGTAGTCTATTCAGTAATTTCGCTCCAGGCGCTCAGAATAGACAAGAAACGCTTGAAGCTAGTCCGATGATCTTGTCATTCCCACACGGACCGAGCGGGAACAACCAGCCTGCTGTGCGACGCCCGCTCTCAGCCCACAGGCAAAGATGAGGAGGACGGCTGCTTATTTAATTAAGCAGCAAGTGCCAGATTGTTGTTGGCAATTGTGTTTTTGTAAGCGATTACGGGTGCCCACCCCCCGGCATGCCTCTCTGTCGCTTGCGATCCCGTCGAAACCGTGACGCCCCCACATCTGTGGAACTCGTCAGCTCGTCCCTGGTGGCTCGTGCTGCACTTAAACATTGTACGCCATTTACAGCTTCCGCTCACTCCGGCGCGATAGCCTACTCCAGCGAGACCTGTTCGTAGTCATGGCGTGCAATCGCCGCCCGAATCTGCGCCGGCGTCTTTCCCAGCTTCGTCTGCTGGTATGCAAACAGGCCTTCCTTGGCGCAAGTGGAGCATTCTGTCCCATGCACGCCCTCGAAGCAGCTACGCAGGCTGGTGTGACCCAGCGCGCGATCGCAGCGGCAGTTGCACGGCAACTGATACAGCACGTTCGAAACCTTCGCCGCCTGCTGATACACGTGAACCTGCCACGGATACTGGAAATGCTCCCCGGTCAACTTTGCTCCACTCATAATCGGAGGCAGGGAACTGATCTTGAGCGGCGCAGATGGATGGTACGCCGGAATATCATCTGCGGGGTTGGTCCACTGCGCATAGCTGATCGCGGTTGCCGCAGCAAGAACCAGCGCTACTGCCCAGCGTCGAGAATGAAAGCTCTTCATCATGCACTCCTCAGTGATTTCCATTCTAATCTGACAGGCAGGAACGCCAAACTAGGCAGAGCTCCGTCGCGAATAAAAGTTCAAGACTTAAGCGAAGATAAAAGTTCAGAACAAAAAAAGGCGCCACGAACGGTAATCTGTTCGTGGCGGGAGGCCAGTGACGCAACTTACTTGCTATTGGAGGACGGGAGACTCAGTACCATCCCTCAGCAGCAATATATACACCTTACTATAGATTCGCAGGAATGCAAATACAAAAATCAAAATATTTCGTAATGTGATACTTGTTCGAAAGAAGACAGAGGCGCCATGCGCACAGGGCTAAAATAATAAGGAGAATCAGCCATCACAATACCTAGAAAGTTCAGGGCTAAAATCTTGACAAGTGATAGTAAAGAAGACAGTTACAGTAAAGATAAAAAGAGCGTAAAGCGACCTGCGCTCATTCTCCAGGTAGGGATGGTCGCGGCAGCCTCAGCCTTCGCCGGCGGATTGGCTGTAGCCTGGTGGCATCGCAAGACCCTGACAAAACTCCAGAATCCCATACTTTCTTCCAATCTACAGAATCCAGAATCTTCCTACGGGGAAGAACTTGGCATGGAAGAAGAAGATCCAACCTGAATAGCGGAATGGAGCATTTGCCGGGCGGGAAGACTAAAGAATGATCCCTATCCTATTAGCCAGCGAAAAATCCTTCTCCGTAATCCCACCTGCATCATGGCTTACCAGCGTCAGTCGTACCTTGTTGTAGCGAATATCGATATAGGGATGATGCCCGGCCTGTTCCGCCACCGCCGCCACTGAGTTCACAAAACTCATTGCCTCGCGAAAATCCAAAAATGAAAAACCGCGCCGTAACTCTCCGTTTTCAATATGCCAATCGGGAACCGCTTTGAGCGATTGCGTAATCTCTGCAGGCGTAAGAACAGTCATAGGCTCCTGGGTCAAATTTCAAGATGATTTTAGCGGGTTGCTGTAGCTCGGGCGATTTCTTCGGAAGTAAATGGTTTGCTGTGACCGGTAATCTCGTTCCGCAACTCGATCCACAGCTCATTGGGAATCTTGAGGAATACTTCGAC
Organism: Acidicapsa ligni; assembly: GCF_025685655.1. NCBI lineage: Bacteria > Pseudomonadati > Acidobacteriota > Terriglobia > Terriglobales > Acidobacteriaceae > Acidicapsa > Acidicapsa ligni. The sequence continues at coordinate 151,088 of NZ_JAGSYG010000009.1, read as the reverse complement.
CGCGGCAGGATCGAACTGCGTCCCCGAGCAGCGAAGGATCTCCAGCCGGGCTACGTCAAAACTCTTTGCCCCGCGGTACGGGCGATCGCTGGTAATCGCGTCCAGCGTGTCGGCAATGGCAAAGATGCGTGCCCCGATTGGGATAGCGTTCCCGTGAATGCCTCGCGGATAACCGCTGCCGTCATAATGCTCCTGGTGCGAGTACACGATCTCCGCAGCCTCACTCAGATAGGGAATCTTGCGCAGGATGTTATATCCGCGCGCGCAATGCTCACGCATGATATGCTGCTCTTCCGCGGTTAGTTTGCCCGGCTTGCGCAGAATCGCATCTGGAATCGCCATTTTGCCGATATCGTGCAGGAACGCGCCCCGGGCAATCACCTTGATGCCGTCAGAGCCAATCCCCATCGCTCTCGCCAGGGCAATCGTATAGGCTGTCACCCGTTTGGAGTGGCCTTCCGTCTCGGAGTCTTTCAAATCCAGCGCGTCGCCCAGCGCTTCGAGCGTGATGTCGTACGAGCGCTCCAGATCCTCGATTGCCTGGTGCAGCAATTCTGTTCGGGCATCCACAATCTGCTCAAGATTCTGCTGATAATTCTCACTCTCGCGAAGTGCGTTGCGGTGTTCGAGTGCCCGCCGCACGGTGATCAGTAACTGATCGCGCTCAAACGGCTTCAGCAGGTAGTCGTAAGCGCCCTTGCGCATGGCGCTGATCGCCACACTTGCATCCTGGATGGCAGTCACCATAATCACCGGTGTCTGCGGATGATCGACGTGCACCCGCTCCAGCAGGCTGATGCCATTGCCATCCCGCATCACAATGTCAGTCAGCACCAGGTCAAAATGCTGCCGGTCGATCAGTTCAAAAGCTTCTGCGTTGCTACCTGCCTGCACTGTCTGGTAGCTCTGCCGGTCCAGGGTGGCAGCCAGCATTGACCGCACGTGGGGTTCGTCATCCACAATCAGAATTCTTGCCGGTGCGCCCATGATTCCCCCGTCCTTACCGCTGGCCAAATACTACGCAAATCCGACTCAAAAAACATATTTCGCAGGATTTACATCACAAGGAATAACCTTGAAAGAGAAACAAAAGTACTGAAAATTATCTCATCGAACGATCGCCAGCACTCCGGGTTTGCATCGTAAATTGTCTCCGCCCAAGGGCCTGTCTATATTACGATGCAAATTCGAAAAGCGGTGGCGCATTCTTTTGCCAGAGTTCGCGCCCAGTTAACACTCACCGCGCAGGCGCTTTCGTTTCGCCACAGCCCAACCTTCTTTAATCACTTGTTTTGAACGGCCCACAGCCAGGGCATCTTCCGGTACATCCTTTGTAATACATGAGCCCGCTCCGACGTAGCATCCGTCGCCGAGAGTGATCGGAGCAACCAGGGTCGAGTCGCTTCCCACAAACACGCCAGCTCCGATTTTGGTAGTGTGCTTGTTCACCCCGTCATAATTGCAGGTGATCACACCCGCGCCGATATTCGAGCCTGCTCCAACTTCGGCGTCGCCCAGATAGGTCAGGTGATTGGCCTTTGCGCCTTTGCCGAGCCGTGCTTTCTTCGTCTCGACAAAGTTCCCGACATGCGCATCCTCGCCGATCTCGCTCCCCGGCCGGATGTGGGCAAAAGGCCCAATCCTCGCGCCGCTCCCGATCGTAGATTCAGCAATCACGCAGCTCTGGCGAACAATCACTCCGTCTTCAATCGTAGAATTTTCAATCACCGTGCTCGACCGAATCAGGCAATCCGACCCAATCCGCGTTTTGCCCAGCAATTGCACAAACGGCTCGATGACTGTATCCGGCCCGACCTCGACGTCCGCGTCAATCACACTGGTCTCCGGCCGAAAAATCGTAACTCCCTGCGCCATCAGCCGCTCTGCATTCTGCGCGCGCAAAGTCGCATCCAACGACACCAGCTCGGCAATTGTGTTCGCGCCCAGCACTTCCTCAGGATCAGCAGCTTCGACCGCCACCACCCGCTCGCCCGCCGCTACCAGTATCCCCGCAAGGTCCGTCAGGTAATACTCTCCAGCCGAATTCCCCGCTTCAATCCTGCTCAAATACTGCAGCAGTGCCGCCGTCTTGAATGCGTAAATCCCGGAATTGATCTCGCCAATTTCTTCCTGCCCGGCGCTCAACGACTTCTGCTCCACAATCGCCTCGACCTCCGCCGAATCGGAACCTCTACGCACCACGCGCCCGTATCCAAAAGGATTCTCCGGCCTCGCCGTCAGAATCGTCATCGCCGCATCCTGTGCCTGGTGAAATTCCCAAAGCAGCCCAATGGTCTCCGGTCGAATCAGCGGCACATCGCCAGACAGCACTAGCACGTTATCGTATCCGCGAATCGCCTCCTGCGCGCACTGAATCGCGTGCCCCGTCCCCAACTGCTCCGCCTGCAGCACGAACCCCACTCCGGTACCGGCAACCGCAGCTTCCACGCTTGCCGCTTCGTGTCCCACCACGGCATAGATATCGGCAGGCGCAACGATCCGGCTCGCCGCGGCAATCACATGCTCCAGCAACGGCTTGCCGCCAATCGCATGCAGCACCTTCGGTCGCCGCGATTTCAAACGTGTCCCTTTACCCGCCGCCATGATTACAATTGCCAGACCCATTCTTTGCACTCCTAGATGTTTTTACTCAGCCATCTAAGAAGCTAAGCGCCGCGCATCCGCGAGTCAATCCACGAAGTTCCACAGGCGCAGCCGTTGCCCAGCCGTTGCGGTTGTCTTTGTCCTTGCCGTTGCCCTTGCCTTTCTGGCTGTCATTCCCGAAGGGAATCTGCTGCCAGCCTTTGCCCTTCCAGCCACCCATCGGTTTTAGCGCATCTTTGATCAAGATTGCCGACCCGAATGCGTATGCTCAGCAGGAGGCCTGCTCTACATCCGCAGTCGCTTCTTGACCCCAACCCGCACCTGCCCGTATGCTCGGGATCGTTCCGGCAAGTTCAGGCGCTCCGCAACAGTAGCGCCGTCAAGGGAGTAGCATGACCAATCCATCGTTACCCGCAGCTCCCCAAAATACAGCCCGCGAATCAATCTCCGCGCTCGCGCAACCTATGCTCATCCGCCGCGCCGCAGTCCTCGGAGCCGGCACTATGGGCTCCCGTATCGCAGCCCATCTCGCCAACGCCGGAATTCCCGTTCTCCTCCTGGACATAGTTCCCGATGGCGAAACAAAATCGCGAAATCGCCTGGCCTCGTCTGCCCTCGAATCTCTGTTCAAAGCCAGGCCTGCAGCCTTCTATGAACTATCCGCTGCCCGTTTCATCACAGCCGGCAACTTCGAAGACGATCTCTCCAAACTTGCAAACTGTGATTGGGTCATCGAGGCCGTCACCGAAAACCTCGCAGTCAAGCAAACCCTGCTAACTCGTATCCTCCCGCATCTAGGCTCTGAAGCGATCCTCACCACCAACACCTCTGGCCTGCCGATAGTGCAGATCGCAGACAGCCTCGGCGATGCACTCAGCCCCTCCGCACGCAAGCGCTGGTTCGGAACTCACTTCTTCAATCCGCCTCGCTACATGCGCCTGCTGGAAGTGATTCCCACCCCGGATACCGATTCCGCAGTAGTCGCCGCCTTTTCCGCATTTGCCGATCGCATCCTCGGCAAGCAGGTGGTCCTGGCGCACGATACGCCAAACTTCATCGCCAACCGCATCGGCGTCGCCAATATGTTCACCGCGCTGAGCCTTATGAAGCAGCAAGGGCTTACCGTCGAAGAAGTCGACGCCCTGACCGGCACGGCCATCGGCTGGCCGCGAACCGGCACCTTCCGCCTGGCCGACATGATCGGCATCGACGTTCTCGCCCATGTAGCCTCCAACTTTAGTGAAGGCGTTACCAGTGACGGCTCCACCAATGACGGCCCATTAAATCTCATCAATGCGATGGTCGAGCACCGCTGGCTGGGCGACAAATCCGGCCAAGGATTCTACAAAAAAACGCGCGATGCAGCAGGCCAGGAACAGCGCTTCGCCCTCGATACACAAACGCTCGAATATCGTCCGCTGGCCAAGGCCAAAATTCCAGCCCTCGAAATGGCAAAGAACGCCGCCAGCCTGCCCGAACGCCTGCGCCTGCTGCTCGCCAACGATCCTAAGAAGGACAAAGCGTCAGCCTACCTATGGCCCCTGCTGGCGAATCTCTGGAACTACTCCGCAGACCGCATCGACGAGGTAACCGACGACGCACCCTCGATCGATCGCGCCATCTGCGCCGGGTTCAATTGGGAGCTGGGACCATTTGCCCTATGGGATGCAGCAGGCGCCGCAAGCACTGTCGCCCGCATGAAAGAACTGTCCCTGCCCGTCAGCCCGCGTGTGGAATCTCTGCTCGCAGCGGGGCATGGCAGTTGGTATTCCTCCGATGGCAAGAGCTGCTTTTCGCCCATCACCAATCAGATGGAGCCGATTGCCGCCATTCCCGGCCACGCTCGCATTGCCGACTATCGCACTGCCTCGGCGAACAGCAAAGGCGTCATTCGCAGGAATCCTGGAGCATCGCTGGTCGATCTGGGCGACGGCATCGCCTGCCTCGAACTTCACTCCGTTAAATCCGCCATCGGTGGCGATGTTGTCTCGCTGCTTAACTCGGTACTGGCTCCTGCCAGCGAGGCGGTTCGTAACTTTCAAGGCTTCGTCATCAGCAGCGATGCGGAGAACTTCTCCGTCGGCGCCAATCTCATGCAACTCCTGCTCGGTATGCAGGAGGGCGAGTGGGACGAAATTAACCTCGCCATTCGCGGCTTCCAGCAGATGACCTCAGCCATCAAGTTCTGCCCGCGCCCCGTCGTTGTCGCTCCGTTTGGATTGTGCCTCGGCGGCGGCGCTGAAATCAGCCTCCACGCCGCGCAGCGCCAGCTCCACGCCGAAACCTACATGGGTCTCGTAGAAGCCGGAGTAGGCTTGATTCCCGGCGGCGGAGGTACCAAGGAAATGGCTCTCCGCGCAATGGATCTGGCCGTGACCATCGCACCTCCTGAGCCCCGCGACCCACCGTCAAAGTTCGCCCAATCAGGCGAATACGCTACTGCCCTCAAGCGTTCGCTCGAAACCATAGCTATGGCCAAGGTCTCAACATCCGCTGCCGAGGCCCGCGCTCTGGGCCTGCTCTCCGCAGCCGACCGCGTTACTCTCAACCGCGAACGCCTGCTGCTCGACGCCAAGGCGCAGTCGCTCACGCTGGCAAATGCCGGATACGTCGCTCCCGTTTCGCGTGCGCAGATTCCCGCAGCCGGACTGGCGGCACTCTCAATGCTTGAAACCGGTATCTTTCTCATGGGCGAGGCAGGCTTCGCTTCGGTGCACGATCAAAAGGTCGCCGCCAAAGCTGCCTACGTTCTCTGTGGAGGACGCCTGACGCCCGGCACACTGGTCACCGAACAATACCTGCTCGATCTGGAGCGCGAAGCATTTCTGTCCCTCTGTGGCGAGCGCAAAACCCAGGAGCGCATCTCCTTTACACTCAAAACCGGCAAGCCCCTAAGGAACTAACCATGCCGGAATCAAGACCGGATAGATCGACTTTCGTTTCAATTGCCGCCTTGAGCGGACTGGCTCTCTGTGCAAATGTATTGCTCGCACAAATCGCAACTCCATCCCCGTCGCAACTCACCGCAACTGGCCAGGTTGAGGTCGATGGCCGCCAGGTCGCGTACCGCGTTCGCCACCTCCCGGTCAGTTCATTTCCCGATCTTCCAGCCCCCATCGCTGCTGAGCTGGCAACCCGCGGTTGCCTGATTCCGCAGACTTATCAAGCGCGTCGTCCCGAGAACGTAATCCACGGTAGCCTGGAGCATTCCGGGTCAAACGACTGGGCCGTCCTTTGCTCCGTAAACGGGCAAGTCTCTTTGCTGGTGTTCTTCTCGACAGCCACGGCTGCACAACCCATCGTTCTGGCGACGCAACCGGAAACAGATCGCCTGCAGCAGCACGATCCCAGCCACGAACTCGGCTTCAACTGGGGTATCGACGCAGCCTCTCCCCAGCATGTGCACGACGCCCTGGCCGGTATGGATAAGCGTCCAGCTCCACTCGACCATGACGCCCTGGCCGACAGCATTCTCGACATCAAAACCGTCTATCATCTGTACCGCAATGGCGCATGGGAACGAGTCGTAGTAGACCAATCTCTTTAAGCGTCTATTGTTCGTTCAAAAGGAGTTTCCAGTGGAAGAAGCCGTCATCGTCAGCGCCGTTCGCACCCCAGTCGGCCGCGCAGGAAAAGGCGCCTTCGCCACCGCTCGCCCCGACGACCTAGCCGCCGCCGCCATCCGTGGCGCTCTGGCCCGCGTACATGAACTCAATGTTAACGAGATCGACGACCTCATCCTGGGTTGCGCTATGCCTGAAGGGGAACAGGGCTGGAACCTTGCGCGGACCGTGGTTCTGCGCTCGGAACTGCCAGTCTCCATCAGCGGCATGACCGTCAATCGCCTCTGCGCATCGGGATTGGAAGCGATCGCTCAAGCAGCGATGCGTGTGCAAACCGGTATTTCTAAAGTAGTTATCGCAGGCGGGGCGGAATCTATGAGCATGATTCCCATGAGCGGTAACAAGCCCAGCCCCAACCCCTGGCTGGCCGAACATTATCCCACCGCGCTGCTTACGATGGGCCTGACTGCAGAACGCGTCGCCCGCCATTACGGCGTTTCCCGAGAAGATCAGGATGCTTTTTCGCTCGCCAGCCATGAAAAAGCGATTGCCGCGCAGGCTGCCGGACGATTCTCGGATGAGATTATTCCATATCCGGTAAGCAATACCGCAGTCGGATCTAAACCGCAAGAAACAATGGTCTTAGCCGATGAAGGTCCGCGAGCCGACACTTCACTGGCGGCGTTGGCCAGGCTCAAACCCGCCTTCCATGCCGAGGGAAGCGTGACTGCCGGCAACTCTTCACAGACTTCGGATGGAGCTGCTGCTGCGGTGATTATGAGTGCGAACCGGGCCGCTGAGCTTGGCATCAAGCCGCTGGCCCGCTTCGTTGCTTATGCGACTGCCGGTTGTTTGCCGGAGGAGATGGGTGCGGGACCGATTTTTGCTATCCCAAAGGTGTTGGCGCAGGCAGGCTTAAGGCTTGAAGATATTGGCTTAATTGAATTGAATGAGGCGTTTGCGGCGCAGGCGTTGGCGGTGATTCGTGAGCTCGGGCTCGATCCGGAGCAAGTAAATGTGAACGGGGGAGCGATTGCGTTAGGGCATCCCCTGGGATGTACAGGGGCAAAACTTACAGCTTCAATTCTTGCGGAGATGCGTCGCCGACAGGTTCGCTACGGCATGGTGACGATGTGCGTCGGCGGCGGCATGGGAGCTGCGGGGATTTTTGAGCTGCTGAATTAAGCAGACTGCAGCATTACGGTGCGTGCGTGGTTTTCTATAAAAAGCGTCGGATAAAGAACGAAGAGAACTCAGATGCAATGGAAAAAGGCAGGATGCTTGCGCGTCCTGCCTCATAATTTTGCTGCCTCTAAGAGCTAGGCCTTGGCTGGAGCCAGAACGAGAGCCTTCAGGCGAGCATTCAACCGGCTCTTGTAACGGGAGACGGTGTTCTTGTGCAGGACACCCTTTTGTACGCTCTTGTCGAGAGCGGAGACGGTGGCCTTGAACTGCTCCTGGGCTGCTTTCACGTCGCCCTTGGCGAGGCTTTCGCGCATCAGGCGTAGGCTGCCGCGAACGCGGGTGCGGTTGGCGCGGTTAACTTCAGTCTTTACGACCGTTTGACGGGCGCGCTTGAGTGACGAAACATGATTTGCCATGGTATTTCGCTGATCCTTATCTTTGTCCCCGATTTTGGGGCGGAATGCTGGCCAGAATGCAGATTCAGCCGCATCCCTTGCAATTTCCTAGTCTACGCGAAGGTCGGTTTTGGGTCAATGGAAACCCGGCTTGGACAGCAGATCTGTTTGCGGAGAATTGTCATTCTCTGGAGCGTGGCGCCGAAGAGGGAACGCCGAAGGATCGGATTTCAGGTCAGGCGCCAGTCGATCAGCAAGGGGTCCAGCCCATACTCTTTATTTGGCGAGAATCTTTAGATAACGGCATCGGCGATTTGTTGGACATATTGACGGTCCATCTTGTATTCGCATTCGGTCTTGGTTGCGCCTGCCCCGGTTCCGCCCGCCATTCCTGCACGCATGAGCTCGCATGCATTCTGCCGGTATTGGCGCCAGGCAACGTTAACCTTATCCAACAGGGTCAGCTCGCCCAAAATGAAGTTGGCCTCTCGTGTTAGGCGAAGGCATGAGCAGGAACAAACATTTCCGGAATTACTTCTTTCGAGTTGCAGACTGGTTTGGAGGGCCAGTCTGCAACTCGAAAGAAGCAGGTCACTGCACGGTCAGCGCGATGGTTGCGGTGTGAGTGATCGTTGTACTTCCGGAGGTTGCGGTTGCAGTTACCGTTATATTGCTGGTCCCGGTGGGAGTTCCAGGATCGGAAGAGCCGGTTGGGGTCGATGGGCTTGATCCACCACCGCATCCGCTCAGGGGGATCAGACTTCCCAAGGTCACTACGGCAACCAATAGAAACCATCCTGCGCGTTTTCTCGGCAGGATAAGGAAAAGCAGCCCTCCGGCAGCAATTACTCCAAGGCCTGCCAGATGGGCCTGAGAGCCTACTTTTAACCGGATATTTGTTGAGGCAGCTTTGGTGCTGATGCTTAGCGTAGTTGTTCCCGAGTTCCCTGCAGACACACTGAGGGTTGATGGAGTGAAGGAACAGGAGGACTCAGCAGGTAATCCGCTGCATTGGAACGTGGTTTTAGAAGTGAGACTGGCGTTATCTGCGATGGTTAAGTTCAGGGTTCCCGATAGACCTGCTGCCAAGGTAAGGGTCACAGCGCTGGATGTGAATGTGAAATCAGGATCAGGCGGTGGAGGCGCTGATATCGTGACTGTGAAAGGTGTCGAGGTATTGGGATTGAAATGAGCATCACCGGAGTAGACGGCCGTGATGCTATGCACCCCAGGTTGCAATCCTGTAAAGGAAAACGGAGTTCCCACTGGGCTGCTTCCCAGCAGCGTCGAACTGTTGTCATAAAACTTAATGGTCCCTATGGGTTCTGGCTGATGGGACAGCGTTGCTGCCAGATTTGCAGTCAAGACTACGCTTGTGCCGCCCGCGACGGGACTGGGTGATGCGGTTACGGTGAGTGAGGTTCCACCCTGATTCATGAAGAATGCTGTTCCACCGAGGTATTCGCTGAACCCCACGATACTTTGTGTATTGTCGCCAAGAAAGTTGCCCGCAAAGAGAGGGGTGGTAATTCCCGAAAAAAAGTAATTGATAGATGGGGCAAAGCTACCTTGCCCTGTACCCAGATTTACAAACATCAAACCGTACCTATCATCGCCGATCAAATCTGGAATACCGTCACCGTTTACGTCGGCATAGATAGCAGAATTGTTGATGGTGTTTGCGCCTAAGCCGGTACTCTTCTTGAAGGTTCCATCTCCATTACCTGCGTATAACATTGCTTCGCCACCGGTTCCTGAATCCAGGGTGACCAGGGTGAGATCTGGGCTGCCATCCTGGTTGAAGTCATCGGTGAGAATCTGTTGAACGGAGTTTCCGGTGTACACGACGGTGGGAGCTTCGAATGTTCCGTCACCGTTGCCCTTTAGTATGCTGGCGCTACCGGATAGGGTGAAGAGACCAGATGAGCCGAGGATAAGGTCAAGGGGATTATTTTTCCCATGGAAACTTGCAAGTGTAACGGTATATAAGTCCGTTCCTGAGGCGTAGAAGGTTGGAGTCTTGAATGTTCCGTCGCCATTGCCCAGCACTGTGAAATAGCCCGATGGAACAGTACTGCCGCCACAGCCAACGTCACCGGGATAGGCAAATACCAGGTCCAGCTTCCCATCTCCATTGATGTCGCCGACTGCGCTGTAATAAAGTGCACACGCCAGAGCCATCGAAGGAGTGATGGGGTTGACGGGAGTTCTAAATGTCCCATCGCCATTGGATAAAGCTACTGCGGCCGTTCCGTCATCTCCAACAAGAACGATGTCCTGTCTGCCATCTCCATTGAAGTCACCAGTCGAGAGTTCCACGTAGACCGTGCCGTAGGTAGAGTACGGCAAAGTTGTTTGATATGAGAATCCACCTTTGGCGTTGGCGAGGCCTGTAACTAGGGAGTTCGGCCCCAATGCAATCAAGTCCGTAAAACCATCCCCGTTCAAGTCGGCGACAGCTCCAACCCCAACTGCTTGAGGTGGCAGAATCGGGGAGTTGGCAGAGTACAGCAGCGGTGTAGCTACAAAAGTTCCATCGCCGTTGCCAATGCCAAGTTCGACATTGCCGCTTGCATCGCTGTTGGCGAAGTCTACCTTACCGTCGCCGTTGAAGTCTGCTGTAACGATCAAATTTACAGAGCCATATCCTCCGTCATCAAACCCTACTGCTGTGCCTGTGATTCCGTTAAAGGTACCGTCGCCGTTACCGAGATACGTGACCAGCGCACCGCATCCGACGGCAACTAGGTCAGGTTTGCTATCCCCGTTTAGATCCACGGCCTGAACCTGCAAGACACATCCCGTCTGCAGTGATTGATTTGGCGTCTGTGTTTTATTCAGAAGTAAATTGGGTGTTTGAAACGTTCCGTCACCATTGCCCAACGCGGTGTATACGCCTGCGTAATTGATCAAAATGAGATCAGCTTTTGAGGCATCGGTAGTCAGGCTCTGCGCCGTCAGTACTGTATAGGGCACAAGTCCGGCGTTGGATGACGGAAATGTGACGGTGGTATTTGGGGAGGGAAGCTGGAAGGTGCCGTTACCGTTGCCTAGTAGCACGTCCACGTAGTCGGTAAGCAACCGATCATCTTCTCGCTCCAATAAAAGATCCTGTTTGCCATCGTGGTTAACATCTGCAAATGCAGGCATCACGTGGGCAGAGGAGTAGGGCTGTTGCGCGACAGGGACGTTAATGGTCTGTGCAGTCTGGGGAGAAAAATTCCCAGATCCATCATTGGTTAAGACTTGCAGCAATATTTGGTCAGTGTTGAGCCACTCGACTGCAACAATATCGTTATGACCAGAGGTCGTTGTTTGAGCGAGGCCATAGGAATAGGTATCGATTGGATACCCCGTTGGATTTGGCAACGACAAGGTTACAGGGGCTCCGAAGGAGCCGTTCTTTTGATTAAGAAGAACAACGAGGGCCGGATGCAAAGACGAATTGGGTGACGTTCCCAGAACAAGATCTGAGTAGCCATCTCCATTTAGATCCAGGGCTATCGCTGCATTGAGGGTGTATGAGTTGATCCCGGATAGTTTTGGTGCCGCAATGATGGAAGGCGTTTCAAAGCCACCGCTGCCATTATTCAGTAGAATTTCGAGCTGTCCGCTGGAGTTCACTGTTACTAAATCCGGTTTGCCATCCTTATTGAAGTCGCCAGTGACGATTGTGGCGCTTTCCGTAGATCCTGCACTCACGACTGGAGCTGCGTAAAAACCACCGAAGTTCGGGGTTGCGGTAGGTGTCTGAGCAGCCGCCATCTGGAATGAGGCGGGTACGGCGAGGAAAATCAAGGCAGAGAAAGCTGAAGACCAGCGGAAGTGCATCGGTGCTCCTGAATGGGCGTTAACAGAGTGCAGACAAGGCGAAGCCGCAAAGCGGCTATTCCAGTTGCGAAATTATCTTTCACATAGTTAAGTATTGGGGCTACTCAGAGGGAAGATATCCCTAACAGGCTAAAACATGCAAGGAGAAACGAGTTAGCAGGAATTGAATGGATCTCATAATTAAAAAAGATCTGGAGCGAGCTTTGGATAGTGATGGCCAATCAATATTGGTAGTGCAAATTTACATAATTAGGGTTGACTACCACTGCCTGTAGGGGTACTCTCTGTGTCAGATACAGGATTTGGTCGCCTATGCCATCCCGCATCGCAGACTGGCCGTTAGCGGCCCTCTTCGCGTCTGTTTATTGTTTGACATGTATGACATATTGATCGACGGCATTTTGCTCAACACCTCAATCCCAACTCAACCTAACTCTCAACCGCTGTCGGCTTTGCTTGCAGCCACGGAGGCTCTCTAATCCATTGAAGATCGCTCTGGAGATTACGCCCAACCTTGAGCCCCTGTTCGGGACCCGCGACGAAAACCTGAGACTGATGGAAGATTCGCTCGGCGTGCGGATTGATCTGCGCTCCGATGCAGTTCACGTACAAGGGCCGGAGGATAGCGTGGGCAGGGTTAAGCGCATCTTCTCGGATTTTGAGTCGCTGCGCCGTGCGGGCGTGCATCCTTTCAATGGCGAACTTCACGCCATGCTAAAGCTGGTGGTGGCTGATCCGGCGGTGACGTTGAAGTCGTTGATGGACTCTGCGAAGCAGCGGACAACGGGCGTCAAGGCGGGCGTTCAGCGGGCGGTTACGCCGAGGTCGATCAACCAGGCGAAGTATGTCGAGGCGATTGAACAGAACGACATGATCTTCGGCGTTGGACCGGCGGGTACGGGCAAGACTTATCTTGCTGTAGCCATGGCGGTTGCCGCGATGAATGCGAAGAAAGTCAGCCGCATCATTCTGGTGAGGCCTGCGGTTGAGGCTGGTGAGCGGCTTGGTTTTTTGCCTGGCAGTTTGCAGGAGAAGGTCGATCCGTATTTGAGGCCGTTGTATGACGCGCTTTATGACCTTTGCGAGCCGGAAAAGGTCGACAAGATGCTGGAAAAGAACATCATCGAAGTTGCTCCGCTGGCGTTTATGCGTGGGCGGACTTTGAGCGATGCTTTCATCATCATGGATGAGGCGCAGAATACGACGACTGAGCAGATGAAGATGTTCCTGACGCGCTTGGGGAACAATTCAAAGGCGGTTATTACGGGCGACATTACGCAGATCGATCTGCCGAATCCGAAGAAATCGGGATTGGTGGAGGCGATCAACCTGCTTGGAGGGGTGGAAGGGATCAAGTTCTGCCACTTCGAGGATGGGGATGTGGTGCGGCATAGCCTGGTGCAGCGGATCATTCGCGCGTACGAAGGAAAGTCGCAGCAGCGGGAGTTGCCGCTTGGGCTGGGGGATGCACAGGAGCAGAAGCCGGGTTCCAGAACGAGCATTCCGGGGCAGTCTTCGACGAAACCTCAATAACCTGAAACGCGTAAAGACGCAGTAAATTTCGGAATACCGTATCATCAAACTATCCGGGGCAGCTCAGGTAGCTGCTCCGGAGCACGATGATCCTCTTAGACCCAGACCAGCCGGAAGCGGCCGACGGCTTTCCGCAGCTTGCTCCAGCCGTTACGGTGGCGAGCACGCGGCGTACGCGGCATCCGCTTCCATCCCAAAGAACGCTCACGCGCTATCTGCGCGAGGCGCAAACCGCCGTGGGTTTGAAGGGCGAGGTCACTGTTCTGCTGACTACAGATACGGGCATACGCAATCTGAACCGACGGTTTCGCAAGAAAAACAAGGCTACGGATGTGCTTTCGTTTCCAGTCGATGACCCGCGATTTGGGTCGGCTGGAGATCTGGCCATTTCTGTAGAGACGGCGTCGCGGCAGGCTGCGCAGCAGGGGCACAAGCTGGCAGTAGAGCTGCGGGTGCTGATGTTGCATGGGATGTTGCATCTGGCTGGATACGATCACGAGGTCGATGAGGGGCAGATGGCTAAGAAAGAACGCAGGCTGCGGGCAAAGTTGAAGCTTCCGTTGGGATTGATTGAGCGGGTCGAAGGCAGCTCTCAATTCGGGAGCACGCGATGAGTATCGGTTCGTTATGCATTCTCATTTTGCTGGCTGGTATTTTGACGATTGCAGCGTATGTGACGCGAGTTCATTACGAATTTGGAAAGATCCTTTCGCGTGAGGTTCAGGACAATCTGGATGCATGGGAAGAGCATATTGAGAGCCGATTGTGGATCTCACGGGAACGGGGAGCGCTGGCTGCTTCCGTGCTCATGCATCTCTCGATGGGAATGCTGGCGCTTGAGCTTGGGAGAGTTTTGTTCGATCGTGCGGCAAATGCAGGCAGGCCGTCGACGGAGGAGATTTTTCAAGCTGTTCTGATCATTATTTTGATCGTGGTTTTCTGCACGCAGGTTGTGCCGTTTTTGCTTTTTCAGCGTACGAAGGGGCTTTGGGTTGTGCGGCTCTTGTGGGCAGTGCGGCTGCTGTTGCTGGTTGTTTTTCCTGTTACGCTGCTGATCAGTTTTCTGCTGTCGATAGCTACGCTCGCAGAGGAGCCGGTTACGGCGGAGGAAGAGACGGCAGGCGATGTAGAAGCGCTGCTGGAAGCAGGCGAAGAAGAGGGAATTCTGGAAGAGAGCGACCGCGAGTTGGTGCGCTCGGCGGTGGAGTTTGGCGACTTGCTGGTGCGGGATATCATGACGCCGCGGCCGCAGATTTTCGCAGTGCCTGAGTCGATTACGCTGGTGGAGTTCCTGGAAGAACTGCGGGAGCACAATTATTCGCGTGTACCTGTTTATGCCGGGACGCTGGATGCCGTTACCGGTATCGCTTTTGCGCATGATCTGTTGCAGATTACGGATGAGGAAGCGCGGGTTCGCACGGTGGCGACGATTCGACGTCCGGTGGCGCTGGTGCCTGAAACGAAGAAGGGCTATGAACTGCTACGCGATATGCAGCGCGAGAAGCAGCATATGCGCATCGTGATTGACGAGTACGGCGAAGTGGCTGGGTTGGTCACGATTGAAGATTTGCTGGAACAGATTGTGGGTAATATTGGCGATGAGCACGAGGATGAAGAGGATGCGCGGGTGGATGATCCGCAGCGCATCTCTGAAGGCGTGTGGGAAGTGCCGGGAGGGTTTCCGGTAGATCGACTGGACGAGCTGGCCGGGCCGGATTGGCATCCTGAAGAAGAGGATTATGAGGCGCAGACGGTTGGCGGGTTGGTCAGCGAGGCTGAGGGGCGAATTCCTCACGCAGGTGAGGTCGTAGAGATTGGCTCGGTGCGCATTGAGGTTGTGGCTTCTTCAGATCGCCGTGTGGAGAAGGTGCGCATTTTTGTTACGCCCGATGAGTTTGCAGCTCAAGCAGAGGATGAGAATGATGAGCGGAGTATTCGCTCACGAACTGGCAATAGAAGTAACGGCAACGGCAGTAACGGAACAGAAGTGGAGTAAGAATTGCGTTCAGGATTTGTTTCAATTTTAGGCCGGCCGAATGCCGGTAAAAGCACGCTGTTGAATGCACTGGTTGGCGAAAAAGTGGCGATCGTCACGAGCAAGCCGCAGACTACGCGCAATCGGATTACGGGTGTGCTTGAGGTGGCGGCGAGCAGCAGCAAGGGCGTGAAGCGTCCGGCTGCGCAGATTGTTTTTGTGGATACACCAGGTGTTCATAAGCCGGGCACGCAGCTTGACCGCCGCATGATGCAGGAGGTCTACGATGCGCTTGAGACGCGCGACGTGGTGATGCTCCTGGTAGACGCCAGCCGCGAGTTGCAGCTTGAGAGCGAAGTTGAGGGCAAAATTAGGGCCGAGGAAGTTTTGCCACTTCAACCCAATGGTGAAGGCGATCCCAGTGAAGCGGTTGCTGAAGTCGACGCGGCCAAGAAGACGGAGCATCGGCCTAACTGGCGTAGTGAAGACGAGTTCATCTTTGGGCTGGTACGCAAGCTGGATTGCCCTGTTTTTCTGGTGATTAACAAGATTGACCTTATCCAGCGCGAGCAGCTTTTGCCTTTGATCGATCGGCTGATGAAGCAGTATTCCTTTGCGGAGGTTTTTCCGATCAGTGCTCGCAAGCGCGATGGGCTGGATCGTCTGGTTGAAAAGCTGGTCGAGACTTTGCCGCAAGGTGAGAGGTATTTTCCGCCGGAGCAGTTTACGGATCAGCCGGAGCGTTTTCTGGTGGCGGAGCTGATACGCGAGCGCATCCTGATGGAGACGGGCGAAGAAGTTCCTTATGCTGCGGCGGTGGTGATTGAGAAGTTTGAGGAGCCGCCACCACAGCCGCTCAAGGCGAAGAAGCCTCGTCCGATCAAGGGTGGTGGTGTAGCAGAGGTAAAGCTGCCGGTGACGAGTATTTCAGCGGTGATCTACTGCGAGCGCGATGGGCAGAAGGCGATTCTGATTGGCAAGGGTGGAGTGAAGCTCAAGGCTATCGGGACGAGCGCGCGCAAGGAGATTGAGTCGTTGCTGGGGACGCGGGTTTACCTGGAGTTGCATGTGATTGTCGAGCCGGGCTGGCGTGAGTCGCGCGGATTTATCGACACGCTCGATTGGCGGAAGCAGTTGGAAGATATGGCGACCCGGCAAGCTGTCGATCAGGCTGTTGATGAGGCCGCTGATCAGGATGTCGAACCATCCGAAGAGTAAGGCGTCTCGGGACGCCTCTCTTGTTCGAGTTTCTCAGCTAAGAGCTTCACACTCTTTCGGCAAGTGCCTTCTATCACTCGGAACGTAATGCTGCGACTGGATCCAGGTTGGACGCTTTGAGCGCGGGCAGCCAACTGGCCAGGACGGCGATGAACGCTAGCAGCACGATGGCGAAGGCCAGGGTTGCAAGGTCGTAGGCCTTAAGGCCAAAGAGCATGGCTGTGGCAGCGCGGCCGGCGAGAAGCGCCAGTCCCGTTCCGAGGACGATTCCGACCAGCAGCATGGCTGCTGTGTCCCGCATAATTAGGGCGATGACCTGCCCTCGTTTGGCGCCGAGCGCAATGCGGATGCCAATCTCGTTACGACGCCGCGTAATGAAGTACGACAGCACACCATAGAGACCGACGGCTACAAGCAGGGCGGCGAGCACGCCAAAGAATCCGGAGAGCATGGCCATCATGCGGTCTCCGACGAGGCCGTCACGAATCTCCTGTTGAAAGTCGAAAAACTGCAAACTCATGTTTGGATATTTGGCCTCGATGTTATGTCTCAGGGCAACGATTGCATCCGGTCCGATGCTGGTAGCAATCATCGCTGAAACTCTCGGATCCTGTGCATCCAATGGAAGCTGAGCAGCCGGAACGTAGGCAATGGGCTGCGAGTCTTCGCGCATCTCGCTGTACCGGGTGTCGGGAATGGTGCCGATGATTTGATACGTTCGCTCGGGGTAATGCGGCTCAGGCATGACATGCACAAGCTGGCCAAGGGGTTGGGTTGTGGAGAGATATTTTCGAAGAAAGGCCTGATTGACGATCAGGACAAACTGAGAAGAGTTGGTGTCCGCATCCGTGAAGGCTCGCCCGGTGAGAAGCGGAATGCCCATAGTGGAGAAATAGTGCGGATCGGCATACGTGAATCTGCTTCCACCCTCGATTGCGCCAACATGGACTTCATGACCCCAGGTGGTTCCGCTCATCGGGATGTTGGTGGTAGCAGCCGCGTCCTGAATGCCAGGGATGCTGCGAACATCGTTCATTAACTGCCGTTTGAACTCTGCCTGATTCTCCGGCTTGATATTCAATGCTGGAAAACCGAAATAGGCGATCGTGATTCCGTTTTCACGCATGCCAAGGTTGAGGGTCATCAGATTTCGATAGCTGCGGACAAACAGGAGAGCGCCAACCAGCAGCACCATGGAGACCGCGATCTGCATGATGACCATGAGGCGCTGGATCGAGAAGCGTTCGCGGCTGCCAATGACTCCGCGCTCACCCGATTTGAGTGAGGCGATAGGATCCGCGTTCGCGCCACGCATGGCTGGAACAGTGCCGAATATTACGCAGGTGAGAGCAGCCACAACTGCAGCGAAGAGCAGTACCCGCCAGTCCGTGCTGATCGCCAGATGGATCGAGTATTGACTGGTACCGAGCGATGCAACGAGTAGACGGCTAAGAGGCTGTGCAAGCGCAATACCGAGCGATGCGCCGCTGATTGCGAGCAGACTGCTCTCAATCAGCAACTGCCTCAACATGCGCCGTCGCGAGGCACCAAGGGCCATACGAATAGCCATCTCCCGCTGACGCGCTGTGGCGCGAGCGAGCATCAGGTTGGCCAGGTTGGCGCAGGCAATGAGAAGCACAAGTCCCGTGATGGCGAGGAGTAACTGCAGCGAGGAGTCATAAGCATCGCGTAGTCTGCTCACGCCCGCACCTGCTGGGTAGGCAGCGAGCCGGAAGGATTTAAAAGTCTTGATCGTCTCCGGGCTGTAGTTCGTGGGAGCAGAGCTCTCGAAGACGCCAGGACTGAGGGAGTTGAAATATCCTGAAGCTCGATCCATATCCCAGCCCGGCTTGAGCCGCCCCATGACTGAAAAGTTAAACGCTTCTCGACGAGGATTCGGTGGCGTACATGTTGGATAAGCGAGGTCGAACCTGTCTCCCACGACGACGCCAAAGAAGGATGGAGGCGTTACCCCGAGCACCTGGACCGCGTGCCCTTCGACGAGGATGGTCGTGCTTGGCGTAATCGGCTGGCCGCCCATCTGAGTCTTCCAAAACGGATAACTGGCGACGACTTTCGATAGTTCACAGCCGCCTTCGTCCTGCGGCTCGATAAGCCTGCCTTGCAGAGGCAAAACGCCGAGCACGTTGAAAAACTCTCTACTGACCTCAAGCCCGTTTACGTGTTTTTCTTCGTTGGGCGGACCGACTGCCATATCCGCTTGACGCCATGCAAAAACGCCGGAAAATGGATCGTGATGGAGCCGAATCTCCTGCCACATAGGAATGGTGAAATTCGCATAAGCACTGTCTGTGATCCCGATACCCCTATTCCCGCCGACAATGCGCAGTTCCGCCAGTTCCTCCGGCTTCTGGATAGGAAGACTGCGGAGGCGTACGGCATCCAGTAGTTGAAAGACGGCGGTATTTGCGCCGATACCGAGCGCCAGCGTGAGAATCGCTACCGTGGTGAAGCCGGGACTCCTGGAGAATCCGCGCAGAGCGTAACGTACATCGCGGAACAGACTTTCCAGATTCAGAGCCGCATCCTCCGCCCCGACACGCTCTTTCAGCACGGTTGGATTGCCGAATCGAAGGCGTGCAGCACGGGCAGCCTGCTCTAGGCTCATACCTTTTGCAAGATTGGCTTCGGTACGCATCTGTACGTGGTCGCGAAGCTCATCCTCATTCTCGCGGTCAAGTTCTGAACGCTTGCCCAGGGCCAAAATACGACGGAAGATACCCATAGTTCACCTCACGCGAAGCGCAGAATTGCCTGAACACCTTTGACTACCTGCTCCCAGTTCTTCTCTCTCGCTGCGAGTTGCTTTTCGCCTGCCGCAGTCACGGTGTAGAACTTGGCTTTGCGGCTGCTCTCGGTCATAGCCCACTCCGAACGCACCCATCCACTTTGCTCCATGCGGTGCAGCGCGGGATAGAGCGAACCTTCTTCCACGTTAAGCAGCTCATCGGAGACTCGCTCGATGTGGAGGATGATGCCAAAGCCGTGCATCGAGCCGAGTTGGGAAAGGCTCTTAAGAATCAGAAGATCGAGTGCGCCTTGAAGATCGTTTTTTGCCATAGGCTGTTCCCCTAGATGTCGAGGGCAAGATCAGCGTAGGTGCGACCAACCCTAGTTGTCAAGGGGAGCGGATCTGGAATCTCTGCCATTTAACTTTTCGAGGGAAGTTGGCGACTTGGGTTGACATCCGACCCAAACGGTAGGATACTCAGGTCGTATGCCGACCCCAAAGGACGATAACGAGCGCATCACGCTGCTGCAAGGCACTCTCGATCTGCTGATTCTGAGAGTGCTGCTGCTTGGCACCTGCCACGGCCAGGGAATTGCCAAGGCTATTCAACGCCAGTCGGAAGAAGTATTTTTTGTGGATCACGGCTCGCTCTACCTGGCACTTCAGCGGCTTGAAGACAGCGGTTTGATTTGTGCGAAATGGGGAGTCTCGGAGAACAATCGCAAGGCGAGGTTTTACTTGCTGACAGAGCGTGGCCGCGCCCAGCTCATCGCAAAAACTACATGGTGGAATCGATTGACCAGGGCGATGGAGTTGATTCTCTCGCCGGTGAACGAGGAGGTCTGAATGATCTGGCGACGGCGGCGTGACCCAAAAGACTTCGCGGAAGAAATCCGTGCTCATCTTCAACTTGAAGCGGATGACCTGGAGGCCTCAGGTGTGAACACGCGAGAGGCGGAGAGATTGGCGCGGGTTGCCTTTGGAAATACCGTGGCGGCGCAGGAGCGCTTCAATCTGCGAGGCCGCGCAATGTGGCTGGAACACCTGCTCCAGGATGTGCGCTTCGGCCTCCGGATGATGATGCGGAATCGTGCCTTCACAGCGGTAACGGTGCTCACCCTGGCTATCGGTATCGGAGCCAGCACCACGGCTTTTACGTGGATCAACGCCGTACTCCTGCAACCGCTTGGTGGAGTTGCAGACCCGAACCGCCTGGTGACGGTTGAGACCGTTATGTCCAATGGAAGCTGGGTGCCAAATTCCTATCCTGACTATCAGGATTTCCGCGATCATCTCAAGCTTTTCGATGGAATTGCTGTCACGCACATAGCGGCTTTTAGCGTGGGTAAGGAAGATCACGCCGAGCGGGTATGGGGTGAGATGGTCAGCGGCAACTTTTTTAGTGTGCTGGGCGTGAGGCCCGAGATTGGACGGCTGTTTCTCCCCGCCGAATTCAGCGATACACCGGGCAAGTTTCCCATCGCTGTTATGAGCGATCGTTACTGGCGCTCCCATTACGGAGCCGACCCATCGGTTGTGGGCAGGACGATCCGCATAAACCAGCATGAGCTGACGATTGTGGGTGTCGTGGAGCCAGCCTTCCACGGATCGATTCCTGTCACCGCGTTTGATCTATGGATTCCCTATATGCAGCAGCCCGTGCTCAATGGCGTGAAGGAGTGGATGCTGCGTGACCGTCATAACCGCAACATGCTGGGCATCGCGCGGCTAAAGCCAGGTGTGACTTTTGACCAGGCACGGCAGGAGCTCAAAGTGCTGGCCGATCGCATGGCAGTGGCGAATGCCGACGTGAGCGAGGGCATGAGCGCAACCCTGCTGCCGCTGTGGAAGTCGCCGCATGGGCCGCAGGGCCTGCTGGTTGGGCCACTGCGTATCCTCATGGGCGTATGCGTACTGGTGCTGCTGATTGTGTGTGCCAACGTCGCCAATCTTCTGCTGGCACGCGCCACCGTGCGAGAGAAGGAGTTCAGCGCACGAATCGCTCTGGGTGCTGGACGTGTACGGCTTGCGCGGCAAGTGTTGACTGAGTGCCTGTTGCTCACCGGAAGCGGCGCCGTCCTGGGACTTGCTCTGACGCCGTGGCTGAGCCACGCACTCAAATACCTCATGCCGCCCGGCAACTTGCAACTGCTGGTATCGATGGACCAACGGCCGAATTTCGCCGTTCTGGCTTTCACCGCAGGAGTCTGTGTGCTGGCAGCACTAGCGGCAGGCATCGCTCCCGCATTGCAGGTAGGCCAGCTGCAACTGAACTCCCAGCTCAATGCGAATGGCCGTAATGGAGGGGCAGGCCGCAGCCGCAACCGGCTACGCTCAGCGCTGGTTGCTTCCGAAGTGGCACTGGCTCTGGTCGCACTGGTGGGCGCAGGCCTCTTTGCACGCGGCTTCCAGCAAACTCTGCGCATCGAGCCAGGCTTCGACCCGAATCATGTATTGCTAAGTCAGTTCTATCTCTCCACGAACGGTTACAGCCTTGCTCAGCGCAAGGAGTTCTGTCGCAGGCTTGCCGAGCGCATGGGAAGCACGCCTGGAGTCACCGACGTGGCCTATTCGGATGGCGTGCCGCTGGGCTTTGAACCGAGCTGGTGGGAAGAACTTCGCATTGACGGCTACGCACCGCGCCCGAACGAAAACATGAACATCTTTCGCAATGTTGTCTCGCCCGGCTATCTACCGTTGATGCATATTCCAATTCTCGAAGGGCGCAACTTCACCGACGAGGACAATGAGAACTCTACCGAACCAGTCATGATCGTGAACCAGTCCTTTGCGCGCCATTTCTTTGCGGATCGCGACCCAATCGGGCACAAAATTCACGGATGGGGAGATTGGTTTCGCGTCGTTGGTGTGGTGGCGGACAGCAAGTATCACTACCTTGGCGAGCCCGCGACTCCCTATTTCTATGTGCCGTTCCGGCAGATATATCGCGAGGATATGAACCTCGCTTTCTATATACGCAGCGCAGGCGATCCGGACGACATGCTCTCGACGCTTCGCACGCAGGCGCGTGCTATCGACCCCAATGTAACGGTGTTCGATGCTGCTCCGCTCAAGGAATTCATTGGGGCGTCGCTTTATCCGCAGAAGGTAGCAGCGAGCCTGATGACAGTGCTTGGCGTGGTGGCTCTTCTGCTGGCAACGATAGGGCTCTATAGCGTCATGGCCTACTCGGTAGTGCAGCGAACTCATGAGATCGGCGTGCGCATGGCTTTGGGAGCGCAGCCCGCGAGCGTACTGCGCATGGTGATAGGTCATGGGCTCGCGCTTACCGCGATGGGTCTCGCTGCCGGAGCAGCGCTGGCTCTGGCGTTAGCGCGTACCCTGGCAGGTGTGTCCTTTACAAATTCCGGCATGGGCACACACGCCAGCCTTATGGGCGGCAGCGCTAAGGATCCGCTCGTTTATGCGGCGGCAGCTCTTTTTCTCTGTGTGGTATCCGCAGTGGCAGCGTGGCTGCCTGCCCGTCGCGCCGCGTCCATCGATCCAATGAAGGCGCTGCGAACGGAGTAGTCCATGCAAGCTTTCATCGCAATTTTGCAGAAGGCTACAACGTTTAGACCATGACGCGGCCGCGGCCGCTGCTTTTTACCGAGTACATTCGCTTGTCTGCTGTGCCCAGGATCTCGTGGCTGGTTTTGCCATCGTTTGGATAGGTGGCTACGCCGATGCTGGAGCCGATGTTGAGTTCGAGTCCTTCTTTGATTACGAACAGGCTATTGGACAGGCTTGCGTGGACATCCTTTGCGAGTCTTGCTGCTTCGTTTTTTGAAGTGTCGGGCATCAGGACTACGAATTCGTCTCCGCCATAGCGGAAGCAGATATCGTTGATGCGGCAAAGTTCTCGCAAACGTTTCCCTACACGCCCCAGCAGGTTGCTGCCCACCAGGTGTCCGTAGTTGTCATTGATCATCTTGAAGCGATCAAGGTCGAGGAACATCAGGCTCAGGCTGCTCGATTCGCGTTTGCTGGTAGCAAGCTCCGATTCCAATGCTTCGTAGAGATGGCGCGCATTGAAGAGGCCGGTTACATCGTCAGTGATGGTGAGGAGCTGTGCGCGGGCTACTTCCTGCGCGTTTTCGATAGCGATGGCGGCGTAGTCCACCAGGATATGCAGGAAGGCTATGGTGTAGTCGGAGTTTTCGTCCAGATTGGGGTTAAAGATTTCGAGTACGCCGTGGGTTCCTTTGCGTCCGCGGATAGGCATGCCAATAGCTGAATGCACAGAAAATGTATGGCTTTGGGATACTGCGGTGAGGCGTTGATCCGAGGCGGCTTCAGGAATGATGAGGGTCTCGCCGTGCTCCGCGACCCAACCGGCAAGGCCTTCGCCGATTTTGACGCGAAGGTCGCGTAGTCCGGATAGTTTATCTCCGGCGGCGGTAACGTAGTAGAGTTCCTGGCGCTCGTGGTCTACCATCAGGAGCGCCCACAGCTCAGCGTCGATGAAGCGTTCCATGTATTCGAGCATGGTGTATGGAATAGCGTTCAGGTCGAGGCTTGAGGTGAGGGCACGCGCCAGTTCGTGAAAGACCAGTAGATCTTTCAGCGGGCCTCGATTTTCATTCTCATTTGGCATGGGCTGGATAGGCTGATCTTTCTCGTAGTCCAACTATTTTCTGAGGCAAGGATTGAGAAAGCTATCGCATTGCCAGGTTTGTCTTCAGGAATGCGAACTTGCATCCGCATTGGCAAGCTAGCCGCCTATGTGAACCATCGATCTGGATGGCTTGAGGAAACCGGGTTCCCCTATGTGATGTCGCGCTTCCTTCTTTTGAACTATACGAAGAATATATTCTTGCAGGTTTAAATCGGATGCACCGGCGCGCATTTGGCCATAAAGATCGTGATCCTCTTGCGAGAAGAGGCAAGTGCGTATCTTACCGTCGGAGGTGAGGCGGATGCGGCTGCACGCTCCGCAGAAAGCCTGCGTGACTGGAGCGATAATGCCGATTTCGCCGATGCCGTCGGTGAATCCAAAGCGCCTTGCTGTTTCGCTGGGCGCGTTGGCGGCTAATCTTTGCAGCGGGAATACGGTGTTGAGACGCGCAACGATTTCGGTGAGTGGGATGACCATTTCAGGGCTCCACAGGCGGCCCTCTTCGAGAGGCATGAACTCGATAAAGCGGACGATGACGTTCTGTTCACGAGCGAACCGGCCGAAGCCTTCTACCTGGTCATCGTTGAAGCCGCGCAGTAGAACGCAGTTGATCTTGACGGGGCCGAGGCCAGCGTTTTGTGCTGCGCGAATGCCGCGCACGACGGCGGGGAAACTTCCGGGAACGCGCGTCACCCGCTCGAATGTGGCTTGTTCGACTGCGTCCATGCTGACAGTGACGCGGCTGAGGCCGGCAGCTTTGAGGGGCGCGGCTAGTTTTTCAAGCAGGTGGCCGTTGGTGGTGATTGCAATGTCGAGCGGCTGACCAGTGGGAGTTCGCCACGTAGCCAGTTCGCGCACCATCTCGGTGAGGTCGCGTCGCAGCAGGGGTTCGCCGCCGGTGAGTCGCACTTTTTCAATGCCGAGGGAGACGAAGTTGCGGATCAGCCGCAGATATTCTTCGGTCGAGAGCTCAGCGTATTGCGCGCCCACTTCGCCGGTGCGGCAGTAGACACATTTGTAGTTGCAGCGATCAGTGATGGAGACGCGGAGGTCGGTAATGGTGCGGCCGTGGCCGTCCAGAAGCCGGCCGATCGACGAGGATGCGGAAGACGCGCTTGTTGCGTGCGGAAGATTTCCGGGGATGTTTTGGGGAACGATCTCGGGAACGGTTGCCATTGCTGTTATCAGGCTATCGCATTGGCGACAGCGCTGCTACACCCCCTGGGACTGGGCGTGACTACGGCACAGCAATCCCAGGCGTGTTTTGAATTCAGTTCGAGGACTAGTCGAGCTGGGGAACGCCACGGCGCATGAGTGTGCCGGTAAGTCCGCAGACAAAGACGATACCCAGCGCAATCGCCATGTAGAAAGCCATCGGGTGCGCCCAGCCCGGAGAGTACGTCAGATCCTGGCCAACCCACAAAAGAAGCAGGACACAGACCACGGAAAATTGTCCTGCGACTACCTGGAGCGTCAGCCCCAGGTCACGGCGCTTATCCAACGCTTCGACCTGGTCGGGGGTCAGGTTGCGTTCTTCCAGGGGCAGCAGCATATTGGCCATGGACGATATCTCTCCTAAATAGTTCGTTCGTAATTGCACTGTGATTGTAAACGGGGTGCGGGGGCTGGTTGCAACTCCTTCGGCTGAAAGTTGTCTGTTCTCCCCGCACCTGTCTCATAACCTGATCCCAAAACGGGCTGTTCGCGATCTATAAAAAGGCGAGCGTCTGTAGCGACGTGATTTCAAAGCGCTTGCGGCAGCGAATATTACCGCACATGACCTGATCGTCTTTACGCACCATGTAGGGTTGTGCTTTGGCGAATTTTGCCCGGTCACGTTCATCTGCATTGCGCGGCAACTGCGCGCGTTTGCGCCGGACGACCCAGTTGATCTTATGGTCGCTTGGTTGACCGCAGTGAGGACAGACGAGCGTATGGGTCCGTTGCTCGTTGGTTTCAGTAAAAAATTCGCGTTCTTCCATTTCCAACTCCATTCCAGCTATCGTTCCGCTCAAAAGTATTCCATACTCACATTGTCATGACGAAACGAAAAACCGAGAAGTTCTCCGTAACCAAGGCTGTAAAGGCAAACGCACGCGAACAGGTGGGCCAGCCGAAGCCAGGGCGAGTGCTCGACGATAAGCCCAAACCGGAGGGCCGCGAGAGCAAGCACAAGCCTTCTCTGGAGCAGCTTATCGAGACGGACGTATAGTTTTTGTAAATGAATTTAAAAACAGGAACGGACAATCATTCCTATAGGCGGTTTAAGGGCGGTTCCGATCAGCTATTGAAAAATTGCAGACATGCTTGAAAAATCCTCTCGGCAGAGTGGCTCGGATTGGACTATAGTTGCTCTCCGGAGTCACCCCATGAGAAAGATTGTTTTATGCAGTTGCGTGGTCCTGGCCACTCACCTGTCAGCTGCCATGCCTCAGGTTCTTAATGGACAGGCTGTTCAAGCCGCGCCAGCGAGTGCGACCACGCAGCAATTTCCCGTACTTGGCGAATGGAAGCTGAACGCGGCCAA
This sequence comes from Acidicapsa ligni, assembly GCF_025685655.1. Lineage (NCBI taxonomy): Bacteria > Pseudomonadati > Acidobacteriota > Terriglobia > Terriglobales > Acidobacteriaceae > Acidicapsa > Acidicapsa ligni. The sequence continues at coordinate 124,887 of NZ_JAGSYG010000009.1, read as the reverse complement.
GAGCGATTTTGGCGACGGCGCCAAGCTGAGAGACATGACCATCAAGTTCACCAGCGCTACGCCGGAACTGATCGAGTTCACCGCGACTGTGACCTACGACAGCGGTTCGCAGGGAACCTATGGCTACAAGGCTCCTGCGGACGGACAGCCGCATCAGTTGAGTGGGAGCGCGTCTACGTACGCCTACTCGGTTGAAAATGGAATCCTGATCGAGACACAGAAAGATCCCGACGGCACGATCACCAAGGGCAGCTTTACGCGGTCGGCAAAAGGGACGGATGGGGTGTGGGTTTACACCATCACCAATCCCGATGCCTCGATCACTCACCAGAAACTGTTGTTTACGAAGGTTTCGTAGCGGCAGTCACAATGCTTAGACGGTCGGCCAACTCGCTGTAGCCGCGTTCGCGGGCCAGTTCGGCTGGGGATTGACCGAAGTCGTTGCGAATGGACGGGTCCGCTCCGTGGGCGGTAAGAAGTTCGACGAGGTCGGTGCGATTTGCGCCGGCGGCGGAGAACAGCGCGGTGTAGCCGCCGGTCTGCGTGGCATTTGGATCGGCACCAGCTTCGAGTAGAAGGCGGACGGTTTCGGCATTGCGACCGAGGGCCAGGGCTGCGTGGAGTGGCTGATTTTTCTGTGCGTTCTTCGAGACGGTGGCAACGGACGCTCCGTTGGCCAGCAATACCTGGACGGTTTCCGGAGTACCGAAAGCGGCGGCCAGGTGCAGCGGTGTCCAACCATCGCCGGACAAGGCATTTGCGTGGGCGGGAGAGCGTTTGAGCCCTTCTTCCAGCAATTCAGCTTCGCCTACGGCAGAGGCTTCAAAGACGTCCAACGACCCACCGGCCTGCGCCAGTTGGAAGAGCAGGTAATCGCGAATCAGCGTTTGTCCGCTGTAGATGGCCCACATCAGGGCAGAAACTCCCTGCACATCTCGCCATGTGATGAGCGAGGGGTCTGCGACAACGGCGTCGGCTACTTCAACCGACGCCCCGCGTTGAATCCATTTCAGGTATTGCTGACTCATTCCTGCCAAACCTCGAATTGCTAAAGAGCCCGCGACAACCGTCAGGGCTGTTTAACACTATAAGGCCCGGGTTTGATTGGCTGCGGCGCCTGCGCTGGGGTTTCAGGCGCAGTGCCCGAGGTGAGTTTGGAATATATGCGGAAGATCACCGCCAGATCGAGTGATTCGGCGACAGGCTGACCAGCTTTGATTGCAGGGTTAAAGGAGGCTTTGCGGATGGCGGCTACTGCGTTTTCATCGAGTCCGAAGCCGATGGGGCGAACTACGGCGATCTCGGCCGGTTTGCCGTCTGCGCCTACGACAGTGCGATAGAGAGCACTGCCCGCGATGCCGTTGGCCTGGGCGAATTCATTCGACTCTGGCTTGATGAACGTGATGACTTTAGCTTGCTGATCGACCGCGTTTGAACGAAGCACATTCGGATCGGAAGGGCGATATTCGACGCCAGCGCTCTTGGCCTGGTAGTAGAGCTGCCAGAACTGGGGCATTTTCGAGCGCATCTGTGGATCGATCTCTGCGGCGAATATGCGACTCAGTGCATCTCGAAGCACCTGGACAGCGTGGGCTGGCGAGGTGGTGCTCGTCTGGCTGGCCGGGTCGGCGGCTTTTTCGGCCTCCGGTGTAGGCTTCTCTTCCGATGCAGTGGCTGTTTCTGCCTGGAGTTCAGGTGCGGCAGTGTCTGTTTCTGAAGAGGCGACTGGGCCTGCACCGGGTGCAGTACTGCCCGGCTGGACGGTTCCGGTTGCCGTCTTACCCTTCTTCTTTTCTTCTTTGGATTTCTTCTCTTTAATCAGTTGTTCGCGGTCGATGGTGATCTTCAGGACTTTCTTTTTCGGAGTAATCCTCACGCGATCGATAGCATTGGAGCCGTCTTCGTATGGAGTTGCTCCGAGAAAGTGGAGTGCATAGCGCGTACCCTCCAACTCGACTTTATGCTTAGTCAGGCGGATTTTTTCGATCTCTACGGCGCTGAGTGTAAAGGATCCGACAGTCGGATGCCCAAGCACGTCGCCATGTTCATTGAAGCTGAGCGAATCGCCGAGAAGGCTATTGCGCAGGAAGAGCGGTTTGCCGACCAGTTCGCGCTTGAGTTCTTCTTCGCTGAGCGCAGAAGATTCTTTGGGATTGTTGGTAGCCGGTGTTTCGGCGACTGGCTGGGCAGGTTGGGGCGCAGGCGTAGCTGCTGGTTGGGATGCCGGTGCGGCAGCGGGCTGTGGCGCAGGGGAGGGTGCTTGTCCGGCAAATGCCACTGGGACTACAAAAAGAACCCCGAGGAAGAAAACCCCGAGCAGAACGGTGGACGCCTGGAACTGAAGGCGATCTTGCCGGAGTGTTCCGGCGGCTTTATTAAGGGAGGTATGGGATGATTTCGCAAGAAATTGCATAAAGGCCTTGCGCCAAACTTTAGCAGGGTTCTAGGCGATCTCCGTGTGATTTATCGAGGAAATCTGTCAGCTCCTGTTGCCACTGTGTCGAAGCTGCCAGAGAATGCGGCGAAAAAGACCCATCATGCGCCGCAGATCGGCGTCGTTCGGCATCAGGCGGCGCAACAGAACCCGCAGGGCTTCGCCATTGGCAGAGCGCATTCCGCGGGTTGCGTAGTTGACGCTGGCCATAGTTTCTTCGATCAGGCTGGCCAGCCGGTCGAGTTGTTCGGAGTCGGGCAGATGGCGGTCGCTCTCGCCGGTCACCAGATTAACGTTGCCGGGTGTTGCTTCACCGCTGCGCGAAATCTCGTAGAGGCATACGGCTACAGCCTGGCCGAGATTCATCGAGGGCTGTGTGTCGCAGGTATCTATAACGGTGATGGCGTGGCACCAGGAAAGGTCTTCGCTGGTGAGGCCGTGTTTTTCTGAGCCGAAGAGCAGAGCGACCCGGCCGTTGCTTCGATCTGGGGAAAGTGTATGCCCCGGAAAAAGCGCCTGCCGAACCTGCGCTGCTGCGTCGGGGAGCCCGAGGATAGTTTGCTCCGGACGGCGGCGATCAAGCGAACCGGTGCCGAGAACGAAAGTGCAGTCGGCGACAGCTTCGGCTAGAGTTTCGAGGACCCGGGCTTCGCGAAGCAGGTCGGGTGCGCCTACGGCTGATTTGGCTTCGGTCCAGTTGGTGGCAAAAGGCGCGACGATAGTGAGCCTGCGGAAGCCGAAGTTAGCCATGGCCCGCGCTGCTGCGCCAATATTGAGCGGGTTACGCGGGGAGACGAGAACTACTTCCAACTGTTCGCATTGTTGTGGAGTCAGCAAGTCTTGATTTTAGGGCATTTGCGGAGCGCCTGGCTGGTCGTCACCCTCGGAAACAACAAGGCCACGATCTTCCGAAGGAAGTCCGTGGCCCATCGTTCCTTTAGAGCAGCAAGCAGTTCGCAAGCGAGGGCTACTTCCGCGCGAAGGAAGAAAGTTTGCGATTCAGTAGAATGCCGGCGATGAGGAAGTAAAGGCCGCCGAAGATGGCATATCCCCCCAAGTCTTTGATATGCAACTTGCCGCCCAGACCGCCCAGGATGAAGGCGACACCGGCAACTGCGGATTGAATTCCGCTCAGAATCATCGCCCACTGTCCTCCAAATTGTTTTTTGCGAAGGATACCGACCACGAGTTGGAGAAATCCAGCCGTCAACGCCCATCCACCGAAGATCGCCACGGCATAAGCTGGCTGCGAAAACGCGGTGAAACCAAGCCCGATCGCTGTAGCGATTCCAAGCGCGACGTTCAGGTACTGTACCGTCCTGGCGTTTGAGGCAGCGGACTTCAGATCATGAATGGTGCAGGCGACATCCCAGAGTGGGTACGCAATGAGGAGTGCCGCAGCCACGGGAGGGTTAGTGACAGCCGTGGCCAGGACGACGCCAGCCCAGAGCAATTGAACAGCAGTGCGGGTGAAGTACAGGTTGCGCAAACGCAGGGTAACGAGCAAGTCGGGCGAAATGGATTCAGACATGATATCTCCTCTATCTTCTAGTTGGTAGGTTAAAGTAGCAGGGAAATAGCTCTGGATGCTTATCCCTAAGAGTTAAATTGCGGAAATTCGTTGCAGGGCTGACGACGTAACTGTGTGAAAAACCTCAAGTGTTCCGTATACCCGTGCCGAAAGCATGGCTCCGTGGACTAGCGCCATGAATACTTGCGCCTCATTTTCAGCAGGCTGTTGAAGCTTGAGGACATGCTTTTCTACACCAGCTTCCATCGTCCGCTGTATCCAAGCACTCAGGCATTCGAAATGCAAATGAACTTCTTCCCGTACCTCTTGAGGCAGACCTGGGAGTTCAGCAGCAAGTAGGGCCGCAACGCAGAAGGGCTCCGTTTTGCCTAAAATACAGCGCTCCCAGTGCTGCACATATGCCTGCAAACGAGCCAGAGGATCTTCGATTTGTTCATCGAGAAACTCAGTCGCCGCTACAAGCCGTTCGCGATGTGCCTTTAGAACCTCCACAACCAGGTCGGCTTTGGTTGCAAAATGGTGATGAACGCTTGCCTTCCGGATTTCGACCGCCTCAGAAATGTCGGCGTAGCTGAACGCCGAGTAACCTAGGTTGGCTATCAGGGAGTGTGCGGTTTGTAGAATCCGATCTGCAGTATTCGGTTGCATGACAATAAGACTACCTACTAGTAGGTATAGATTCAATAGTTGCCGACTATTTATTTCTCGCGGCTATCACTTACGTTCAGTTTGTTTTTGTCTGGCTAGTTCTGCTTCAAAGGCCTTCTGACGTTCGGCGACGAATCCCTGGTAGCCAGAGGGGTCCACAAACGCCATTGCGTCTCCAGCCTGAAGGCGAGCGTACTTGGCAAGCATGTCGTAATAACTGCCGTGAGCCCCGAGAAAGATGTCGCAGGGTAAAGCTTTCAGGATGCGAAACTGGTGCGCAAAGTCGGCAGCCATCTTGGGATATTTGGGATTATTGACTAATTTATAGCCCGGGTTGACGTTGGGGCTGCCGACGATGACTACATTGTAGGTTTTGCCGCTGTCGTTTTTGCCGTTTTGGAGGACTTTGAGTGTCCACGTGGTGCAGCCCTTGGTGTGTCCAGCGGTTCTATGAGCCACCAGTACTACATTACCCAGACGAACTTCCTCGCCATCGTGCAGAATGCGATCGACTTTTGTGGCAGGATAGAGCATTTCTTTGTGGGCGCCGTACTGGAAATCTCCCTTGCCGCCCGATTCGATTACCGGAACGTCGGCGTCCATGACCATGTACTTTGCGCCGGTAAGTTTCTTGATAGCGGAGCTGCCAGCACAATGGTCGTAGTGGGCATGGCTGATCAGCAGGATTTTGATATCGCTGAAGCGGAAGCCAAGCTTTTCGACACTTCTCCGGATCTGCGGGCCAGAGCTGGTGAGATTGCTGTTGATGAGAATGAGCCCCTGTGGCGTAGTGACCAGATAGCTGGCCAAATCGCGGCTGCCGACATAATACAGATTGCCTGCGATCCGGTAAGGAGCCATCGGAGTGGTCCAGTCCGGATTCTGATCGGCTCTTAAGTTGTTCGTTGTGAAACAGATGAGGCAAATAAAAAGGAGAGCAAGGCAGGATTTTCGCTTGAACATGAGAGGGTGCTCCAGATTAGCTTCCGGCCAAGTATAGGAGAATTCGGCGGCTATGCCTCTCCGTCTGAGAGAATGTGCGCAGAAGTTTTTGTGGAATAGCAAAGGTAGTCAATGATCGCAGTGGAATGGAACGACTCGATTCAACAGGCACATGCTCTCTGTCGCGTGGCGCATGAGTGCCATGCACGAAGCTGGGTTCCGGCGACGGCGGGAAATTTCAGCTTTCGCGAGCATGGACGGATATTCATTACCGCGAGTGGCATGGACAAGGGCGCAATCACTCCTTCGGATTTTCTGGAGGTGGATGCCGAGTGCAATGTGCTGGCTGGTGCGGGCAAGCCTTCAGCGGAAACACTGTTGCATGGTGTGATTTATCGCGAACGGCCCGAGGCTGGAGTCATTCTGCACGTTCATACTGTCTGGAATACGCTGCTCTCGGATCGGTTTGCGGCGGCCGGGACTGTTTCTCTGGAAGGTTACGAGCTGCTCAAGGCGCTTTCCGGCGTCAGGACGCATGAGCATCGTGAGCTTGTACCGGTTCTGGAGAATTCGCAGGAGTATGTCGGGCTGGCTGCAGAACTGGAGGCCGTGCTGTTGCGGCATCCCGGAACGCATGGGGTTTTGTTGCGGCGGCATGGACTGTATACCTGGGGAGAATCGGTCGCAGAGGCTCGGCGTCATCTCGATGCGCTCGAATTTCTCTTTGAAGTTGAGGCTCGACGGCTGATGAGTCCTTCTTTGTGAGCTGCTTTTCTGTATCGTGCAGATGAATCTGTTGTAGTTTTGAGGGCATCTGCTGCTTGTGGAGGATTTTTCCTATGGCTATTGTTTTTATTCCCGCTGAAGACAAGTCGATTCACGATGAACGGGGCATTCGCGCTGAACTGGCAACGGTGGGCGTGGATTACGAGCGCTGGGATCTTTCCCGCGTCTCGGCAGATGCCTCGGCAGAAGAGGTCCTGGCAGCTTATGCGGTTGAGATCGATGACATGAAGCGGTCTGGCGGCTATCGGACGGCGGACGTGATCGATGTGAATCCTGAAACTCCGGGGCTGGATGCGATGCTGAGCAAGTTCGACCGCGAGCATACGCACTCTGAGGATGAGGTTCGGTTCATTCTAGCCGGGAGCGGAGTCTTTTTCCTGAACGCGAAAGATGGTCGAGTGCTATCGGTCGAGGTCAGGCCAGGGGATATGATCCGCGTGCCGAGTGGGACGGCGCACTGGTTTACCTTGTGCAACGACCGGCGCATTCGGGCGATCCGTTGGTTTCAGGACACGAAAGGCTGGACTCCGGAGTATACGGAGAGTGGTGTCGATGCCGGGTATCAGCCCATCTGCTTCGGTCCGGAGTACCTTGGGGCTCGCGCAAACACGACCATCAGCGCATAAAGAGCCATCAACGCTTAAAAGGACGAGTGAATGGGCTTTCCGCCTCCTAAGGTCTATCTATTAGATGTTGAGGGAACGACGTCGCCCATTTCCCTGGTGTATGAGCAGCTTTTTCCCTATGCGCGGAAGCATATAGAGTCATTTCTTCGCTCCCATATAGATGAGCCGGGGTTGCGGGCAGATCTGGCGGCGTTCGGAGAAGCCGATGCCGACCCCGAACAGAGGATTGCAACTGCCATGCATCATCTACTGGATCTGATGGATCGCGACGTCAAAGACCCTCTATTGAAGAAAATTCAAGGCCAGGTATGGAACTCCGGCTTTTTGTCCGGCGAATTGATCGGGACGGTGTTTCCAGACGTAGCGCCTGCTTTCGCGCGCTGGAGCAAGAAGGCCAGGGTCGCTATCTACTCTTCCGGAAGCGTTGAAGCTCAGCAACTGTTGTTTGGGCATTCGAGCGCAGGAGATCTCAGGCCGTATATCTCCGCCTACTTTGATACGCGCAGCGGGCCCAAGACTTCGCCCGAGAGTTATCGGGTGATTGCGAATTGCCTGGGAGTGGAAACAGGAGAGATTCTTTTCGTTTCCGATGTAGTTCGAGAGCTGGGTCCGGCGCGTGAAGCCGGTTGCCAAGCAGCTCTGAGCCTCCGGGAAGGGAATCAGCCGGTTTCGGACAGGAATGGTCATATCGCGGCCGCATCGTTTGAGGAACTTTTGTAAAGACACTTCGGTGGGATGCTGGTGTTTCCCACTGCCCTGGGGTAGCCTCCAATTGTGATCATCGATAACCGAGCGACGGGCATGTTGAATGAACTGCGGACGACGCCCTATTTCCGCTTCTCACTGCTGGCCATCAGTTCCATCTTCTTCCTGGTCGATCCTTTTGCCGCAATTCCGTCGTTTCTGGCTATTACAAATGGCGCAGACCAGGCACGCCGCACGCGGATGGCTCGCAAGGGAGCGATCACCTGCTTCATCGTGCTGGCGACTTTTGCCCTGGTCGGGAAATACATCTTCACTATGTTTGGGATTACGCTGCCGGCGTTTGAAATTGCGGGCGGCCTGATTCTGTTGCTGATTGGCCTGGATATGCTGGAGGCCAAGCGTTCTCCCACGCAGGAAGCAAGTGGCGATACGGAAGAGGCTGCCAGCAAAGAGGACGCAGGCGTCGTCCCGCTGGGAATTCCGATGCTGGCGGGACCCGGTGCGATTTCAAGCGTCATGGTTCTGGCTGGCCAGGTGACAACAATCTGGCAAATGGGCGCAATCCTGGGATGTATCGCATTTACCGCCCTTGTCAGCTATTGGGTACTCGCAGGGGCCAGCCGGGTGCGTAAGTTTATGGGGGAGACAGGTATTCGCATCCTCGTGCGCATCATGGGCATGCTATTGATGGCCCTGGCTATGCAATTCTTCGTAAATGGGCTCACAGATCTGGGTGTTATCGCTCATCAGACGCCATAAATGCCTATATGAAAATTAGATGCAACTAGGGAAACCCCTATCAACATTGAACGTTCCTCGTATTTCCACATTAAAGGCCAGGTTTTCAACAGAAAAAGCCTTGCGTTCCCTGGGGTTGGTTGATATTCTCAGAAAGTTGCAACCGGGTGCCAAGCAAGACAGGGCGAACGGAAGTAGTCAGTAAGACAATTAAGAATCAAGGCAACGCAAGCGGTTTACAGAGTGTTTCAGAAAGTTTGGACACGGGCTTGCAAATGAGATCAAGTAGTGATAATCTCAGAAAGTTGCTTATGAGCAGTGGAGCTTTTCAAGTGGCTTAAATGCCCGCCCGAAAGGGATTTGAAAAGCCGGTTCGTTGGGTCAGGTGATGTAAATTCCCTGAGCCCCTGTAGGGAATCCTCCAGAGAACATTACCATTGCAAGACCCGAGGAGAAATCCTCGCGAGCCAATATTGGCTCGGGCGAAATGCTGGTTGATCTTTCAAATTTTTGCGCAGTAGCGATTTCACGGAAGCCGATCCATCGGTCCCCTCTGTTTTCTCTCGGGCGTATAGTTTTTCGAGTTTCAACCGCGATCAATGACGATGTGCGGCTCGAGCATAAAGCTAAACGCAAACGAGTGAAAACAAAGCGGTTGACAGAACGATGAACAAACGGTAAACTGGGAAAGGCGCTAACGAGGACGAAACGATGACGCGAAAGCGAATCGGGACTGAATCGGCGCACAAGTTCGAGGACACTTAAGACTAGTTCTTAAGCCTCGATCCAAACGGCACCGCTTAGGCGGAGGGTCGCAAGGATCTTTGACAATAGGTTGAACGTGCCAGTCGTGAAATGACAAGCAGCTTTGGCTTGATCATTCTCACAACATAAGTCATCATGCATTCATGCATGGTGCTGCCAGATCCAGGTCGACCTCCGTCGCCTAGGACTGGTGAACAGCTTCAAACGAGAGTTTGATCCTGGCTCAGAATCAACGCTGGCGGCGTGCCTAACACATGCAAGTCGAACGAGAAAGGGGCTTCGGTCCTGAGTACAGTGGCGCACGGGTGAGTAACACGTGACTAACCTACCCTGGAGTGGGGAATAACAAAGGGAAACCTTTGCTAATACCGCATAATACCTACGGGTCAAAGGAGCAATTCGCTTCGGGAGGGGGTCGCGGCCGATTAGTTAGTTGGCGGGGTAATGGCCCACCAAGACAGTGATCGGTATCCGGCCTGAGAGGGCGCACGGACACACTGGAACTGAAACACGGTCCAGACTCCTACGGGAGGCAGCAGTGGGGAATTTTGCGCAATGGGGGAAACCCTGACGCAGCAACGCCGCGTGGAGGATGAAATCCCTTGGGATGTAAACTCCTTTCGATCGGGACGATTATGACGGTACCGGAAGAAGAAGCCCCGGCTAACTTCGTGCCAGCAGCCGCGGTAATACGAGGGGGGCAAGCGTTGTTCGGAATTATTGGGCGTAAAGGGAGCGTAGGCGGTTTGGTAAGTCTTGTGTGAAATCTTCGGGCTCAACCCGAAGTCTGCACTAGAAACTGCCGGGCTTGAGTATGGGAGAGGTGAGTGGAATTCCTGGTGTAGCGGTGAAATGCGTAGATATCAGGAGGAACACCTGTGGCGAAAGCGGCTCACTGGACCATAACTGACGCTGAGGCTCGAAAGCTAGGGGAGCAAACAGGATTAGATACCCTGGTAGTCCTAGCCCTAAACGATGACTGCTTGGTGTGGCGGGTACCCAATCCCGCCGTGCCGTAGCTAACGCGTTAAGCAGTCCGCCTGGGGAGTACGGTCGCAAGGCTGAAACTCAAAGGAATTGACGGGGGCCCGCACAAGCGGTGGAGCATGTGGTTTAATTCGACGCAACGCGAAGAACCTTACCTGGGCTCGAAATGTACAGGAATCCAGTGGAAACATTGGCGTCTCGCAAGAGACCTGTATATAGGTGCTGCATGGCTGTCGTCAGCTCGTGTCGTGAGATGTTGGGTTAAGTCCCGCAACGAGCGCAACCCTTACCTCCAGTTGCCATCATTAAGTTGGGCACTCTGGCGGAACCGCCTCGGATAACGGGGAGGAAGGTGGGGATGACGTCAAGTCCTCATGGCCTTTATGTCCAGGGCTACACACGTGCTACAATGGTCGGTACAAACCGTTGCAAACCCGCGAGGGGGAGCTAATCGGAAAAAGCCGGCCTCAGTTCGGATCGCAGTCTGCAACTCGACTGCGTGAAGCTGGAATCGCTAGTAATCGCGGATCAGAATGCCGCGGTGAATACGTTCCCGGGCCTTGTACACACCGCCCGTCACATCACGAAAGTGGGTTGCACTAGAAGCCGGTGGGCTAACCGCAAGGAGGCAGCCGTCCAAGGTGTAATTCATGATTGGGGTGAAGTCGTAACAAGGTAGCCGTAGGAGAACCTGCGGCTGGATCACCTCCTTTCTAAGAGAGAACGCTGTGGCATTTAGCATCCCTTCCGCGATAGCGGAACGTCGAGAGACGTAGGATGCGGTGGCCACACAACCTCGCAAGCGTAAGTTTGCGAGAGCCTGATACAAGCCTTCTCTGACTGCAAGTTATTCACGATGATCATGTCCGACGTAGTCGGACTGCACGTTCAACCTTGTCCTCGAAACCTTTTTGAATGATGAGGATGGAATTGAGAGCAATCGGGCTGTTTGCTGCTGATGTTAGCAGTTAATCAGTCGCCCAGGAGTGCCAGCCAAGCCAAAACGGGCCTGTAGCTCAGTTGGTTAGAGCGCACCCCTGATAAGGGTGAGGTCGGTAGTTCGAATCTACCCAGGCCCACCATCTTTGCCGCAAGTTCGCAGTATGGGGCTGTAGCTCAGTTGGGAGAGCACCTGCTTTGCAAGCAGGGGGTCAACGGTTCGATCCCGTTCAGCTCCACCATCTCATAGCATTCACTGTAACTGGTTGGATACTTCGCCAATGTGAAGTATCGACCCGGATACAGGCTGGTATCGCTTATCAAGTTTAGCGATATCGGCGGTTTCCAAGCCCTAGGGCTCAAGCATTTCTACATTGAAATGTTCTGGATCTTTGACAACGAAATTGATTGGGTAATACAAGGCCGAGCACATTTTGGCTCGCCGGGATAAGTACTCGCAAGAGTGCAAGTCTGCGGCGACTAGGAAAGTGTTCAAATGTAAGAAGAGTGTCTTTAAGGAGAAGGGTTCTGATCGCGCAAGTGGTCAGGATCGATCTCAAGGCGAAAAATCAAGATTAACTTTGATCAGGACTGAAGTGATTCAGCACCCTGCGCTGGAGTTAATTCTATGGTCAAGCTACTAAGGGCGCACGGTGGATGCCTTGGCAGAGACAGGCGAAGAAGGACGTGGCAAGCTGCGATAAGCTTCGGGAAGCCGCACACAGGCGTTATATCCGAAGATCTCCGAATGGGGAAACCCTCCTGAGCAAACCTCAGGAACGGCCCGCTGAATACATAGGCGGGTACGAGCGAACCCAGGGAAGTGAACCATCTCAGTACCTGGAGGAAAAGAAAGAAACCTCGATTCCGAAAGTAGTGGCGAGCGAAATCGGAATAGCCCAAACCTGAAGTATTTCGGTACTTTGGGGGTTGTAGGGTCTGCAACAGTAGAGTTACCAATCTGGTGGTTAGTCAAATCCTCTGGAAAGTGGATCCATAGAGCGTGACAGACGCGTAGACGAAAATCATCCAGACTCGAAGCAGATACCTGAGTAAGGCGGGGCACGTGAAACCCTGCTTGAATCCACGGGGACCATCCCGTAAGGCTAAATACTCGTCTCTGACCGATAGTGAACCAGTACCGTGAGGGAAAGGTGAAAAGCACCCCGTCGAGGGGAGTACAAAGTACCTGAAACCGTGTGCCTACAAGCAGTGGGAGGACTATGCCCGCAAGGGAATGTCTGACCGCGTGCCTATTGCATAATGAGCCGGCTAGTTATTCTTGTCAGCAAGGTTAAGCGTAAGCGAGCCGAAGCGAAAGCGAGTCTGAACAGGGCGTTCAGTTGGCAGGAATAGACGCGAAGCGGGATGATCTACCCATGGCCAGGTTGAAGATGGGGTAACACCCATTGGAGGACCGAACCGGTGTTTGTTGAAAAAAGCTCGGATGAGCTGTGGGTAGGGGTGAAAGGCTAATCAAATTCCGTGATAGCTCGTTCTCTCCGAAATAGCTTTAGGGCTAGCCTCGGATGATTTGCGCTGGTGGTAGAGATATGGATGGACTAGGGGGCTTTCCGGCTTACTGAATCCAACCAAACTACGAATGCCAGCGACAACCAGTCCGGGAGTCAGACAGTGGGGGCTAAGCTTCATTGTCGAGAGGGAAACAGCCCAGATCGCCTGCTAAGGTCCCAAAGTTACAGTTAAGTGGGAAAGGAAGTCGGAACGCTCAGACAGCCAGGAGGTTGGCTTAGAAGCAGCCATCCTTTAAAGAAAGCGTAATAGCTCACTGGTCAAGCGGTCCGGTGCCGACAATACAACGGGGCTAAAACTGTACACCGAAGCAGCGAATGCACACCTTTTAGGTGTGCGTGGTAGGAGAGCATTCTCAACCGCGGCGAAGCCAGACCGAGAGGACTGGTGGAGCGTTGAGAAGAGACCCTGCCGGCATAAGTAGCGATAACGGAGGTGAGAACCCTCCGCGCCGAAAGTCTAAGGTTTCCTGAGGAAGGTTAATCCGCTCAGGGTTAGGCGGTCCCTAAGACGAGGCCGAAAGGCGTAGTTGATGGACATCCGGTTAATATTCCGGACCTCCCAATGTTCGTTTGACGATGGGGTGACGCAGAAGGATAATCATGCCGCTCTATGGCTATAGCGGTCGATATGCGTAAGGTGGAGTCGATAGGCAAATCCGTCGATTCTTAACACTGAGGCATAAAGCAGTCCCGAACGGGGCTAGGATGATGATTCCACGCTGCCAAGAAAATCCTCTAAGGAGAACAAAGGGAACCGTACCCCAAACCGACACAGGTAGACGAGGAGAATATCCACAGGCGCTCGAGTGAAAGCTCGTTAAGGAACTCGGCAAATTAGATCCGTAACTTCGGGAGAAGGATCGCCCTCCGTAAGGAGGGTCGCAGTGAAGCGCGTACGGCGACTGTTTAACAAAAACACAGGTCTCTGCTAAGTCGAAAACGACGTATAGGGGCTGACGCCTGCCCGGTGCCGGAAGGTTAAAAGGAGAGGTTAGCGCAAGCGAAGCTTTGAATTGAAGCCCCGGTGAACGGCGGCCGTAACTATAACGGTCCTAAGGTAGCGAAATTCCTTGTCGGGTAAGTTCCGACCTGCACGAATGGCGTAACGATCGTACGACTGTCTTAACGAGTTGCTCGGCGAATTTGTAGTACCGGTGAAGATGCCGGTTACCCGCAGCTAGACGGAAAGACCCCGTGCACCTTTACTACAACTTAACTATGGGTTATGACTCTTACTGCGCAGGATAGGTGGGAGGCTTTGATATCAGGTTCTTGGACTTGATGGAGCCAACGGTGAGATACCACCCTGTGAGTGTTGTGATCCTAACCTCCTCCCGTGATCCGGGAGAGGGACATAGTTAGGCGGGTAGTTTGACTGGGGCGGTCGCCTCCCAAAATGTAACGGAGGCGCGCGAAGCTACTCTCAGACTGTTTGGAAATCAGTCGTCGAGTGCAAAAGCATAAGAGTGGTTAACTGTGAGACCTACAAGTCGAGCAGGTGCGAAAGCAGGCTTTAGTGATCCGGTGGTTCTGTATGGAAGGGCCATCGCTCAACGGATAAAAGGTACGCCGGGGATAACAGGCTGATCGAAGCCAAGAGTTCATATCGACGCTTCGGTTTGGCACCTCGATGTCGGCTCATCGCATCCTGGAGCTGTAGAAGGTTCCAAGGGTTAGGCTGTTCGCCTATTAAAGCGGTACGTGAGCTGGGTTCAGAACGTCGCGAGACAGTTCGGTCCCTATCTGCTGTGGGCGTAGGAAATTTGAGGAGGGCTGTCCTTAGTACGAGAGGACCGGGATGGACGAACCTCTTGTGTTCCAGTTGTCTTGCCAAAGGCACGGCTGGGTAGCGAAGTTCGGTTGTGATAACCGCTGAATGCATATAAGCGGGAAGCACGCTCCAAGATGAGATTTCCCTGAAGGGCCCAGGAAGACCACCTGGTTGATAGGCTGGAGGTGGAAGTGCAGTAATGCATGTAGCTTACCAGTACTAATCGCCCGTTCGGCTTGTCCATAGAATTAACTCCGCGCAGTAATTCTGCCCAGAATTTAGATTCTGGTGCAGAGCGCACCTTGAGTTTCTTCTTATGTGACATTCTTCTTAATAAGTCCTTGTATTACCCGATCAATTTCGTTTGAATCAATTTTTGGCGCCAGATTGCTTTTTGCACCTGGGCTCGCGATGTGAAGAAACTGTCGTATGCGAGCTACCCAGTGTGCCTGGCTGCGGGCTACCACCCGCCAAGCGCCATCAAGTTTGCCGGCGGCAATACCGCGAGGGATCACCCGTTCCCATCCCGAACACGGAAGTTAAGCCTCGTTGGGCCGATGGTACTGCACGGGTAACTGTGTGGGAGATTAGGTTACTGCCGGCATTATCCTTAACATGAAAGGCCAGTCCATTGCGGACTGGCCTTTTGTGCGTTTAAAGATATTCTTATACTCTCAAATACGGTTATTGCGGAGGTATTCGCATTGTCGCTCTTGCATAAGAAGCACCTTTTTCTGCCCCTCTTGCTTCTATCCGTATCGATTCTCAACTGTCGATCTGCGTATGGATGGGGGCATAGTTCAGCGGAAGTGCTTTTGGTTTATAACGCAGATAGTCCCATTTCCACTGCGATTGCCAGGGACTATTCCAGCAGGCGCGGAGTTACAAAGATCGTTCGTATCCAATGTGCTGATTCAGCCGTGAACACAGCCAATGAGACGATTTCGTTTGCCGACTACAAGAGCCGGATTGCAGGGCCGGTGAGCATCTTCCTGGCGAAGCATAAAGAGATTAACTTTATCGTTCTAACCAAAGGTGTTCCGATCCGGATTGATGGGGGCGATACCGGTTCTAGGGATGAGCAATCGACAGGAAATCTGCATCCTTCTGTCGACAGCTATCTGGCCGCGATTGATTATCCGATCATCCAGGGTGCGGTAAAGATCAGCATTCATGGATCTGGCGCATCGGGATTTGGATGGCTGAATCGCTATTGGAAGGCTACGGAGCCTTTCACCCATGCCGCTTTTGGCGGCTATCTTGTAACTCGCCTCGATGGTTATACGCAAGCGGATGCCGAGGCTCTGGTGAGCCGAGCGATTGCGGCGGAGAAGAGTCCCGTCCCCGGAGAAGTTCTGTTCGATGTTCAGCCTATCTTCAAATTCACGACAGATGAGGTTACGAGCCAGCCGTTGACGATTACCGGCAATATTCCTGACGAGTCCGATTATGGTTCCTGGAATGCGGACATGGTGAAAGCGGCAGGTTTGCTCAAATCGGCGCAAATCCCTTACGAGTTGGATACGAGTGAGACTTTCGTCGGCGGCAGATCCAAGCTGCTCGGGTATTTTTCCTGGGGGAGCAATGATCCGAAGTTCACAAATGAAGCTTACCGATCTCTCCAGTTTGCACCCGGGGCCATTGCCGATACCGCAGTATCCACCAGTGCGCGAACGTTTTTGCCGACTACGGGCGGCCAGTCTCTCATTACAGAATTGATCGCAAACGGAATCACAGGCGTGAAGGGTTATTCGGATGAACCTCTGCTGCAGGCCATTGCTTCGCCTTCGATCACTATGCAGCGGTACACCTCTGGATTCACTTTGGCCGAGAGCTTCTATGCTGCATCACGATTTGTCGGTTGGGAAGATATTGTCATTGGCGATCCGCTTTGCCAGGCTCCCGCCTCTCTACGCATCGCTCCTAAATAGAAAACACTTCTCCTTGACAATCTAGGAGAGCCAATATTACGCTTCCCTAGACGATCTAAGCTTAGACCGTCTAGGAGAGATGGAGCTTGGATAAGCAATTGGAGCTTTTGCAGGGTACGCTGGACCTGCTTATTTTGAAGGCTGTTTCGCTGGGACCTTTGCATGGTTATGGAGTTTTGCTGAGGATTCAGCAGATTTCGGGACAGGCGCTGGTGATCCAGCAGGGGTCGCTTTATCCCGCGCTTTACAGGCTTGAGCACCAGGGAGTGATCGCCAGTGAGTGGGGTGAGAGCGACAACAACCGCAAGGCCAAGTTCTATGAGCTCACCACGGCTGGGCGATTGCGCCTGGAAGACGAGACCCAAAAATGGAATCGTATGGCGGGGATTATGGGCATCATTCTGACGGCTACTCCGCAGACGATTGAGGCGGAGATATGAAGCGCCTGTATCTGCTTCTTGTCCGGATGGTGGCTGCTCCTCGCTCCTGGTTTCGGGCTACGGCGCATCGTGACCGCCTTGAAGCGGAGATGGAGTATGAGCTTGCGGACCATCTTGAGCGGCTTACTGCTGATTTAATTCGTGCAGGTTACTCGGTTCGCGAGGCCAATCGCCGGGCGCAGATCGCGCTGGGCTCAACGGTTGTTCATAAGGATGCTATGCGTGCTTCTTTGGGTTTGCGTCTATGGGATGAGCTTTCTGCCGATCTGATGTATGCCTTTCGCCGGTTGCGCCGCAGTGTGGGATTTACTTTAGTCGCGGCTATTTCTCTGGCACTGGCTATCGGTGCGAATACGACCATTTTTTCTTTTGCCAAGCAGATGCTCTATGAGCGGCTCGCGGTTCCGGATGCTGCGGAATTGCGTTTACTTGCGTGGACAGGAACTGAGAAGCACGTGGCTGTCCATCACATCTGGGGCGACTACGACCCGCTTGCCAATGGCCAGGTTACCAGTTCTGCGTTCTCTTATCCGGCATATATGCAATTGCGCGCTCAGAATCGTGGCGGCAATGGCGTGATGCAGGATCTTTTCGCGTTCAAGGAAACGGGGATGAACGCGACAGTCGCGGGCAACGCACAGCCGGTGCAGACAGAGATCGTGTCAGGGAATTACTACAGCGTACTGGGTATAAGGCCGGTTTTGGGACGGATAATTCTGCCTTCAGATGATGTATCTGCCGGACAGGGGCCGGTTGCTGTGATCAGTTATGGCTTGTGGGAGCGTGAATTTGGCCGTTCGCCACGGGCGCTCGGACAGGGAATCAAGCTGAACGACATGTCGTTTACGATCATTGGGGTCAATCCAAAGAGCTTTACCGGAGCGAAGAGTACGCAGCAGTCGCCGGATGTTTTTGTTCCCATAAGCATGCAGCCACTGATTTCGCCGCATGGTGCCGGATCGTTGTTGACTGACAACAATGAATGGTGGGTCAACGTGATGGGTCGCATCCGGCCGGGTATATCCGATATTGCGGCGCAGACCGTATTGGATGGCCAGTTGGGAGCGGTT
Organism: Acidicapsa ligni; assembly: GCF_025685655.1. Lineage (NCBI taxonomy): Bacteria > Pseudomonadati > Acidobacteriota > Terriglobia > Terriglobales > Acidobacteriaceae > Acidicapsa > Acidicapsa ligni. The sequence goes on along the minus strand of NZ_JAGSYG010000009.1, from coordinate 107,039 downwards.
ACACGGGCTACGATTACGGTTCGCCCCAAGGAAGATGTGCCGCGGATGGATCTTCGCGACGGCAGCCATGGTTTGTTTGCACAACAGAAGATGTTTGCCAAACCGATGGCGGTGTTGCTTACGATGGTGGGCTTCGTTCTTCTGTTGGCGTGCGCCAATATCGCCAATTTGATGCTGGCGCGCGGTACACAGCGGCAGCGGGAGATGTCCGTTCGGCTGGCGCTGGGCGCGGGCCGCAAGAGAATTGTTCGGCAGATGCTGGTAGAGAGTCTGGTACTGGCTGGGCTGGGTGGAGTTGGAGGAGTAATCTTCGGCTTCATCGGCAGCAGTCTCGCTCCCAAGTTGACGGAGAATGCCTGGGAACGCAGTGACTTTCACGTTCATTTCGATTGGATGGTCTTAGGGTTTACGGCTGGGATCACGATTCTGACCGGAGTTCTTTTTGGCCTGGCTCCTGCGTGGGCGGCATCGAGGGCCGGGGTTGGCAGTGGGCTGAAGGAATCTTCACAATCGGTAACACGGCGGCGCAAGGGGTGGGGCGGCAAATCTCTGGTGGGATTCCAGGTTGCCCTCTCGACGTTGCTGGTGATCGGGGCTGGTTTGTTTCTGCGTACGCTGGCTAGTTTGAATGCAGTGGATGTTGGATTCCGGACGGATCATTTGCTGCTGACCGAGATCAGCCCGCCACCGAAGATTTATCCGGCTGGCAAGGATATTGCTCTGCATACTCGATTGCTTGAGGCTTTCGCGGCTACTCCGGGTGTGGATGCGGTATCTCCGGCGTGGGTGCCGTATATTTCCGACGATATTTCGCGGACCGATTTTAAGCTGGAGGGCGTAACGTACGAGGACGACGCTGAGGATATGAACGTTGTTGGCAGCAACTTCTTCTCCATGCTGCGGATTCCAGTATATGCCGGGCGTAGTTTTGGGCTGCAGGATACAGCGACGTCGACAAAGGTGGGCATTATCAATGCCAGCCTGGCAAAGAAGCGCTTTCCAAATCAGAATCCGATTGGGCGTAAATTCTCTGTCGGTGGACACAATAGCGATGGAGTTGGCGGCAAGGTGACTGAGGAATGGATCATCATCATCGGAGTGTGCGGAGATACTCGGTATGCAAGCCTGCGAGCTGTGCCGCCACCGCAGTTCTTTTTGCCGTTTAGCCAGCAGACGGACGCGGGCGGGGCGGTGACGTATGAAGTTCAGACGCGGATGAGTCCTGAGGCGATAGTGCCGTTGTTGCGCAAGGTAGTACAGAGGCAGGATACGGATTTGCCGCTGATCAACGTGCGTACGCAGCGGCAGCAGATCGATTCCACGACGCAGCAGGAGCGCATTTTTGTGGCGATGACTTCGAGCTTTGGAATGTTGGCGCTGGCGCTGGCTTCTGTGGGGATTTATGGGGTGATGGCGTATTCGGTGGCTAACCGGACGAATGAAATTGGGATTCGCCTGGCGCTGGGTGCGCAGCCGAGGCAGGTGCTCACGATGATTTTGCGTGAGGCTACGTGGATTTCGCTGGCGGGAGTTGCTGTTGGGCTGATTGCCGCGCTGGCACTGGCGCAGGCGGTGAAGTCGATGCTTTATGGATTGCAGCCCGCTGACCCGGTCAGTTTGATTTCCGGGGCAGCGCTGCTGATCCTGGTGGGGCTGGCAGCTAGCTGGCTCCCGGCGCGGCGGGCTGCTTCCGTGCAGCCGATTGAGGCGCTACGCCACGAATAGCGATACGAATAGCGCCTATGCCTGGCGGTTGGGGCTGGGGATGAAGGATGTGTCCTGAATATCGCCGATGACGGGGAGCGTCGGGATGGAGTGGGTTTCGCGAGCCTCGGCGAGCACGGCTTCGAGATGCTCCAGCACTTCTTCGGTGCTCATGGTGTACATTTCGCGGCTGGCGTCGAATCCCTCTTCGATGACGGCTTTCAGATAATGTCCTGCGAGTTGCGAGGCCAGACCGTCTGTGATGACCTTGCCGGTCTTGCGCTTCTGCTCGACCCAGGCATGGCAGGGGAGTGCAATCCACATCGGCTTATTGTTCACGTCGAAACGGATGTCGACTGCGTCGGCATGACGTGTGGCGATGGCGACGATGTTGGCTTTCCAGCGGCAGTGAAGGTCTTCGCCGGTCCAGCGATCTTTTACGTGGAAGTCTTCGTACATGTTCTCAGCGTAATGGTTGTTGGGGGGTATGAGCAAGTGCCTGGGGTTTCTGGTGGTGGGTTGGGTTGGGTAATTGGCTTTTTGTATAGAAGGGCAACGGCAAGGGCAAAGGCTAGAAGCAGATTCCCTTCGGGAATGACAGCCAGAAAGGCAACTGCAAAAGCAAAAGCAAGGCAACGGCAAGGGCAAAGGCTAGAAGCAGATTCCCTTCGGGAATGACAGCCAGAAAGGCAACTGCAAAAGCAAGGCAACGGCAAGGGCAACGGGGGGAGGGGGGCTATGTAGATAAATGGGCAGGCGTTTGAGGGCTTTCGGGTGGGTGAACCCTGAGTTGACTCGTTTCATCTGCCCATTCTCTTATTGTGCCGGTATTGGTGGAAATTCTGTGCAGGTAGGGCAATCGTCTCGATGCAATGAAATCAATTGAGGCTGGCTGTCTGCGTGGCGGATTTATTCAGGGATTTGTCAAATTGTTTTGCTACGCCTTTTGCGATTGCATCTGCGAGGCCGAGGCTGTCGGAGTCGCTCCGATTACTTTTCTTGATCTGCTTATGGAAGACGTTCTTTTCCTGCGTGTCCTGCAGGCTGACGTCGAAGGTAAGCGAGGTGGTACCGAGAAATAATCCCAACGGTCCTGTCGAGGCGCGAACGGCTCGATTGCCTTTTTTGAAAGCGGTGACAGTGACTCGCAGGGTCAGGGCGGTGCAGCCGGGCCCGGTGGAGAGATCGCCGGTGCGAAAGAATGTGTCGGAGGGGCGTTTCGCTTTGAGCTGCTTGATTAATTGCTCGTAGATCAGTACTCGATACTCGGCTGGTAGTTCTATCTGGCTTTCGGTCAGTGGTTCGACCAGCACCGATCTTGCGTTCGTGTCCAATGCTGAACAGGCTTGTAGGGGATGCGGTTCAGAAATTGGAGTTTTCGGCATGAGCCGGTCGCGAATCTCGGCGGCCTTTTGTTTTGGCACGATGAATACAACGCCGTGATATCCCTCGTGGATGTCGCGAAACTCCACGGTGAGAAGGTCGACCTTTTGATTTGTCATGGCTCCCAGAGCCGATCCACCGCCGTAGGGAATGACTTTGCGGACTATCCTTCCGGTGGTGCCCCAGGGTTCGGTTCGCTCATCTCCGGCGAAGACATTTGAGATTCGGTTCAGCGGGATGGATGAGTGTACTTCGGAGTTGGAAAAAGTGAGTTCCTCGGCTGTGAATGCGAGACTGCCTTTCACGTTGGGCTTGATCTCCGGAAGCCCGGCGACGTGGGTGGCGCTGATGTTATCGATGGTGCCGGGCTGGACCGAGGTCGTCTCTGCGTAAATAGAGGCGATATTCATGGCAAGAATGGCGATGATGATTGGTTTGATACAGGGCATCCTGGTGCTCCTTCAAATATGAGGTCGGGCGATAAGACTGGCTGTTAGACTGAGTGCGTACGCGTACGTATGCATTTCATCTCAAAAGAAATTTATGTGTGATATCAGCCAGCATTGAAATGGTTACAAAAAACATTCTTCAGGCGGGAGTGTCATGCGCTGTAGAGTAAATCCTTATGGAAAAAGTAAAGGCGCCAGAGAAGCTGAATAAGCACCAGGCCAAGACGGAAGCGACACTTCGCTGTGTACTGGACGCTGCCGAGGAGATTTTCGTTCGCGACGGATACGAACGTGCGCAGATCGAGACGATTGCATTGCAGGCGGGCCGGACAAAAGGCGCTATCTATGCTCACTTTCGAAGCAAGGAAGATATCTTCTTTGCGCTGATGGAACGTAAGGGAGCAGAGCGTCGCGATATGTTCCTTCGCTCTGCCGAGGGGGCATCGAGCCAGCGCCAGATGGAGATTATCAAGGAGATCTTTCTCGATGCCCTGGAGGAAGAGAACTGGCCGATTCTACTGCTGGAGTTCAAGCTGTTTGCGCTGCGGAATACGGCATCTTTGCAGCGGGTGCGGGAGCTGCATCAACTGCTCTACGAGAGTTCGGGAAGAAAGCTGTTTCTTCGAATCGGCATTACGGGCAAGAAGAAGCAGGACAAGGCCGAAGTAGGTCTGGCTGTTCTGCGAAGTATGCCCAGCGCGATTGTATTGGAGAGACAGTTCAGCCCGGTGCTGGGCAAGCCGGGGATTACGCGAGAGGTGTTTGAAGGCGTATTCGATTCTCTGCTTGGTGCGAGTGGTAAGCGGGGTACAGCTTCATCGCAAAAAACGGTCAAGCGGTCGAGGCCTGCTTTATCAGGAAGGGCAAGATCAGGGAAGGCAAGATCGGGAAAAGCGGGCAAGGTGAAAAAAGGATAGCGGGCAGACTTGTCGTGATTGGCTCGTGCCCGAGCTGAGATGATGGATCATTTGTGTTCGATTGCGAACACTGGAGTTGCGATTGTGAACAGAGGACCCGTTGTTGCGGAAGCGATCTGGGCGGTAAGTCTTGTGAAATCATGCGGCGCAGGGGAATTGGTTTTGGCGGTTTAAATGCTGTGATGGGGTGAGAATCGGTTCGGGTAGGGGGTCTCATGCCAACGATCGTCAACGACCTGCGTTACGCGCTGCGTCAACTTCGCAAATCACCAGGGTTTACTGCTACGGCTATTTTGTCCTTGGCATTGGGTATTGGCGCGACAACGGCGGTTTTCAGCGTGGTTCATGCGATTTTGATGGACCCTTTTCCGTATGCCAATTCTGATCGGATGATTCACTTGCGGCTGGTGAATGCAGCGGGGCAGGAGCAGGGATTTGGATTGACTGCGGCGCATTGGCAGGAGCTTCGCAAGTCGCCGGTGGTCGAAGATACATTTGCGGCGGGCGGATGGAATCTTACGATTACGGGCAAGGATCTACCTGAGGATGTTTCGGCGGATTATTTTTCTTCGAATGCATTCAACTATTTTGGTGTGCCGGCTGCGTTGGGGCGAGGGATTCTTCCTTCGGATGCGGTCGATGGCCAGGATCCGCAGCCGGTTGCGGTGCTGAGTTACAAGTTCTGGCAGCGTCATTACAGTTCCGATCCGGCTGCGTTGGGGCAGACGCTGCAACTGCTGCACAAGAATTACACGATTGTGGGCGTTGCTGCTCCGCGGTTTATGTGGGATGACGCGGATGTCTATCTGCCGCTGAAGATTACGCAGGACCAGGTGCTGACCTATTACTGCGGGGTTCGGCTCAAGCCGGGAGTTACGCATGAGATGGCCGATGCGGCGCTGCAGCCGTTGATGGAGCAGTTCGCGAAGGAAACGCCGAACCATTTCCCGCACGATAAGTTCCGGATGCGCGTGGTGGGACTCAATGCGGACTTTATCAAGCAGCTTGGCGGGACGCTTTCGCTGCTGTTTTGCGCGGTGGCTTTGCTGCTGGTGATTGGGTGCGGCAATGTATCGATTTTGCTGCTGGCGCGGGGTACGGGGAGGCGGCAGGAGTTCGCTGTTCGATCGGCGATTGGGGCTAGTCGCGGACGCATGATTCGGCAGTTGTTGACGGAGTCGCTGCTGCTGTCTTTGACGGGTGCGGCGCTGGGCGTGGGGCTGGCTTATGTATCGCTGGCGAAGATTGTTGCAGCGCTGCCGCAGTATTCCTTTCCGCATGAGGCGGCTATTCGCATCAATGTGCCGGTGCTGGTTTTCTGCGTTGGCGTGGCGGTGTTTACCGGGGTTCTCTTTGGGCTATGGCCAGCGCTGCAACTTTCGCGGCCTGAGGTTAGCCAGATGATGCAGGGGAGTTCGCGCAAGGTGGCTGGGAGTGTGCACGGGCGACGTACGTTGAATTTGCTGATTGGCGGACAGATTGCTTTGACTCTGCTGATGCTTGCGGGAGCGGGTGCGGCGCTGGAGGGGTTTGTGCGGCTGATGCATACCGATCTTGGATACGACCCGCACAACATTATGTCGGTGGGGATTCCTGTGCATGATGGCACGTATAAGACGTGGGAGGAGCGATCGAATTACTTTGAGCAGCTTCGCGCGAAGGTTGCAACGGTGCCGGGGGTGAGGATTGCGGCGATTTCGACGAATGCGACTCCGCCGGCGAATGGAAATGACACCAAGTTTGAGATTCTGGGCAGGCCGGGCGCGGTGGATCAGAATGGACGTGTCAATTTTGTGAGTCCGGGATATTTTCCGGCGTTGCGGATTCCGATGGCGGAGGGGCGGATCTGGGATGAGACGGAAAATCGCAATGGGCAGGCGGTGATTGTGATCAACCAGACGCTGGCGCGCAAGTATTTTCCCAAGGGAGACGCGCTTGGGCACTCGATCAAGGTGCCGGAGCTGAAGAATCAGCCGCCTTATAACCTGATTGCTCCGGGGGCGGATGGCTGGCTGCGTATTATCGGCATCATTGTGGACAAGCGGGATGATGGGTTGCGCAATCCGATTCTGCCGGAGGCCTTTGTGCCTTATACGCTGGCGATGCATATGTATACGCAGATACTGGTGCGGTCGGATGTTTCTCCGCTGACGCTGCTGCATTCGGTTCGCACGCAGGTGAATGCTGTGGATCACGATCAGCAGACGAATGGCAATGTCCAGGACCTGGAGCACTGGATTATGACTCAGCCGGAGTATGCGCAGGAGCAGTTTATTTCGTGGCTGTTTGGTGCGTTTGCATTACTGGCGCTGGCGCTGGCGGCGGTTGGGCTGTACAGCGTGGTTTCATACTCGGTGGCGCAGCGGACGAATGAGTTTGGGATTCGCATGGCGCTTGGGGCGCAGCGAGGGCATGTGCTGAATATTGTGTTTGCTTCCACGGTGGCGAGTGTCGCGGGTGGGGTTGCGGCGGGTGTGGTGCTGTCTTTGGCGTTGAACAAGGTGGTGGCGCAGTGGGCGGAGGGAAGTTCGCGCGATCCGCTGATGCTGGTTGGGGTGACGCTGGTGTTGACGGCGGTTGCTGCGGTTGCTTGTGCTGTTCCGGCGAGGCGGGCTTCGAAGGTGGATCCTATGACGGCTTTGCGGTATGAGTAGTATCTCTATCGTCGTTGTGCGGTGTAGCCTGCTTCTCGTTCCGCTTGCTGGATAATTGTCGGCGTAAGGTGAACCGCATCAGGCGAAAGCCGAATGAACACACTCAGCAAGTCTGGTGTGGGTGCAATGAGGATTGCTACTCCGCTGATCGGATCAGCATTGCTCTGGAGCCTTGAGTGTGTCCCGAGCCCTTCTGTGAGTGGTGGAGTCTGATATTCCACTCTTTCTTTGTTCAAGTAGGTTAGCTTGTCTTTTGGATAAGGGCCGAACGGAAATTCGCTTCCAGGCTGGAGGCCTTCCGCAATCACAGCCTGAACGAAGTTCTTATAAGCGGGGAACACTCGTGCGATCGTTTTAGCTACCCCGAATCTTCCTGAGGTGTCGCCATTTTCGAATGAAGCCTGGATGGCTGGCCCAGTAAAGCCATTCCAGGATGACGAAAAGAAAATTTCAGAGGTGAGCGGTTGCGGGCTTACATATAGGCTTGCACCGTTTGAGCCATATGTTCCGAAGCAGTGCCAGCCTCGTGGGCCCAGGATGCCGGGACAGGCTGTAGCGGGCTGGTCTTGGTCTGGGCGAATATAGAGGATTGCATACATAAAGCGAGCGCCAGAAAAGCCACGCTACCGATGTCAGGTGGTGAAGGTTTTTTGCGGGTAAAGATATTTTTCCTCTGCATTGTTTCGTCTTTGCTGGAGCTTCATTTGTTTCTTGTTTACTTGCATTTTACAGCGGAGATAGGCGTGGTTTACTGCGTTCGTGGTATGGTCACTGGCTCGCTCTGGGGTCACGAAGAATGGGGGATCTGGTGGACGTGGGACGCCCGGTTGACGACCGCGCTCATGCTGACCCTGATTTATGCTGCCTATTTGATTTTGCGAAGAATGACAGACGGCCCCAGTCGGGCGACGATCTGCGCAGTGCTGGCTATATTCGGCTTTGCCGATATTCCAATTGTTTATATGTCCACTACCTGGTGGAGAATCCAACATCCAGCTCCTGTTTTTGGCGGAGGAGAAGGTTCGGGCATAGCGCATGCCATTCTCGTTCCAACGCCCTGAAACATCTTTGCCTGGGTGGTGTGGGGTGGTTTGATCGTGAGCATCCGGTATGCGGCGGAGTTTCGCACACAGCAGAGATCATATGACGAAGTGCTCGCCTCCATCCAAACACTGTCAACGGAGCAGCTACAACATGCCTAGCCTCTTCCTTGCTGCTTTAATAGTGCCCTTTAACCCCTCAATCGACACACCACTTGGATACAGAAACCTTGTTCTCATCTATATTGTGGTGGGTCTCGTGCAGCTAGCCTATGCAGCATATGCCTTACACAAATGGCGAGTATCAGGGCGACCAAATGCAAAGATGAATTCTGAGTGAGCCTTACGAGAAGGGCTAGGGCAAGGGTGATGGGTAAGGCTAGAAGCAGATTCCCTTCGGGAATGACAGACAGAACTGCAAGGGCAACTGCAAAGGCAAAGACGAAGGCTAGGGCAATGGTTAAGGCTGGAAGTTGTGCTTTGTACTGGCTTGGCTGCTGTTGGATTTTTGTCTGATGGACGCTGGTCTCTGGCCCCTGTTAGACTGGTAGGGTTGTGGTGGCTGTGCCTGTGTTTCATTCTGCTGTATGCTGGCCTGCAATGAATCTCTTCCGGAAAATTGATTAAGGACTCTCGTGGATTCTCAAACGCGTCACGCGCTTAAACAAGACAAATTCGTACAAGCTACTCAGAGTAGCGTTAGCTGGGTCGAGACGAATCGCTCCAGTGTCATCCGCCTGTCGGTTATCGGTGTTCTGATCCTGGCGGTGTTGATTGCCGGAGCCGTTTTCTACAATCAGCGCTCTCGTGCGGCTGAGGGTGCGCTTGGTTCGGCCCTGGATGTGTACAGTGCTCCGCTGGCTCAGCCTGGGGCGCCTACCGAGAAGGATGTGTATGCGACGGCTGCTGAGCGGTCGAAGGCTGCGAATCAGCAGTTTGTGCAGGTCGCGAGTCAGTATGGATGGCTTCCAGAGGGCGGTCGGGCGCATTATTTTGCGGGGCTGACCTACCAGGAGCTTGGACAGACTGCTTCTGCTGAGAGCGAGCTGAAGATTGCCGCCGACTCGTGGAACAGCGATCTCTCGACGCTGGCTAAGTTTGCCCTGGCTGGGTTCTATCACCAGACGGGCCGCGATGCGCAGGCTATTGATCTTTACAACGCAGTTGCGGCCAAGCCGTCGGCGACTGTTCCGGCATACACGGCTCAGCTTGCGCTGGCCGATCTGTATGCATCGACGGGCAAGGTGGATCAGGCCAAGCAGCTTTGGGCCAAGATCAAGGATGCCGACAAGACTGGTTCTGCTGGAGCGATTGCGGCAGGGAAGCTCAGCGCCAAGAAATAAGGGCGGCACGGGGCCGGTAACATTGGTTTGAAAATGGCTCGCGCTTGCGGGCCATTTTTATTTTCCCGTAATGGCACAGTCACAATCTGAGCGAAGCACGAAGCGATTGCGTCCGGTAGGCTATGAGCACCTGTTCTGCAACACTCGCAGGTTGGATGGAGAGTCCGGCTACGTCCGTACGCGAACAACACGAGGCTGAGCACGAGGCACAGCAAGAGAGCGCGTCGAGGTCAGAGGCTGCGATTGCAGCGCTGGTGGATGAGTATGCGTCGACTCTGTATCGCGTTGCTTATTCGGTGCTGCGCAATGGTGCGGATGCGGAGGATGCGGTGCAGGAGACGTATCTTCGCGTGCTGCGGCATCGTGATTCGTTGAGCGAGATTCGCGATGCGCGGGTGTGGCTGGTGCGCATCGTATGGAATGTGGTTTTGGATCGCAAGCGGCGTTCGAAGACGCGGCCAGAGACGGATGATATTTCGGATCTGGCGCGTGTGCTGCCTGCCAGCGGTCTTACGGCGGAGGAGCGTGTCGCTTCTGCGCAGCACCATGCGCATGTTCTGCGCGCGGTTGAGCAGTTACCGGAGAAGGAGCAGAGGGTGCTGATCCTCTCCGCATTTGAGGAGCTTTCGAGCGTGGAGATCGCACAGGTTCTGGGTACTACGGAATCCACGGTTCGCTCGCGGCTTTTTCGCGCCCGCAATCTTTTGTCTACTTTGTTGAGCCACTCCAGGAGTGCGCGATGAATCAGGAATCCCCACAATCCGATACACGGCTGACGGAGGCGGAGCATACGCTGCGCCTGCTGGCCAATCTTCCTCCTCCGGAGGGTCTTACCGATCGAATCCATCACCGGCTGCGGTTTGCGCCGGAGCCACGCGGGATGCGGTTTTTAAACTGGCGTTTTCTGGGTCAACCGGCGATGGGTTTGCAGTTTGCCGGTGCTGCGCTGGTTCTGGTTGCGCTGGCTGGCGGTAGCTGGAGTTTGTATCACCGGGCGGGGCATGTGCAGGCGGTGGTGCCGCAGACTGGCAATTCAGTGAGTGCGCCTGTGAATGCCCCGGCGAGTCCTGTTGAGTCAAGTGGCTTTCGCAATGCGGGTGCGGTTCGGGTGCCGCCGACGCTGACGCCGCTGCATGTGCCGCCGGTTCCTAAGAAGAAGCCGAGCGCTGGTCATGCGGTTGCCAGGCATGTTGCTCCGCCTCAAGCGGATGCGGCTGAAGAGCCGGCGACGCAGCCCTGATTCAGGGCAATATTTCTTCTACGGCTCCCCTGTGGGTTTAGACTTCTTCGGTCTCTTGGATCAGGAAGCGGAAGAGCATCTGAAGTAGAGCGAGTACGGCTGCGCCCCAGAAGGCTGCTCCGAAGCTGCGGATGTGGAAGCCGGGGACGAAGTTGGAGGCCAGCTCCAGCACGAAGGCGTTTACTACCAGCAGGAAGATGCCGAGTGTGATGATGGTGAGCGGCAGTGTGACGAGCTTGAGCAGCAGGCCGACGGTTGCGTTCAGCAGTCCGAAGACGAGTGCGGCGATGAGCGCGGTTCCCAGCGTGTCCACATGAAAGCCCGTGACTACGCGCGAAACGATGAGCAATGCCACTGCGCTTAGAATCCAATTTGCAAGCAATCGAATCATTCAGTCTATCCCCGTTTGTCTTCCTGTTTGTTTTCAGGCGTCTCGGTTTAGATACCGTGCAACTATCTGTAGGATGATACATCTACAGCCTACATGGATTGCTGGCGCGGCAGGGATGGAACTATTGCTGCGTAGTCTGCATCAGACTGTGCAGGAATCGTAGTCCTGGGAACAAATGTAGAGCGATGCGCTTGCCGGTATGATGTCGAGAGCCAGCGATGGCCGTCCAATACTGCTAATGGGCTGGATTCACATTCGACTGGGCGATGCCTGGTCCACTCCTGGTAGAGAGGTTGCCAACTTGCTTGAACTGGATATTCGCAAGCTGACACAAAGGCTGACACAGAGACTGACACATGGGACTGCGGTTGGGCTGGTGCTGGGGTTGATTCTGGTGCTGCCGATGGCGGTGGAGGCTACGGCGCAACATCCTTCAAAACAAGTTAGAAAGCCAGTGCAGGCACCGGCTGTTGAAGAGAGCGAAGTGGCTGCGGATGCGCCGATTCCGGATATTCGACAGCTTATGCAGGAGGTAATGGATCATCAGAAGCAGCTTGAAAAGGTTCGCGAGAATTACACATACCATTCGCAATCGACGACGCAGGAACTCGACTCCAACGGGCAGGTGAAGAAGACGGAGACGGAGGAGGGTGAGATTTTTTTTGTGAACACGCACCGCATCGATCGCGCACTCAAGAAGGATGGGAAGCCGTTAAGCGATCACGATCAGCAGAAGGAGACGGAGCGCGTGACGAAGCTGGTGGAGAAGGCGCAGAATACGCCTCCGGGGCAGCCGGTTGAGGGGCCGAATACGGCGATCAGTGTGAGCAAACTGCTGGATATCATGCAGGTTTCTAATCCGCGGCGGGAGAGTTTTCGGGGGCGAAGTACGATTCGATTCGATTTTGCGGGGCGGCATGACGCAAAGACGCACGGCTTTGCCGAGGATGCTTCAAAGAAGATTGCCGGGACGATGTGGGTGGATGAGAAAGATCGCCAGGTAGCGCGTGTTGAAGCGCACTTTACGGATAACTTTCACATTGGCGGCGGACTGCTGGCGAATGTGCAGAAGGGATCGAGTATTTACTTTGACCAGGCTCCGATCAACGGCGAGATATGGCTGCCGACGGATGCGGAGGGTCGTATTGAGGCTCGTGTGCTGCTGGTGAAGGGAATGCGCGAGCACTTTGTTGAACACGACTCGGATTATCGGCGGTTCCATGTGGATGCGGATGCGGAGAAGTCTTCGACCGTGGTTTCGAATCAGAAGTAGGCTGGCGGAATAAAAAAACCGTGCCATCCAGAGACTTTTGGTTCTCTGGAGGGCACGGTTTTTCTATTCCGGTAGTTCGTTGCTGCGTTACTGGGGGCCGTCTCCGGGCTGCGGCTGTGGGGGAACGTCCTGCGAGCGTCCACGGCGCTGCTCCATCTCGGCTTTACGTTTTGCCTGCCAGTCGGCGAAGAGTTTCTTCTGGTTGTCGTCGAGCAGGGCGGCAATTTTGGTGCTGGTTTCTTCGCGGATGCGTTCCATTTGTTCGATGCGGGCGTGTCGTGGGTCGGCGCCGGGGTTGGCGGATTGCTCGGTCGGGGGCTGATTTCTCAGGGCCTTCATCTGGGCGCTTTGTTGGTCGAGGAGGGCCTTGACTCCGGTTTGCTGATCGGTGGTCAGGGTCAGGATGCGGGTGAGGGCTTTGAGCTGCCGATCGGGGTCGGGCATGCGGTCTCCGTGGCGCGATTCGCCCTGGGCTGCTGCGCCCTGAGACGCTCCAGCATCGGGCGGCGGTGGGCCATCCTGTGCAACTGCGGCGTAGGAACATAACATCAGGCAGGTGGCCGCGAGCGCGGTCTTCCAGAGAAATTTGGTCTTCATGGTCATTGCTCCTTATTCATTCCCTATTCCCTTGGGGATTCCCTTTGGGTGGTTCGAGAACAACGTGCCGGCGTGTGCTCATAGGAAGAGACGTGCGATGGGACTGCAACGTTGACAGCGGACGGAGAACGGACAGATCGAGTGTTTTAAAGTAGGAGCATGTTTGTACGGAAGTTATCGATTCTGCGGGTGGATGCGGGCGGGCTGGAGATGCCTTGCCCGATTCACTGGATCGATAACTTTGCCATGCGCAACTTCACGAACGACGCGATCTTCGATGACACGCTGCCGGTCGCGGATGGGCTGCTGGAGGCTGGGAGGCATGTTCCGCTTGACCGGCTGCAGACGGCGATGGAGGATTGGTTTCGGCGGAAGGGTTATTTGAAGGCGGGGGATCGGTTGAGGGTGGTTGAATTTGGGGCCCAGTATTGAAGACCGGTTCCCTGTAAGAACAGAATGAAAAATGCGCACGCCAGCTTTAGCTGATTGTTCGCATCCCGAAAAATCGGGATCAGTCCCAGAAAAGTACCCAGGACAACGCTGAATCAGGCAAGCTGGCGGTCTGAACTCTGCACATTCACTCCAAGGATGATTGGAGGAATTATATCGTTTACTCGTCGTAGTGGAGCAGGCTGAAGACGTCCTGATCTTTGAAGCGATCGCGTCCGCGGAGGAAGTCCAGTTCGACTGCGAAGGCCAGTCCGGCGATCTCTCCGCCGAGCTGTTTGACGAGCTTGAGCGTGGCTTCCATTGTGCCGCCGGTGGCGAGCAGATCGTCTACGAGCAGGACGCGCTGGCCGGGCTGGATGGCGTCCAGATGAATCTCCAGGGTATCGGAGCCGTACTCCAGGTCATAGGTGACGCGGGCTACGGGTGCGGGTAACTTACGCGGCTTGCGCACGGGGACGAATCCGGCGTTGAGGCGATAGGCGAGCGCGGGTCCGAAGATGAATCCGCGAGCCTCGATGCCGAGGACCAGATCGATCTTCTGTTCGAGGTAGTGGGCGGCCAGGGCGTCAATAAGCTGGGCGAAGCCGGTCCGGTCCTTGAGCAGGGTGGTGATGTCGTAGAAGAGAATGCCCGGTTTGGGGAAATCCGGTACGGTGCGCACGAGCGCTTTGAGCGCATCTACATTGATTGATTCCGCCATGGGTCGCGTTACTCCTGAGTGTGGCAATAGTTCGAAAGATTTGAGATGTGTGAGGTAGAAATTAGGAAAACTTCAGACGATCTCTATCTCTCAATTATAAGTGTTTTGGGGTTTGCGGTCTGGTGTCGCGTTTTACCAGGCACCTTCGATTTTGAAGGCTTTCAAGTCCGCTCCTTCACTCTCTACCAGCGTGTGCTCGATGACCTTATCGACGCGGCTGCCGCGGGGGCCGCGTTTGAGAGAGGCGCGGAGTTCGGTTAGGGCGGCTTCGTCCCCGGTGACTACGACTTCGACTTCGCCGTCCTCGGTGTTGCGGACCCAGCCGCGCAGCTCAAGTTCGCTGGCCTCGCGATGGACGAACCAGCGAAAGCCTACTCCCTGGACTCGTCCCCGGACTATAAAATGAAGCACCATATACCGCAGCTACCTCCGAAGCCAATTCTAAGGGAAAGAGCGGCGGCGCAAGAGTTGTTTGCGGTAAAGGTAGTTGAGTTCCCTGATGCCGGAACTTCATACTTATGTAGAACGCATACGCAGAAGGCGCAGTAGACAAAAATCGCCACCGGGCTTGTATCGTTAATCGCCGCTAATTCCAATCGAGTGTTTCATCGCTCCGGAATTAATTAAGGGGTAATTTTTCATCTGGCTCTTGCATGAAGCAGGAGTTCGAATCCTAAGTTGTTCCGGAATAAAGATTGAACGAAATTAGTGAATGCGATAGACGAAAGCATCTTCCACATACTGGTTGCCAAACCTCTGCCCACCTAAGCGCATTCCGTATGTATCGGAGGTTTGACCAAAAGCTGATCGAAGAGACTGGATGAATGGGTCATTCAGGTCTCGTACGAAAATCGTAGGTGTGCTATAAAGCGGGATGTGGGCATCGCGAATGGCAGCGTTGATTGCGCCGTAACCTCCATCTGAGGCAAGTCGATTGATGCTTTTGGAGGCGATGACAAGCCGCCAATCTTCATATTCAGGCAAAACAACCCATAGTGCTACTTCGGGAACGATCCCAGACTTCTCTATGGCATCGATAACACGTTGCCCGTTATCAATGTCGAAACTTACCAGTGCAGTTTTATCCATGGAAGAATTCCTCCAATTTGATTCTCAATTGCATCCAAGAGTCTCTCTGCTTCGACGGCGTTCCATCGTTTATACCGGCTCTCTTCGGACCATTCTTGCACGGTTGTCCACCAATTTTGGAGTCTTGGATCGGATTCGGTACGAAGCACGGAAAACAATTCCGACAATTTCATCAAATCGGTCAGCCTGTGCGTATGGCTTTCGTGAACCAGCTTCTTGTCGGGGAAGTCGTGTTCTTGCGTTCGCTTTGCTATGCAAGCTTTCAATGCGCATTCAACGGAGTATCCGGCAAGATAGTATGCACCATCTGGAAAGCCCGAATCCAGGAGGGACCGGGCTTCACTGAATCGCAGTTTCGCGAGCTGTTGAAAATCTGTGCGGTTCATAGCTCCTTATGCGCGGCTTAGGTAGGTGCCTTCGCTGGTGTCTACGCGGATTTTTTCGCCTTCGTTGATGAAGGGCGGGACAGCGACGACCAGGCCGGTTTCGAGCTTGGCGGGCTTGGTGACGCTGGAGGCGGTCGCGGACTTGATGCCCGGCTCGGTCTCAACTACGGTCAGCTCGACGGTCATGGGCAGGTCGATGCCTACGGCTACTCCGTCAAAATAGCTGACTTTGATTTGCAGATTGGCGGTCAGGTACTCCACGGCGTCGCCGAGGGTAGAGGACTTCAGCACAGTCTGCTCGTAGTCTTTGGGGTTCATGAAGTAATAGTCGTCGCCGTCGTTGTAGAGAAACTCCATGTCGATTTCGTCCACAATCACGCGCTCGATGGCGTCGGCGGAACGGAAGCGGTGCTCGAACATCGCGTTGGTCTTGATGTTGCGCAGCTTGGCCTGGATGAAGGCGCGGAGATTGCCTGGGGTGCGGTGCTCGACGTGAAAGACAAGGTGCAGCTGATCATTGTGCTTGATGATCATGCCGGGACGCATTTGTGTGGCGGGAATCGCCATAAAAAACTCCTAACAGGTGTTACTGAATTGCTGAATCAGGTGGGTTTGCCCTTATTTATTGTAGCCCAGCGGGGGTGGGATCTGGAGTGTGTTCCGTTCTCTGCGAATCTTGATGAAACGGGGAAACTAAAAATGCCGGGACCTGAGATCCCGGCATTTTAGACGTTCTGATTGTGGCGTTGTTGCGGGAGGCTTAGTGAGCTTCAGAGGCGATGACGACCGATGCGATCACGCCGGTGGCTGCTGCGGCGAGAACGTAGTTGCCATCAACCTGACGCCATTCATAGCCGCGTGGAGGAGCGTTGAGGTGGTAGTGGCGGTAGTCGATCTTTTCGCCACGGTTCCAATCCTCGTGTCGGATTTGGGCGCCCTTCTTCCATTCGTCATGACGAACGTAGTGGTGGTTATCGTGATGATCTTCGGCGATGGCGAAGCTGCCGGTGAGGGTCAATGCGAGGGCGGACAATGCGATAGCTTTACCAAATTTGGTCATAGTTACTCCCGGGAACTTTGATTCGGATTAGGCTGGCGGGGTTGTTTGTTGTTGGGGCGTTGTTGAAAACAGGATGGTTAAAAGGTGGTGAATGGGTTTTTAGGGGTGGGGATTAGAGGCGAGGGCAAAGGAAGAAGCAGATTCCCTTCGTGAATGACAGCCAGAACGGCAACTGCGGCTACAACTGCAACTGCAGCTACAACTACAACTGTAACTGCTGGGACAAGTGCTACTGCTACTGCATATGGCTTGGGCTTGGGTTGCGGTGGAGGCGGTACACTGGAATCAACATGGTCTTTGTTCTGGACAATTACGATTCGTTTACTTACAACCTGGTCCAGTACCTGGGGGAGCTGGGTGCGCAGATTACTGTTCGGCGCAATGATGAGCTGTCGGTCGAGGAGGTTGAGGCGCTTCGTCCTGACAGGATTTTGCTTTCGCCGGGGCCTTGTACGCCGCAGGATGCCGGGATTCTGATTCCGCTGATTCAGCACATGGCTGGGAAGGCTCCGATTCTGGGTGTTTGCCTGGGGCATCAGGCGATTGGCGCGGCTTTTGGCGGGCAGGTGGTTCGCGCGGCAGAGCTGATGCATGGCAAGACGAGCTCCGTTGCGCATGATGGCAAGGGCATTTTTGCGGGATTGCCTACTCCTCTGGTTTGTACCCGTTACCACTCGCTGATTGTTGCGGAAGAAGGGTTGCCCTCGGAGTTGGAAGTGACGGCTCGGTCGGAGGGCAGGGCTGGGGAATCGATCATCATGGGCCTGCGCCATCGTTCGTTGCCGATTGAGGGCGTTCAGTTTCACCCGGAGAGCGTGCTGACTGAGGGTGGCCGCCAGATGATCCGCAACTTCCTGGAGATGTAGGTTGGGATGCGACGCTTGATGCGATTCTCAAAGTGCGGTGGCCGGATCGGTTTTCTTGCTGCCTTGATGGCTTTGGGACGCTTTGGCGTGGCCCAGAATACACCTATCGCGATTGTTCCGACTGAGGGTGTGCAGCTTACGGGTGCGTTGGATGTGGCGCAGGGTAAGGCGATTATCGGGGCCAGTGGAACGGTGACTGCCGGTGAGCATCCGGTGATGATTACGCTGCCGCATCGAGGGAATCTGCGGCTATGCTCCACTACTAAGGTGACTTTGACGGCGGACTCCAGTGTGCCTGCGAGCGCTTCCAATACGCCGGTGAGTCAGCCGATTAGCGCGGCCCATAATGCGACTCCGCCTGCTGCTGAAGAGGAACATGCCGGCCTGATGATGGCGCTTGACCGGGGTGCTCTGGAAGGCAACTTTACTACGGGTAAGAATTCAGACATCGTTCTGACGCCGGATTTTCGGATTGTGATCAGCGGGCCGGGAGTGGCTGCTGTTCGTGTGCGGCTTGGTGCGGGCGGCGATACCTGCGTCGATAACAGTGGGCTGTATGCGCCTTATGTCTCGGTCACGAGTGTTTTCGATGGCGGGGTGTACCGGGTGCAGGCGAACCAGCGGGTGATGTTCCAGCATGGGAGCCTGAACGAGGTTATCGATTCGGAAAAGGAATCGTGCGGGTGCCCACCGGAGCCGATGCCGTCGGCTACGGGGAATGAATTTCCAGTGGCGCAGAGCGCGGGGCTGGCTCCGCTGCCTACGCCTCCGCCGAATGTGGGACCGCCGGGAACGGTGAATGCGCAGGCGACTGCGCAGCTCTCTTATGACAGCAGCAAGCCGGATGCGATCAAGGCGAAGATCGAGCCTGCCGAGTCGGTTGCGGCGCCGCCTGCTCCTGTCGCGCCGAAGGCAAAGCCCAGAACTGGATTCTTCACCAGCATTGGGCACTTCTTCCGCACGATCTTTGGCGGCTGAGGCTGCCGGGAGCAGTTACCGGGGACTAGTTGCCGCGGGCGCGTTCGATGGCGCGGATTACTGCCTGCGCTTTGTTGAGACACTCCTGATATTCGGCTTCGGGAACGGAGTCGGCGACGATGCCTGCGCCTGCCTGGATGTGTCCCTGACCGTCTTGCGCGACCATGGAGCGGATTGTGATGCAGGAGTCGAGATTGCCGGAGAAGTCGGCGTAGAGAATGGCTCCGCCGTAGATGCCGCGGCGGGCTGGCTCCAGCTCTTCGATGATCTCCATAGCGCGGACTTTGGGTGCTCCGGAGAGTGTTCCGGCGGGGAAGCAGGCGCGTAGAGCATCGACGGCGCTTAGTTCGGACTTGAGCTTGCCGTGGATGGTGCTGACCAGATGCATGACGTGGCTGTAGCGCTCGACGAACATGAGGCGGTCGACTTTGACGCTGCCGAATTCGCTTACGCGGCCTACGTCGTTGCGACCCAGATCGACGAGCATTACGTGCTCGGATCGCTCTTTCTCGTCGGCGAGCATGTCCAGTTCGAGGGCGAGGTCTTTGGCTTCGTCTGTGCTGCGTTTGCGGGTGCCGGCGATGGGGCGGTATTCGACATTGCCCTGTTGTACGCGGACGAGCATCTCGGGCGACGAGCCAGCTACTTCAATTCGGCCTGAACCGGGGGACTTTTTCTTCTTGGCCGGGACGCCATCCGGCGTTACGCGCAGGAAGTAGAGATAGGGCGACGGGTTCACGATGCGCAGGGCGCGGTAGACGGCGAACGGGTCAACTTCGGGCTCCACGTCAAGGCGCTGCGAGAGCACGGTCTGGAATACGTCCCCGGCGGAGACGTATTCACGGATTTTTTCGACGGCGGCGAGATAGTCCTTTTTGCGGGTGCGATGGGCGATCTTGAGCTTGCCCTTTTTGGTGACTTTGGGCAGATCCGGCAATGGCCGGGCGAGCCGTTTTTCGAGCTTTGCAAGCCGTTTGGTTGCGTCGGCGTAGGCTGCGGCCGGGGATTGCAGGGTGACGTCGGCGGTTACGACCAGGTGAATCTCTTTGCGAACGTGGTCGAAGGCCAGAACTTCGTCGAAGAAGAGCAGACAGGCGTCGGGAACGTGGAGTTCGTCGGGCGCTGTGGAGGGCAGGTGTTCAATCTGGCGAACGACGTCATAGCTGAGGAAGCCGACTGCCCCGGCGGTGAAGGGAGGCATACCGGGGACGCGGGCAGGCTTGTGTCCGCTGAGTGCTTCGCGGAGGACTGCGAATACATCGCCCTGGATCTCGACGGTCTTCTTGCCTTCCGCGATGGTGATGGTGCGTCCGCGGGAGACGATGCGTTTGTAGGGGTTGAGCCCGATGAAGGTGTAGCGGCCGACCTTTTCGCCGTTCTCGACGCTCTCCAGCAGGAAGCACTCGGGACTTTCCCAGGCAGCTCGCAGGAAGGCCGAGACTGGTGTTTCCAGGTCTGCGGTGAGGATGCGGAAGACTGGGACGAGAGTATGCGTTTTGGCTAGTGCCAAAAATTCCTTACGGCTGGGCTGAATCTGGTCTGATTGCGTCATGACAAGTCCAAGTCTAAATGCGAAGGGGTGTTGAGGGGCGTCCTGTTACGGCTAAGAAGAAGGATCAATAACTTTCAGGCCGCTTGCCGATTCTGGCGCGATGGGGCTTCCCGGTGTAGAGCTGGAGGGTATAAAGCTGGAGGATCGGGGAGATTTGTTACTCTGGGCCATGTCGCGATTCATGTTTCCATCCGTCGCCTGCTACTTTGCCTCCACTGTTGTACTTTTCGTAGTCTCAGCGTCCGTTGCCGGTGCGCAGAGTGCTCCTGCGCCTCTGACGGCCGGGCAGGCCATTGAGCAGATTGTTCAAGCGACGGGGGCTACGCGCCCGGCGAATACTGTGGACACAATCAAGGAAGGCGATCCTGCGACGGTGGTTACGGGGATTGCCACGACCTTTACGCCGAGCATGGATGTGTTGCGCCGGGCGGTGGCTGCCGGGGACAACCTGATTGTGACCCATGAGCCGACGTTTTATAACCATCTCGATGAGCGGACGCTTTTTGTCGACGATCCTGTTTACAAGGAGAAGCTGGCTTATATCAACGAGCATCACCTGGTGATCTGGCGTTTTCACGATACCTGGCACATGCGTCAGCCGGATGGGATTGCCGAGGGCTTTGTGGATCAGGCGGGATGGAAGAAGTATGAAAATCCCGGTCCTGCGTCTGAGGAGGGATTTTTCTTTACGCTGCCTCCGACGACTTTGCAGGCACTGGCGGCAGACCTCCAGAAACGGTTTCATGCACGGTCGGTTCGCATTATCGGCGACCCGAATCTGAAGATCACCAAGGTGGCGTATCGGGCCGGGGCGAGTGGCGAGGCCAAGCAGGTGAAGGCGCTGGAGCGGGATGATGTCGAGGTGCTGGTGGCGGGTGAGGCTTCGGAGTGGGAGACGGTTGAATATACACGCGATGCGCAGCTTCAGGGGCGGAAGAAGGCGCTGATTCTGTTAGGGCATCTGACTTCGGAGGAGTCGGGCATGGACTATTGCGCTAAGTGGCTGAAGCCGATTTTTCCCGGATTACCGATCCAGTATCTGCCCGCGGGCGAGCCTTATTGGACACCGCAAAGACTGCCTGTGCAGAGTAAGCACTAGAATTCACGGAAATCAGGGCGCGGAACTTACGAACTTTTGCAGATACTAAAGCTGTCGGGAAAAGGTTGTGCTCCTTGGTTCCTTACACTTCGTGGGGAAGGGGGATCGACCTTTGTGGGGTTGACTCCCGCTTTATGGGAAGCCTAGACTCACGAAGTTTGGTCTGGAGTCATCGGTTCCCAGGCTAACTGGAACTAATTGCTTTTGGCCTTTGAGAACTAAGTGAAGCAAGGCTAAAGTAATTCTGAATTATCGAACCGGAGTAACGATTTGCTACGTCCAACACTATGTATCTGAATCCTTTTTTGATTCGGACATACTGCTGATCGGTCCGATTGGATTGGTATTGGAGCGGAGCAGTCAGCGGAGGGTGCGCAAGGCACCTGCCGCACACAGAATTGGAGAAGATTTCAATGGCAACGACCATATCGCTCGAGCAGGAGATCAATCCTTGGGAAGCTCAGAGCGCTCGATTTGACTTTGCAGCCCGCAAGCTGAACCTGGATGCAGGCCTTTGGAAGGTACTTAGTTCGCCGTCGCGAGAGATCATCGTGCATTTTCCGGTCATGATGGACGATGGCCGCATTGAGTTGTTTACCGGCTACCGCGTTCAGCATTCGCAGGCGCGAGGCCCGGGCAAGGGCGGTATTCGCTACTCGCCGGATGTGACGCTGGATGAAGTTCGCGCCCTGGCAAGCTGGATGACGTGGAAGTGCGCCGTGGTGAACATTCCCTTTGGCGGGGCCAAGGGTGGCGTAATCTGCGATCCAAAGAATATGTCGCAGGGCGAGCTGGAGCGCATGACGCGCCGCTATACGTCGGAGATCATCGATTTTATCGGACCGGAGAAGGACGTTCCCGCGCCGGATGTAAACACGAACGAGCAGACGATGGCCTGGATCATGGATACCTACTCCATGCACATGCGCCAGACTGTTACCTCTGTCGTGACGGGTAAGCCGCTTAGTATTGGCGGTTCGCGTGGCCGCCGTGAAGCGACGGGGCGCGGCGTGATGGTGATGTGTGATGAGAGTCTGCGCTACCTGAATCTGCCGCGCGAGGGTTGCCGGGTGATTATTCAGGGCTTTGGCAATGTGGGCTCCAATACAGCCAGACTGATGTCGGATGCGGGTTACAAGATCGTTGGCATTGCGGAGTACGATGGCGGTTTGTACAACACGGCCGGCATCGATATTCATCAACTGCTGGAGTATAAGGAGCGCAATGGCACGACGCTCGGATTCAGGAACGCAGAGGCGATGCCTTCAGATGAAGTAATGCTGACGGAGTGCGACATCCTTATCCCGGCGGCTACAGAGAATGTAATTACCAGCCGTAATGCGGACAGGATCAAGGCCAGGATTATTGTCGAGGGTGCGAATGGCCCGACGACTGCCGTGGCCGACGAGATACTGGCGGAAAAGCGTATCTTCGTTGTGCCGGATATCCTGGCTAACTCGGGCGGTGTAACTGCCAGTTACTTCGAGTGGGTGCAGGATAGGCAGGGGTACTTCTGGAAAGAGGCTGTAGTTATCGAGCAGTTAGAGGGAATTCTGCGTGAGAGCTTTGACGATGTGGTGCGCTATGCAGAGGCTCACAATGTCAATAATCGGATTGCTGCTTATATGCTGGCGATTGATCGCGTGGCCTTTAACATCAAGCAGCGCGGGATCTACGCGTAGTTTTTGTAGTTGAGGTTTGTTGTGAGCGGGCTGCAGATTGCAGCCCGCTTTTATTTTGCGCGGAGTGTTACAGGCGTCGTCGAACGGCAGTGCTGCTGCATAATGCGAAGGAGCAGCCAGCCATGCCGAGCGCTACGAGTCCGCTATTCCATTCTGCTGTACTGTGGAGTGCCGCGTAGATTCGCGGTGCGTGCAGAACTGCTACCCATGCCAGGAACATGATGCCCAGCATGCAGGCTGCGGTGGCGGCATATCTTCGAAGGAGGATGGCGACTCCAGCGGCGACGAAGGCGATGCCTGTAAACCAGGCCCAGAAGAGATGCCATTGAATCCACTTGGGAATGAGCGTTGCGATGAATGAAGGCACCAGGAAATGGCTGGTGCCGAAGATGATCAGCGAGATGGCGAAGAGCCAGCTTCCGATCATTGCGCAGATGTGAAGTGCACGCGACAGACCTCTGCTGCCGATGACGACTCCGCCGGCGATGATCAATGCTCCCGCGCCCAGCGAGAGGCTTTCAAAGAATCGTGTTCGCTCAGTCAGATCCATTACCCTGGCCAGGACTTTAGGCAGATCGAGAACGACAACTGCGTTGAAGAAGAGAATTGCCAGAAGCAGAGCGGCGATTACCGCTGCTTTTCGGAAGGCGATGCTGAGTCCGCAGAGCAATAACAGGATGGCGATCAGATAGCCCCAGAAGATGTGCGAGGGCGGCCAGGGCGGGACTAATTCGACGCCCACGACTACTCCCTTGCAGAGGAAATGCTGGATGCCGAAGCCGATGATTGCGGCGGCGAAGAGAATACGTCCAAATGTCGAGATTACTTTCATAACTCTCCTTTATGGATTGATAGCGAGTTTACGAGGATTTATACACCGCGAGATGGGTACACTGACTCCGCATACTGGATTGACTTACCTATGGCAATAAATCGGATTATCTGAGTTTTAAACTTTCTCAGGTAGAATGAAGTTACTGTCAATTTTGATTCACCTTTAGGAATAATGCCTTGGCTCAGTGTTACAGGATTGTAACTTATCGTGCTGTCTGGATGGCTGTTCTTCTGGCCTCGTTGTTACCCATATTCGGATGTGGATCCTATCGATTCTCTCCACTACAGGTTACTTCAGGAGCAATTGAAGATTTTGGTACAGTGCTGCCGATGACCACGAGTGCTGCGCGGACGGTGTTGTTGACCAATCCGGGTAATATTCCGTTGACCATCGCGAGTATTGCTCTCACGGGTGATAGTGCGGCCGACTTCAAGTTCACAAGTGGTTGTGGTGCGACTGTTCCGGCCTCTGGTAGTTGCAGCGTGCAGGTGTCTTTTGCTCCTGCTGTTGTGGGGCAACAGAGCGCATCTCTGGTAATTACCGATGGCGCACTGAATTCGACGCAGACGGTGTCTCTTACTGGCATGGGAAGCAGCACGGCCGTGGTTGATGTGATTGTCTATGGTGCGACGCCATCGGGAATTATGGCGGCAATCGAGGCTGCTCAACACGGCAAGCAGGTTCTGTTGCTGGAGCCGACTGGTCATGTCGGAGGCATGATGACCAATGGTCTTGGACACAGCGACAGCTATGCAACCAATGCTATAGGGGGACTGGTCAAAAAGTTTTTCGGCATGGTAAATACGTTCTATGGCGCGGCGCCGTTCAGCAATCGTGGACAGTATTTTGAACCCCACGTGGCTGAGCAGATTTTCAACTCCATGATCGCAGCCTACCCGGCGATTTCAGTTTTTCTGAATGAGTCTACTGCTTCTGTCCAAAAGCAGGGATCGACTATTACTGGAATGGTTACGGCTGATGGGCATACTTACCATGGCAAGGAATATATAGACGCCAGTTATACCGGCGATCTGATGGCGCAGGCGCAGGTAAGTTACATCGTTGGACGAGAATCATCGGCTCAATATGGGGAGAGTTTGGCAGGCGTTGCGAATCCGATGAGCTTTGGCGGAATTAAGATCGAGCCATATCTTACTCCGGGGGTTCCAGGTAGCGGTCTGATCCCACATGTGACTGCGACTATCCTGGGTGCGCCGGGGAGTGCGGATGATGCCGTGATGGCTTATGGCTATCGCCTGTGCCTTAGTTCCGATCCCAATAATCAGATTCCATTTGCCGCTCCAGCTAACTACGACCCTGCGGAGTTTGAACTGATGGGCCGAAAGGCGGTGGTTGACGGCTCGGGGTTCACCCTTGATTCCGCCCTGGGGCCTGCGCCGATTCCGAACAACAAGTTCGATCTGGACAATGTTCCGGGTGGCTTCTCGACGGATGAAGTTGGCGAGAGTTTTACCTATCCGGATGGATCACCGGAAGTTCGTCAGGCGATCGAGGCGGAGCAGAAGCACTATATGCAGGGAATGCTTTATTTCCTTACTACGGATTCGCGCATTCCTGTCACGGTCCAGAATGCGGTGAAGGGGTATGGGCTGTGCAAGGATGAGTTCACCGATAACGGTGGCTGGCCCAGGCAGCTTTATGTGCGCGAGGCGCGGCGAATGATTGGGCCGTATGTTGAAACCCAAAACGATCTGCAGCTTGACACCACAATTACAGACTCTATTGGCGTTGGAGGATATGGGGCGGACGATCATTTGAACTACATGTTCAATCACAACGGATCGGTCTATATAGAGTACAACCCAGGTTTTGTTCCGCCTTCGTATCCTATCTCTTATCGCGTGTTGACTCCCCAGGCAGCGGAGGTTTCTAACCTGCTGGTGTCGGTGGACGTTTCGGCATCGCATATGGCCTACGCATCCTTGCGAATCGAGATGACGTACATGGTTATGGGGCAGGCAGCGGGGGCGGCGGCATCTCTGGCCATCGATGCTGGCACTACGGTGCAGAACGTAGACTACGGCCAGTTGAGCACCCTGTTGCTGGGGGATGGTGCGGTGATTACTCCGCCGCAATAAGGGAAGCACAAGAAAGGGGTAGATGGACCGCCTAAGTTGATGGAGGCAAGCCTCTGTCTCGAGTGAGGCAGCATGGGCTAATACCTGCGCATATAATTCGTTTATGGCGAGGGGGCCTTTTTGCTTCTGTGTCTGAGATCATCCATTGAATCTACCCAACTCCATTACGCTGAGCCGCATCCTGATGATCCCGCTGCTGCTATGGATTCTTTCGCCGCGCTTTCCCTGGCATAGCGCGGCGGGCGAGCAGGAATTGCTTGCGTCCGCGTTGTTCATTCTGGCTTCGATTACCGATGGCGTCGATGGCTACCTGGCGCGTAAGCGTGGGCAGATTACGACGATGGGCATATTGCTCGATCCACTGGCCGACAAGATCATGGTGACGGCTGCTTTCATTGCGCTGGTGGCCTACAATCCGTCGGTGGTGAAGGTGTGGATTGCGGTGGTGATCATCAGCCGTGAGTTCCTGATCTCGGGGCTGCGCTCGATTGCATCCTCAGAGGGATTTACGATCCAGGCGAGCGATCTTGGCAAGCTCAAAACTGTCCTGCAGATTGTTGCTGTCGTCTCGGCGATTCTGGCGCATCGCTGGTATGAGTGGGACTTTGGAATTTTTGTGGTGCCGGTGCATATCACTGCGGTTACAGCTATTTATTGGGCGACGCTGGTGTCGACTATCTCGGCGATTGATTACTTCATCGGTTTCTGGAGAAAGATTGATTATGCGGCGGATGATCGCCGCAAGGCTTTTGTGCTGACGCGCAAGGGCGGGCGGAGTGCTTCGAGCTAGTAGCTGTTCATGGCCGAATTGAAAGGTCGAATTCAAAGACTGATTTGAAAGAGAGCACAGTAAAAAGCCCCGGCAGATGCCGGGGCTTTTTACTGTTGCGTCAGGTGATGTTAGACAGAGGCAAGAGCAGGCTGTAACTGCGGTTCTGCGGTTTGCATTGTCGATGTTGAAACCGCCGCTGCCGGTGCGTGCGCGGGCGCGTGAGCAGGGATGTGGGCGCCGCGGGTGAGGCGATGCACGAAATGATACGGGGGCCAGGGACCAGAGAGCTGCATCTGGCACTCGCGCATCATGGCGGTGGTGGTGGTGTATTTGTTCTGGTAGCGTTCGACGCACTTGCGATCGATCAGGTGAGCGATGTCGAGAATCATCTTGCCGCTTTCCGTGAGACGGCAGCTGACTTCTTCGTCCAGCGGAGCGAACATGCGGTGCATCTGGAAGCTGACGGCTCGCGCGCGTGTCTGGCGCTCGCGCTGCCGGGTTGCAGTTTCACGCAGGTTGGAGAGATATTCTTTGCCGACGCCTTCGAGTGGGATGTGCTTATCTAACTCGCGGCAGCAATCGTCTACGTGAATCTTCAAATGCATCTCGGTCTTGCCATGCAGTCGTTCCAGATTGCTCTGAAACTGGCGCTGGTTTGAGCGGATCGACTTACGGAGACTTTCGTCGTCTTGAAATACGGTTCCGAAACGGAAGGGTAAGACGGTCGATTGCTTGAAGCAGTCAGCGATAACTCGCGCATGATCCACGCCGGACTTTTGACTTACTGGTTCGTGTGGGCTGTGCTCGCTGACGACGATAGCTAAGTCGCTTGCGGGATAGAGGAAAACCTGATTACCACCGATTCCTGCTACGGATTCAAGTGGGATTGGTTTGCGATGCCTGGCTAGCTCCGGAAAGGATTGTTTCTCACTGATGCAATAGGCATACCATGCCATACGTGACGCTCCATAAAACGGCGTTGGTGTCCACCGTTTTCTTGCAAAGGTTCAGGGATCGAACAACGATGTTTCTGCATCTAACTCTGTCCACCCCCAGTTAGGGAAGGAACTATGGCGAATACTAGCCTCTGGAAAATACGACTGGCAATATCTCATATTCTGAAATCTCGAAATGGGGGCAGGAATTTTCAAATTGGTTTTGTATTGTGAAAAGAAGTATTCGCAACACTGTAAATTGATTATGTAAACGTATTTTTGGGCGAGAAAGCTATCCCGTTGGTTACCGAGAGATGTGCCCGATTTTGGTTACTTTTTGAGCGAACGGTAGTCGCGAGAGGGCGCAGCGGGTCGAATCACTGGGTCCGGAAAATGATGTAACCGATACCTGGGGCTCGTCTTAGAGCATTTTCTCGTTGCAATATGCCAGCCGGGAATCGCGAAGTGTGGCTTTTCCTGATGAAAAGCCACGCAATCAGCCGCTCCGGAGAATACTTCGATAGGAGAAGTGCTCTAGCGGAGGATGTGTTGCAGTTGGAAGAGGAAAAAGGCGTTCACTGCGAGGGAGAGCAGGAGCAGCACGAGTCCGATGATAGCGAAGGTGCTGACGCGGCCGCCAACGGTGCGCAGATCTTCCAGTAGCTCCTGCTGTTCGAGTGTGTTGCGGTCGGTGGCCTCGCGAACACGTTCCAGCTGATCCTCGACACGCTTGAGGGAGGTGACCTGCTCCTGTACCTGGCCGCGGAGGTCACGATGACCGGCTTGCAGCTCGGCGAGGCCCTGCTCGATGGGCTGCAGGTTGACGGGTGGCTGCGGTGGATGGGCTGGGGGATGGTGTCCGAGTTGGGGGACGACCAGGGAGCTGATGGCGGTGGCGAAGTTGCCATCCAGCATGGGTAGAAGTTTTTGAACCAGCGGCAGGGTGGAGCGAACGGCATCCAGTGCACGTTGCAGGCCGGATTTGGGAGCGTTGGGGTCTACTGGAGCCATATTTGCTGCTTCGGCAGCATTTGCTTTCGGTGCTTCAGGGGCTGTGGTGGGCGCGCTGTATGGGGCTTGATGAGGAGCCTGATACGGTGCCTTATCCGATGTCTGGGATGTGTAGGGGACGTGAGGAATGTAGGGAGCTGGCTGCGGCGGTAGCGGCTGTGCCAGTGGTGGAACGGCATGAATCTGCGGTGACGATGCCTGCGGTGTTGGTGGATGAGAGGGTGCCGGTTGTGACGGCGTTACGCGCAAATCCTCAAACGACTCGTAGGGCGGCGCGACGCGGCTGCCAGGGGTGGGGCTGATAGGTACCGGAGTTCCCTGATAGGGACGCAGACGCGGATCGGGTGCCGGGTCGCTCATCGCTTGTACGCGCTGGCCCAGTTCGCCTAAACCAAGATTCTGCGGATCGCTCATCGTAAACCTTTCCCTTCCAATATATAGACGAAAGCTGCCCGGCGAAGGAAACCGCGCCTGGTGGGTTGCCAATCGGGCGCGGTTTCCGGGTGGTTCCGGGATAGATTCATGCTACTCGCGGGTTTTCAGGGATGCTGAGCTTTGTTGAGCGCAAAGAGGACGACGCGCTGCATCTCGGCCTCGGGAGCGGCCTTACCTGTCCAGAGCTCGAACTGCCGGGCGCCCTGCTGGACGAACATCTCGACGCCCTGGATGGTGGCAAAGCCGCGCTTGCGGGCCAGTTGCAACAGGGGCGTATCGAGTGGGTTGTAGACCAGGTCGAAGACCAGCCTTGCTTTCCACTCTTCGGGTTCGAGGGGCAGTTCGTGGGAACTGCCGTGCATGCCGCAGGGCGTGGCGTTGATCATCACATCAAAGGCGCTGGCGGCGATTACCTTGCGGGAGATGGCTTTGGCTCGCGCGGCTGCGGCGAGATCGTTGGCTTTGACTTCATTTCTGCTCCATACGGAGACATCGGCGCCTTTTTCGACCAGGCCGAAGACAGCAGCCCGTGCTGCGCCGCCTGCGCCGAGAACGAGTACGCGGGCTCCTTTGAGTGGCAGCCGTTTTTCGAGTGGGCGGATGATTCCAGCGACGTCGGTGTTGAATCCGTAGAGCTTGCCGTCGGCCCCGAGGCGAATGGTGTTGCAGGCACCGAGCTTGGCGGTCAGCGGGTCTACATTGGCGAGATAGGGCAGAAGTTGCAGCTTGAGCGGCATGGTCACGCTCAGTCCACTCAAGGGCAGTCCGCGGATTACGGCCAGCAAGTCTTCTACCGATTCCACCTTGAGAGGCAGGTAGACGGCGTTGACGCGTTCGCGGCGGAAGGCGGTGTTCTGCATGAGCGGCGAGAGCGAGTGGGCGATGGGATTGCCTGCGACTCCGTAGATCTTGGTTGCCTGGTCGAGATCTTCGATGCGGTAGAGTTCTTTGAGCATCCGCGCGGTCATCTGGCCGGGCGCGGTGGGGTCGCCGACGGGTGCGGCGCCAAAGGTGAAGGCGGAACCGGTGCGCAGGCTCAGTACGCGGCTGACAATGCCTGCCTCGCCCATGGCGATGCCTACGAGCTGCGTATCGCCGGATCGCTGCTTCATCCATTGGAGCAGATTGAGGCTGTCGGTCAGGGTTCGCGCGGTGCTGACAATCTTGATGTAGTCCGGGGCAAATTTCTGAATGCGGTCGAAGATCGGCTCCGGGTCGACACCTTTGGCGAAATCGTGGAAGCTGATCATCAGCGCGGCTCCCGACTCAAGCCAGGCCTCGCGCAGGGTATTGAAGAGGCCGCGTTCGGCTTCTTCGGCGGACTCAATCTCCATGTCCAGCAGGGCGAAGCCGGCTTCGGAGGCGCGGGTGAGCACTTCCAGCTCTTCCAGGGTGGTTCCGGTGAAGCTACCGCCGAAAGGCTTCCGCCGGCAGGTGGCAATGGCCACGATCTGCGGATGCGCGGACAGGAACTTCGCGATAGTTTTGAGGGACGTGATCACGGTGGAGTGTTTTTCCATGTGATGAAGCGCGTCCAGGCGAAATTCGAGGAAGGAAGATTCGGCCATAGCTACTTCGGCGCGTTCCAGTAGTTCGGGAACGGTGGTCGCCTGCAGGGAGACACAAACTCTTCCCACGCGGGATCGGAGGTAGGCGGCAGACGTATTGGATGGATTATTCGGCATGGTGCAATTGCGGCATCTTAAAACGCTCTCGGCTGTAAAGCAAGTCCAGTCATCAAGGTAGCGATGACAGTACAGTCTATGTCACGCGACCGGTCTGGAGCATTGCTGTTTCATTTGCCTGGAAAAACTTTATTCAATTTGCCATCAAAATATGCCGTTGGCGGAGTCTGCTGCGGTTTCAGAATAGGGGGTAGACGTTCTACATGCCTTGGGAGTAGAGTGGCTACATCATGATCGGACGAAGCAATTACAAGAACCGCATTGAACTTCTGCAAGGCACTT
Source organism: Acidicapsa ligni (assembly GCF_025685655.1). Taxonomy (NCBI): domain Bacteria; kingdom Pseudomonadati; phylum Acidobacteriota; class Terriglobia; order Terriglobales; family Acidobacteriaceae; genus Acidicapsa; species Acidicapsa ligni. The sequence goes on along the minus strand of NZ_JAGSYG010000009.1, from coordinate 76,132 downwards.
TGGACATGCTCATATTGCGCACGCTGCAATGGGGGCCTTCGCATGGGTATGGCATTGTGCAGGCTCTGCGCACGCAGTCGGGCGAGGTGCTGCAACTGGAGACGGGTTCGCTCTATCCGGCGCTGCATCGGCTGGAGCGGCAGGGGTGGGTCGAGTCGGAGTGGAAGCAGACGGAGAGCAAGCAGCGTGCGCGATTCTACAGCCTTACCCGAGCGGGCAGGGAACAGCTTGCTTCCGATCTGAGCCGGTGGCAGCAGATGGTTGAGGTGATCGGTTCCATCATGCATGGCGAGCCTGGAGGAGAAGAGGCATGAACTGGATTTCGCGGATATTCGAACGCCGTAAGGACGAGTTGGAGGAAGAGATTCAGACGCACATTCGCATGGATGTGCTGGCGCGGATGGAGCGTGGAGAGACTCGTGCAGAAGCGGAGGCTGCGGCGCGGCACGAGTTTGGCAACGTGGCACTGGTGCGCGATGTGACGCATGATCACTGGCGATGGAATCGGCTGGAGCGGCTTGGGCAGAACCTTCGTTATGCGGTTCGCGTGCTGAGGCGGTCGCCGGGGTTTTCGATCACTGTCGTTCTCACGCTGGCGGTCGGTGTGGGTGCGACCTGCGCGATGTTTACGGTTGTAGACCGGGTGTTGTTGCAGACGTTGCCGTATCCACATGCAAATCGACTGGTGCAGATTCTGGAGTTGGGCAAGCGCGGCGCGGTGCAATACGGCAGTCCATACCTCGATATTGAGCAGTGGCAGAAGCGCGGTCATGCTTTCAGCCAGATCGCTTTTTATCAGACGGCGGGGAAACGCATATCTTTTCTTGAAGGCAAGAATGGGGACTCGCATGTTTTGAGTACGGAGATTGGCGGCAGTCTCTTTCCTGTGCTGGGTGTGCATCCGGTGCTGGGCCGCGATTTTCAGCAGGACCCGGCGAGTGGCGGGGTTAAAGCGGACGATGCGCATTCCCTGATGCTGAGTGATGATGCATGGCGTACGGATTATGGAGCCGATCCGGGCATTGTGGGCAAAGTTGTTCACCTGCGTGGAGAGGCGTTCACTGTGATCGGGGTGATGCCGCGGAGTTTTGTTTTTCCAGTCGAGAGATCTTTGCCGATGGTGTGGACTCCAATCGTGCTTGGAGCAAAGGACGCTACGCGAGAACGCAACGTTAGCCCGACTTACCAGACAATTGCTCGATTACAGCCACAGGCCACACTCAAGCAGGCGGATGCGGAACTCAAGGCTATACAGCCTGATATTGCCAGGGCTTATACCGATTCTTACGACCGGGAAGATGTTAGTTCAATCGAAGTAAAGAGTTACTCCGAATCACTTACCGATAGCAAAGTTCAGAAGGCTTTGCTGGCTTTGTTTGGCGCATCGGGATTGTTGTGGTTGATAGCATGCCTGAACGTTACGAGCCTGATGCTGGCTCGGGCCACTTCGAGGCGGCGTGAAATTGCCGTTCGCGGTGCGCTTGGTGCGAGCCGCTGGCAAATTGTGCAGCAACTGTTGATTGAGGGACTGCTGCTGAGTGGGTGCGGTTCCCTGCTTGGCCTTGGATTAGCGGTAGGCATACTCAAGATTTTCGAGCATGCATTGACCATGCAATTCAGCATTCACGAGACGCTGACGCCGGATATCACTGTTCTTGCGGGTTTGCTGGTGCTTACGATTGTCAGTTCCTTGCTCGTTTGTGTGTGGCCTGCGATAGGCGCAGCGCGAGCGGAGATTGAGCCTGCGTTGCGCCAGGGATCTTTGCAGGGAACAGGTCAAACGAAACATCGTACGCGCGCGGTGCTGGTCATTACGGAGATTGCTTTATCGCTCACGCTGCTGGTGGGCTGCGGTTTGTTATTGAGAACGATCTATGCGCTCAAGCATGTGCCGCTGGGGTTCAGAACGGATCACATCCTGGTTGCCAACATGACGATTCCTTCGTACAAGTTCACGGGTACGAATATGACTACGGGTTTCTATCAGCCATTGGTGGATCGCGTGAAGCAATTGCCGGGAGTGCAGAGCGCATCGCTTATGACAGAAGTGCCGCTGGGCAAGACATATGGGATGATCTTCACGTTGGGAGTCGAAGGCAAGAGCGCCGCTGATGTGCGTAAGCGCGACTTGAAAGCGCAGTTTCGAGCGGTTGGTCCGGAGATGCAGAAAGTCTTCGGCTTCCACATGGTACGCGGGCGTTTCTTTAACGAGCAGGATACGGCAACTTCGCAGGCGATCGTTATCGTCAACCGTGCATTTGTGAAGGCCTATTTTGGTGACGATCGTGATCCGGGGAAGATGATCGGTGAGCATCTGCTTAGCCTTGACTCCAAACGGGACACGACGGTCCAAGGCATTCTGGATGATGAGCGGCAGGTGAATGTGGCCGATCCATCCAAGCCGGAGATTGAAGTTTGCATTTCACAACTCGCACCGGATAGCGACTTCTACAAATTTGCTGAAGGCGTAGAGATGGACCTTGCTGTTCGCACGGATCTCAGTCCTTCCGTGATGGTGCCGGAGCTTCGGAAGGTGATGCGTGCGGCCAGTCCCGACCTGGCTGACAGCAACTTTACTACGATGGATCAGGTTGTTGAAGACTCCTTTGGCGACCAGGCGCTGGCGGCAAAGCTGCTGGAGATTTTTGCTGGTTCGGCGCTGTTGTTATGCATCGCCGGTATCTATGGATTGCTTGCTTATCTTGTTGCACAGCGTACGCGCGAGATGGGCTTGCGCATTGCGCTGGGTGCTCAGCGGTCGAATGTGATGTGGCTGGTGCTGCGGCAGGCTGGATGGATGCTGGTGGCTGGGTTGAGCGCAGGATTGGGGCTTGCGTATGTGGCCACGCAGGGGCTTAAGACTTTTCTTTATGAAGTGAAGTCTAATGATCCATGGACGATGGCTGCTGTTACTCTGATGCTGCTGATCGGTGGGCTTGCGGCATCTTGGCTGCCTGCTCGCCGGGCTGCGAGCGTCGATCCGATGAAGGCGTTGCGAACGGAATAAGCGCGGCGGAATCGATGCGGCGGCTATGCATAAAAGCAGCGTGGGCATTGCGGTAAGAGACTGCGAGTGCGAGGCTTGTGCGTGATTGAAAATCGGATTTGGAATATCTGGGTTAGAAGCCTTGTTATGGCTGGGTTGAGTGTGGCTACTGCATCGTTTGGGCAGGCTGCGCAAACGATGCAGCCTGTGCAGACTCAGCCGGTACAGACGCAGCCGGTACAGGCTCAGATTGCCCAGCCTGCTTCTACTGCGGAAGCAGGTAGTTTGCGGCGGCCTGGGGATGTTTATAAAGAAGCGATGCATCCGCTGGATGTTGTGCGAGATTCGTTAGATAACTGGTCGGACCCGGAGCTTGCTGCGTTTGCTACCGGTATGCGCAAGGCAAAGATCGCTTGTGAGCAAGCGAAGCCTGAGGATTATTCGGGTGACGATCTTTACGATCTGGGGCGGCTTTGCGCGTTGGGGCAGGAGTGGAATGCCACACATACGATAGCGGTGAAATATATCGCCAGCGGGGACGAAACGCATCGTGCGCGGGCATATGCGATGAGTATCAATGCGCTCATTCACATGGGAGACAGCGAGCACGGAGTAGAGACCGCGAGAGAGATGCTGCAGAAGCTACCCTATGATGCGGTGGTGGCGGAATCGGTCGGTTATCTGACGACATATCTTGAGGAGAGCCTCGATCCGGCGGCACTTTCATTGGCTGTGGAGCATCGGCCATTTTTGATGGAGGCGCTGGCTAAGGGTGTTCCTCTGCCGGAGATACATGGGAACGATTTGACCAGCGTGGGGATGTTTTATGAATCCATCATGCAGGTGGCGTTTTTGCAGCGCTATGCGGGTAGGGATCAAGATGCTGACGCGACCATTGCGGATTTGAAGGCGGCTATGGCGAAGTTGGGGACGGTTGGAGTTGAGGACCGGATACTCATTACTGCGGTGGACAAACGTTATGCTTTTCTCGGAGCGCAAATTCCGTCGATAGATGTATACAAATCGCTGTTGAATCCTGCAGCGAAGGCGAAGATCAACCAGGTTCGCGGGAGTCTCACGGTTCTGTTGCTTTTTCCTGACTGGTGCGCTCAATGCCACAAGATGATGAAGCCGCTCTCCAGTCTTGCTATCAGGCAGGCAGAGAGCAAGGTTTATGCGTATGGGCTGGTGTTTGAGGACGGCAAGGAGAGCTCTGCCAAGGCTCCGCACGATTGGAATTTTTTGGATGCGAATGAGAAGGAGCTTATCGGAACGCCGACGCTTATTGTTTCTCCAGACACTCCGGGAGTATTCGGTGCGGATGATTATCCGCTGGGTGTTGTGACGGATACAGACGGACGTATTCGGTTTATTGGGGTGCTGCCTACGAATGCGCTTGATCCGCATGGTTTTGTGGGGGAAGTGGTTAACCGGATTGCTTCGGGGCGGGCGATTCTTTCGTCGGGTGGTGCTGATTCGGGGAGGTAGGCTGCTTTTGGGGTAACTGCAGAAGCAGATTCCCTGCAGGAATGACAGCCAGAAAAACAAGGGCAAGGGCAAAAGCAGATTCCCTTTGGGAATGACAGACAGAAGGGCAAGAGCAAAAGCAAGGGCAAACGCAAAGGTAAGGGCAAAGCTGAGGGCGGCTTTTTCTGCTACTAGCCAGGGACCCACCCTGATGTGGCACCCTATAGTTTTGGAGGTATTGCCGAAGATGAGCATCGCACTGAATTCCGGACTCGCCGTCAGCACAGATATTCACGCATGGGAAGCCGATGGAAGTTCTTATGGCAAGCCGCTAACGGCAGAGGCTTTGAAGGGTTGGGTCACGGCCCGGCTGGCTGCGCATGAGGCTGCGATTGCTGCGCTGCTGGCTGTTGAGGAGTTGCGGACGCCGGAGAATTCGCTGCGTCTCTATGACATTGCGATTGAAGAGCTGAATCTTGCCGGGGCGCAGGCGGGTGTTTTGAACTCGGTGGCCGCGGATAAGGCTGTTCGCGACCAGGCGCAGGACGATGCGCAGCGGGTTTCGCAGGCGGGCAGTTTGTTGAGTCTGAATCGCGGCGTATACGAGGCGCTCTCGGCAATCGATCTTGCGGGTGCGAGTGAACCGACGAAGCATTTTGTGCAACGTACGCTGCTTAGCTATCGCCTGGCTGGTGTGGATAAGGACGATGCGACGCGGGATCATTTGAACCAGTTGCATGAAAAGGCGACGCGACTTTCGCTGGAGTTCAGCAGGAATATCCAGGAGGGCGCGAAGACGATTCTGGTGGAGAATGCGGTCGAGCTGGATGGACTGCCTGCCGATTATCTGGAGCGTCACATGCCGAACTGCGATGGGCAGTTTTCGCTGAGCACGGACCAGCCGGATATGCAGCCGGTAATGACTTTTGCCAAGAGCCATGCGTTGCGCGAGCGGATGTTCCTGGCGTACAACACGCGGGCTTATCCGGTGAACCAGCAGATTTTGCTCGACCTGCTGGCGACGCGGCAGGAGATTGCGACGCTGCTTGGATTTTCAAGCTGGGCCAATCTTGCGACCGCAGATCAGATGATGGGTTCGGCGGCGAATGTGCGCAAGTTCATTGCGAAGCTGGAGGAAGCCAGTCGCGATGGTGCTAAACGCGAGTTTGAGATGGTGTTGAAGTTTGCGCGTGAGCAGGAGCCGGGCCTGAAGGAGATGAACGCTGCCAGCCGTGCCTATTGGTATGAGCAGTATCGCCGGTCGGCGTTTGCGTTCGATTCGCAGTCGGTGCGTCCTTATTTCCCGTATGCGCAGGTGGAGCAGGGAGTGTTGGATACTGCAGCCAGGTTGTTTGGGGTGCAGTTCCGGCGGTCGACGGCTGTGGGTTGGCATGAGTCGGTTTCCGTGTTCGATGTGCTCGATGGCGAGAAGGCTGTGGGGCGTTTTTATCTGGACATGCATCCGCGCGAGGGTAAGGACAAGTGGTTTTCGGCATCGCCGGTGGTTACGGGAGTCAAAGGCCGCTATCTGCCTGAGGCCGCGTTGATCTGCAATTTTCCCGGTGGCGAAGCTGCGGGGCCCAATAGCGATCCGGGGCTGATGCAGTACAACGATGTGGTCACCTACTTTCACGAGTTTGGCCACCTGATGCATGCCATTCTCGGTGGTCATACGGAGTGGGCGGGACTTTCGGGATTTGCGACTGAGGGCGATTTTATCGAGGTTCCGTCGCAGATGCTGGAGGAGTTCTTCCGCGACGTGGCATTGCTGCAAAGCTTTGCTCGGCATTATGAAACAGGCGAAGTGCTGTCGGCGGAGCTGATTCAAAAGATGAAGCTGGCTGGAGCGTTTGGCCGTGCGGACGGAATGCGGACGCAGCTTTATTACACGACTCTCTCACTCGATCTGCATGACCAGGATCCGGCTGGGATCGACCTCGATCGCATCACGAAGACGCTATTCGAGAGCCTGCAGCCGTGGAAGTGGATTGACGGCAACCGCATGTATGCCAGCTTTGGTCACCTGATGGGGTACTCGTCGAATTACTACACCTATGCTTTTGACAAGGTGATTGCGCTGGATTTCTTTGCGCAGTTCGATCCTGCTGATTTGCTCGGTTGCGCGGCGGCAACGAAGTATCGGACGACGGTCATCGAACAGGGTGGTTCACGTCCGGGGCGGCAGATGGTGCGGGATTTCCTGGGGCGGGATGAGGACTTTCAGCCCTTCAGCAACTGGCTCAATGAGGAATTTGCAGGGGAACTGGCTCTAACTTAAAAGTGAAGAACAAATACCTCCCGGCTTGCTATACTTGTATAGCAAGCCGGGAGGTATTTTTATGTTGGCGATTCGTCTACCCGAAGAGGTTGAAAAGCGTCTTGATGCCCTGGCGAAAGCAACCGGCAGGACTAAAACTTTTTATGCGCGCGAAGCCATACTTGAACACTTGGATGATTTGGAAGACATCTATCTAGCAGAACAACGCCTGGCTGATTTGAAGGCTGGTCGCAGCTCCACCGTTTCGTTCGAAGAGATAATGAAACGGTACGGCATTGAAGGATGAAGTGGAAAATTAGGTTTGAGCGCAAGGCTGAACGCGAACTGGACCGTCTTGATCCACAGATAGCCGATAGGATTATTCGTTTTCTTAAACAGCGTGTCGCATCCTTGGACGATCCCCGCAGCATCGGTGAGGCGCTTAGTGGTAGTGAGCTCGGAAGTTTTTGGAAGTATCGCGTCGGCGATTACAGAATCATTGCCAGCATTGAAGATCAGCAGGTGTGTATCCTGATCGTCCGCGTTGGAAACAGGCGCGAAATCTACAGATAACTGACGTTCGCGTCCGTTATGATCGCGTTATGGGATCGACGTCGGATTTTCGTGGGAAATGGGCCCTGGTTACAGGTGCCAGTGCGGGCATAGGTGTGGCGATTGCGCGGGAATTGGCGAGCAATGGGGCAAAACTTATTCTTACCGCGCGCCGGCAGGATCGGCTTGAGGCCCTGGCTGCTGAATTTGCGGCACAGGGAACCGAGGTGCGCGTTATCCAGGCGGATCTGACCGATCCGGCAGCGCCCCAGGCGATCTACTCCGCAATCGAGGCGGGTGGGTTGCAGGTCGAGATTCTCATCAACAATGCGGGGCTTGGTCAGCAGGGATATTTTTACGAGACAGACCTGGCCCAGGAACTGAGCCAGGTCCGCGTCAACTGCGAGGCGGTTGTGCATTTGACGCGGCTTTTTGTGCCCAGGATGGTTGAGCGGCGACGTGGATGGGTGCTTGTTCTGGCATCGACTGCCAGTTTTCAGCCGGTGCCATTTCTGTCGACTTACGCGGCGACGAAGGTCTTCGATCGCTTTTTTGCTCAGGGCCTGGCCGAAGAGGTCGCGCCCTACGGAGTCAAGGTTACGGCGCTTTGTCCGGGGCCGACGGAAAGCGAATTTTTCGACGTGGCGAAGGCGACGAAGTTCAAAGGCCGGAATATTCAGTCGGCTGAGGAAGTGGCGCGGCTTGGGCTGAAAGCTCTGGCCAGGGGGCGACGGACGATTGTCCCCTACTTCAACGGACGGGTTGCTGCATTTCTTGTGCGGTTTCTTCCCGTGGGTTGGATTACGTCTCTTGTTGCGCGAGTCGCCCGTCCGAAGCAGGCTTAGGCGCTTATTGCGTGGCGGCCGGGAGTGTCTCGGGGATTTGCGTGTTTCCGGCGACGGTGAACGAGTTGAAGAAGCGAATGACGGCTTCTTCACGCCGGGCCGCAGATGAGGGCGAGGCTGCAATCAGCATGTATAAGCGCGATCCTGCATAGACAAACCGGGTGTCGAGTACGCCTCCGCCTGCATTGTGGGTGACGATATCCCGCCCGGGAAAGCCTTGCGGCGCGTTGCGATTTTCGCTGACCAGCGAGGTATCGGTGCGGGCCATTTCTCCGTCGCGGGCCTGGTCGAGGGTTTTGTCGGGGATGAGATCGTTGACGCGGGCTACCGGCGGCTTGTCTGCCCAGGCAATGGCAAAGCTGCTGTCGGAGTCCGGCTTGACCAGGAGCATATTCACAGGCTCGTTCATGCCGGTTTCGCTGGTTGCCTGCACTGTGACGCGCCTGGGCTCGCCCGGCATCTCCAGTTTGAAGCCCGAGTTGGATTCGTCTACCTCGCGCCAGTCCAGAGCATTTCCCTGGCTGGCGTTAAGGACGCCTTCGGCGGAGTGGGAAGGTAACCATGCCCGCAAAAGGCTGAATTCTGTGCGGTGATTCCACGTATAGATCGCGCCGACTCCCGCCAGAATTACGATCAGATAGAGAGACACCCTTTTCATATAGTTAGAGATTGACGCGAATTCGCTCCGGGATCAAGCTTGGAGGGGATTCTTTGGTAATGCAGGTTCCCGTCGGGACAACAAAAAGGAGCTTTTGATGGAAAAATCTCGCAATGTGAAAAAAGTCGAACAACCTCGGACAACCAATTTCACAGTCGGGCATCTCATCTATTAACCAGCAGAGGCATCCGCTTGTAGTATTTCCCCGCCAAAGTAACACTATCTACGTTGTTGGTCCTGAAAAGGACTCCCATCAAATGATCTACAGATACCCCCGTCAATGAATGCCTCTCGAGTGGGCCCGCCGGAAGGCGGGCCCAATGCTCGTCTGGGAGTTTTTTCTCACTCCAGCGTGTCCAGAGCAGGATTAGAATCGAAAGCGCATGTCAGAATCGGCTATTCCCAAAACAGACTTAGCACCCCACGGCACACCGGTAATCCTTCCCGTTTCTGCATGGAACGGCATGGATTCTGGTTTGAACTGGCTGTGGCACGGATTCAGCACTCGGCATGGCGGGGTCAGCGAGGTGTATTCCCCGGCAAAGACGCCGACTGAATTGAATCTTGGGTTTACGGCTGCGGATTCGGGAGAACACGTTCGAGAAAACCGGCTGCGGCTGGTGGAGGCGGTTACTGGAAGCAGGGAAACTCCGCTGATCACGGTCCGCCAGATTCATTCCAACCTGGCGGTGGTGGTGAGGTCGGCTGCTTCGCCGCCTGTTGCTAAGAACGGGGCTGAGAACGGGGCTGAGAGTGGCGTGGGAAGTGGCGTGGCGAACCAGCATTGCGATGGGGATGGCCTGATGACCAGCCAGGCGGGCGTTCTGATCGGCATTCAAACCGCGGATTGCATTCCGGTTCTGGTGGCTGATCCGGTGCGCCACGTAGTTGCTGCCTTTCATGCTGGATGGCGGGGTACGGTAGAGCGCATTGTGGAGCATGGAATTGCGCAGATGACTGCCGAATACGGTTCTCGTCCGTCGGAGCTGATTGCGGCAATTGGTCCCGGCATTGGGCCGTGCTGCTACCTGGTCGGGGATGAGGTGGTTTCGCGGTTTCGAGCCAATTTTGCTTATGCGGAAGAGTTGTTCAGCGAAAGCTCCGCTGCTGCATCGCCTCTGGGCTTGCCGCGGCTCAATCTGGTTGAGGCGAATCGCCGCCAGTTGATGGCCGCGGGGCTGCCTTCTGAATCGATTGAGGTTGTTGGCGGATGCACGAGCTGTCATCCGGAGCTTTTCTACTCACATCGTGCCTCGGGAGGTCATGCCGGGCGGATGATGAGCGTGATCGGTATTCGGCCGTCTTAATTGCCTGCGGCGTTTGCGTCCTGACCTTCAGCGAGGAGTTTTTCCGAGTTGCACTCCTGGTGGATGCATTTCCACAGATTGCTTCCGCGTGTAGGCCAGTCTACGTCGGTGAGCATCCAGGCGTGAACGTGCTGGGTGAGCGGCATTAGAGATCGGGTGAAGCTGGTTACCGCTTTTGCAAATCGTGCGGGCTCGTCCCATATTGGGCTTACACTGCCTGCAAATGCGGTGAAACGATGTTGCGGAGAGCCCCGGAGCAGGGTATCGAGGCTGGTGAGATAGGCGTCAAGCGGATAGGCGCGATGTTCGCGCGAAAAAGCAAAGAAGATGGGGCGGGGAATCGCGGTCAGCGTATCCCGCAGATCGTTCCGCAGAGGGTTTGAGGATTCCAGTGAAATGAGGGCGCTTGCCAGAGTGTCCTGAGTTGGCGATTGCAGGGCCATGGCTCGCCAGATTTGCCGTTGGGCGCGGGTTAGAGGTCTTCCGGGAGTCAGTGCCTGAATTCGCCGCGTCAATTTCTTCCAGAAACTTAGCGGCGTCCAGATTGGGGAGAACAGACCTGCCGGATTGACCAGGATCAATCCGCGTGTGCGGGTTGGGTAATGGGCTGCGAAGCGAATTGCGACGGCCGCGCCAAAGCCGCTTCCGAGCAGGATCGGGCGGTCGATTCCCAGTTGCGTGAGCACTGTGTGCAAGATGCGCATGCAGAATTCCACGCTGAAGTTCTGGCCGCTTTCAGAGGGTAGATCGCTGGAGCGGCCATGCCCTGGCCAATCCAGCACGATGAGGCGGATGCCTGCGATAGGTTGCTCGGTCAGGGGGCGAAACTCGCGTCCGCCACTACCTGCCGTATGCAGGCATACGATTACCTGGCCCGCTGGATCGCCGGACTCTTCCCAGGCAATATCGCAGTTGTACGCCTCGCAGCGGTGGTCCGAGCTGCGAGGGTCTGAGCTGCGAACTCCCATGACTGATCGCAGGCCGGGGGAAGGCTGCCCGGAGTGGATACTTTCCATTGCGGAATTGATCTCTGGATCTGGGGTCATGTTGCACCGAGGCAGCTATCAGATCACAACGGCAACCGGTGCGCAATCGCGATTCAGTTTTCTGATAAAAAGCGAATGATCGTCGGCATTGGACCAGCAGGAAACAACCGGATTTAAAGCGCAAACCTTTCGTCCGGAGATTGAACTATGCATGACGGGGGTGAGTTGAAGCCTGCATTCGTAAGCAGGCCTCAAAATTTACGAAGCCGAGTTGGCTGCCTCTTCCGGATTGACCAGGTCGCGCAGTTCTTTGGATGGCTTGAAATACGGCACACGCTTGGCTGGAACATCGACGCGGTCTCCGGTCTTGGGGTTGCGACCGATCCGCGGATTTCGCTCTCGGATGCGAAACGATCCGAAGCCGCGAATCTCAATTTTGTCTCCTGATTGCAACGCCGCAATCACGGAGTCGAAGATGGTCTCGACGATAACTTCTCCGTCGCGCCGGGTTAGATCGCCCAGCTGGGTCACCTTCTCAACGAGATCTGCTTTGGTCATGCCGATAGGCCTCCGCCTCCAAGAATACCCGGATTCTTTTCGTATGGCAGTAAAAAGTGGAGTTTCATGTGCAAATTGAACACTTTGGCTCAATTTTTGAGTTCCAAAACCGACTATTGGAACGCTATTTTCACGCTTCGGCCTCGATGGAGGGGTTGACGGGTTCCTGTCATCTCTGGATGGCGTTGCGCATTGGCTCGTCGAATACGCGTCATCGAATCTGCATCTCTGTGGAAATGTACGCGCTTCGATTGGATTTAGATGTGAGAATTCAGAAAGTTTTTTGATAGAGGTAGACTTGCGTCAGGATACAAACGGATCAGGAAGGCTTACAGGGGGGATTGATGATGGCGCACCCATTATTCCTGCGTGCGATTGCACTTACTATTTTTGCCCTGCTGCTGGCTTTACTGTTGTGGCGACGCGGGCATCGTGGTTGACGATGCCCGCGCCCGCTTTACGAATTTACGAATGCGGTTTGCGAATCAGCTCTATTTGCTGGAGTCGCGAGCCGCTTTGACGTAGTCGTGGGATGCCTGAATATGCGCGGCCTGGGTGACGAGGAGTTGCCGGATGGGCAAAGGCAGCTCGCGGTTGAGCGCATCTTCATAGGCAGCCTTGGCGGCATCTTCGCCTTGTTCGGCGGTTTCAAGCAGGGTGTGATCACCGCCGCCAAGTTTGGACTTGAGGCTGACCCAGACCCGCTGTACGGTCCCGGTTACGGAGCCATGCTCCTTGATGTCGTGTACACCTTCCTGGTGCAGAACTGTTTCCAGATCGCCGCGGAATGACGCGCGCCTGAGCGATTCGGCAAGGAAGTAGCGCTTGAGCTGTTCGTCTTTCAACTCTTCGCCAATCTTCTGCATACCTTCCTGACCGTCGATCAGGTTGTCGATGACTAAGCGCAATGCTTCTTCAACTTCGAGCAGGCTGTTGGATGTGTTTGACATGGATTCCTTCCAGTTGTGTGGTTGTTTAGCATGAGCCCAACCTGAATCGTATTCCTGCCAACGCGTTCAGGGAAGCACCGTTCGAGGAAGCTCAACGTTCTCTTGTATAGAAGCCTCAAAGTCGATCGCAGTTGCTTTTGGTGTCATGTATTCAATCGATGGTTTTATTGGCGGGTTTCATCTACGCGAGACGGGCATTGGAATGGGCTCCGCCGAAAAATGGTTGCTCCTGATTCAGGGAGCGCCACCGGCTGAACGTTGGGTGGCATGACGATTTCAAGCGTTCTATCGAAGATTTGTATAGTTGCCAGGCATTGTCCGCCGTTATTCTCAATAGGAGGTTATGCTTGTAGACGGGCCTCTCAAGTATGGAAACGCTAGCATCGCTAAACGAACCGCCGACAACCGCTGCTCTTAAAGTCCTCGTCATCGATGACAACAAGGCTCATGCCGAAGGTTTGGCTGAATTGCTTCAATTGGCGGGCTTCGATGCTTCGCACGTTCTTACTGGCAGCGATGGAATCGAGAAGGCTCGAAGAGACGCGCCGGATGCGGTGCTGCTCGATATGAACCTGCCGGACATGAACGGCTTCGAGGTCTGCCGCAGACTTCGCCGCGACCCTAAGACAGCTCACATTGCTATTGTTTTTCACACCGCGCAGGGCTCGGTGCCGGGCTCGCGTCACGAGGCAGATGCCTTCCTGACATACCCGGTGGCGATGAGCGAAGTGTATTCGGTTATTCGCGGTAGCGTGGAGCGCCGTCGCAGCAGTCGTAAGTTAAATTTCTAGGGAATCGCTCGTCGTAAATAACTTTCCTTCCTATAGATTGCCCTTCCTATATATTTTGGGGAGATCTGTAACTCCAAGTCGGTGGTTGACGGAAGGTGCCTCATGAATTCAAACAAGGTAACGAACCTGCTCTTACTTGTGATCGCGGTTGCAGTGACGGTCATCGCATTTAGACCTTACAGCCAGCCGGTATCGGTACAGGCGCAGACTACTGCGAATGCCTCATGGTACATAGAGCCGGGAGTCCAGGTGCTGCTGCTTCCGCAGGGCGGACAGGTGCTGGGGAAAGTAGCGGTTGATCTCAATACGGGTAACATCTGGGGTTTTCCGACTTATAACAATAACTCTTACCCGATTTCGCAAACGGCGGGCGGAAAGCCTGCGATCTCACATCCATTTTCACTGGGTAGATTTGCTGTGGAAGATATAGACAAATCTCACTGAAAACTCTAAGTGATCCTGATTCGTTTCGGGCCACTATTTTGCTGCGGGAACTTCTTTGATGTGCGAGCTTCCTGCGAGCATTTTCGCTACTTCTTTCATCAGCGACATAGGGCTTCCGGATTCCATGCCCTTGCTCAGGGTTCCGCGAGGTACGAACACACCGTAGTCGGTGAGCAGCAGGATGGGCAGGCCGGGGTTTCGCTTTGACAGTTCATCGCTGTAGCTGGCGGCTTCTCCCGGGTGAAAATGCAGGGCCAGGATGACGAGGTCATATTCTCCCTCGTCGTCGATTCGCTCAGCGGCCTGGAAGTCCTTGCGCACATCTACTTCATAGCCAGCGCCATTGAGCAGCTTGATTCGCGTCTCACGGCGACCGTCGTCCATGTCAATGAGCAGGACTTTTTTTCTCTCGTTTTTCATGGCGGGGAACCTAAGTTCCATTTTATGCCTGGTGTTTACTTTCAGGAATTGAATACCCTTAGTTTGCATGGAAAAGATGGATCAGGGGTGGCTCAGCTCTTAAAACAGTTATTTATCTGGTGGGCGATGCAGGATTCGAACCTGCGACTTCCACCGTGTGAAGGTAGCAATCGTGGGGCATTTAATTGACGGCAAAGGACTTATGAACCGGCAAAACCGGCAAAACCGGCCCAATCGGCGCTATTTGCCAACAAAATGCCGCCAAGCATGAACCAACTATAAACCCGCGGGTGACGGGGCTGCTCGTGGTGGAACGGCCCCAAAATGAAATGCAACCCAGTCCGGGTTGCAAGGCGCACCGCTTCAGTTTTGAATCTGGGATTGACCTGAATAGGATTGGTGGGCGGTGAGGGACTCGAACCCCCGACCTCCTGCGTGTGAAGCAGGCGCTCTAACCAGCTGAGCTAACCGCCCGTACAGCGAATCGCTGCAGGGTCGATTCCCAGTGTAAGGTATGCGGGAGCCTTCGGGCAATGCTCAGACGTCCGTGGTTTTGTTCATTGGCTGTCGAAGAGGCTCACCTGCCGGTTGGTGATGGGCGTTGTCTCGACCAGAGTGGCTTCCATCTGCTCTGCCGGAAGAATGCGGAGAAGATGAACCGGAGGCCTTTCGGTCGGTTCCAGATACTCAGCGTAGTCCTTCGGCATAAGAAAGGTAGTCATACGGTCGTGGATCGGGGTCATCAATTCGTTCGGCTCGCCGGTAAGAATCGCAAAAGTCCGTTCCCACAGGTTTGTCTTCGGGTTCTTCCAGAGCTTCGAGACACCCGCCATGCCAAACGGCCTTTGGCCACGAACGACAAACTCGTACTTCGGCTTCTTCTTTCCCTTCTAGGCTTCCTGCCATTCGTAAATTGCGTCTCCGGGCACGATGACTCGGCCATTCAGGAAGGCGTCCACCCAAAACGTGGAGCGCTCAATTCCTTTCGATCGGGCATTGAAGAGAAGCCGGTCCGGCAACTTGAACGCCCAGCGCATCAGCTCGATCTTCCGTTCACCATCCTCGTTCAGATAGATGACGGGTTGCATGGATTGTGGTCTGAGATCGTCTTCAGGTTCGAAGAACGTCTCATCCAAACCCGCACTCACAGAGAATCATCGGCCGTATTACGCAAAGGGATGTCGCCGGATCGCGAGCCGAATAGTCTATGTGCGGATCTCGTCAGAGACCAGTCACGCTACAGGATCACTCACACCGCTGAAGATGTATTGGTGTTCGACCGCGCCCCGCTCATGCCCGAAAAGCCTCCGGATTGATGACGCGCACTGGATGTCCGTTGATGAAAGCAAGGGCATTCTCAACGCTCTGTCCGTAGAACTCTCTCCACGTCTCCTGAACCCCGTATCCGAGATGCGGAGTCAAGACCGTATGGGAAGCCCTTCTCAGAGGATGATCTGACGGCAAAGGCTCACGATCATAGACATCGAGAGCCGCAATGATCTGGCGCGATTCCACCGCCTCAAGCAACGCGGCTTCATTGACGATGGGACCACGGGAGGTATTGATGAGGATCGCGCCCTGCTTCATCTGTCCCAGAGCAGAAGCATCGATCAGCCCGCGTGTGCGTGGCGAAAGCACCAGGTGAATGCTGACGGCATCAGCGTTCGAGAACAACTCGTCTTTAGTTACGAGAGTCGTTCCTACTGCTTCGGCCTTCTCCGTGGTGAGGTTCTCGCTCCATGCCACAACTTTCATATTGAGCGCCTGACAGTAACGCGCCATGTGCGATCCCAGACGCCCGAGCCCGACAATTCCCATGGTCTTGCCGGCCAAAGAGATTCCGATCGGCAAGTCTTCCTGGAAGTAGCCCGCACGCATATTGGCGTCGGCAGCAGGAATGGCACGGGCGGCCGCTAAAAGGAGGCCTAGCGCCAACTCAGCGGTAGCAGCCTCGGTACCGCCATGACCGATGGTGTTGCAGACGATAATCTTTTTCGCCGTACAGGCAGCAAGATCGAGTGTTGCATTGGAGGAGCCCGTAATGCCCAACAGGCACAACTTAGGCAAACGATCGATCAATGAACCAGGAAGTGCCGTTCGCTCACGCATCGATAACACGACGTCGAAATCCGCGAGCTTCTCAGCCGCATCATTTTCGTCCCGGAAAGCCTGCTCGAAGAAGAC
This sequence comes from Acidicapsa ligni, assembly GCF_025685655.1. Lineage (NCBI taxonomy): Bacteria > Pseudomonadati > Acidobacteriota > Terriglobia > Terriglobales > Acidobacteriaceae > Acidicapsa > Acidicapsa ligni. Next base: position 59,727 of record NZ_JAGSYG010000009.1, on the reverse strand, counting down.
CACCTCCGCTACAGCAAACAGTGCCGACCAATCGGTGCTGCTCTTCGCAATACCCTGCCAGTCATCCAACACTGCTACCTTCGTCATCGCGTCTCCTTAGCCTCTATTCTCTCAGCATCCGATGACAGGAACGCGGCTACGCGAGGCGTACGATGATCGGCGTGTGATCTGAGGGCTTTTCCAAGGCACGGGGTCGTTTATCGATCTCACAGCTTTGTAGACGCTTCACTAGATTCGGCGCGAGCAGAAAGTGATCAATCCGGATACCACGATTATGTTCAAACGCTTGCCGGAAATAGTCCCAAAACGTGAACTGTCCACCGATACCGGGGTGAAGCAAGCGAAAAGCATCGGTGTAACCAAGTTCGAGCATTGCCCTATAGCGGGTACGCGGTTCAGGCTGAAAGAGTGCGTCGTGAATCCAAGACGCGGGCTTGTGGCAGTCGATATCTTCCGGAATGACGTTGAAGTCTCCGCCGATTAACGTTGGCACATCGCTTTCTAGCCAGAGCTTCATCTGCTGCTTGAGGCGGTCCATCCACGCGAGTTTGTACTCGAATTTTGCCGTGCCCACCGGGTTTCCATTCGGCAAGTAGATGTTCACCATGCGGATGTTCTCAATTATCACTTCAAGAAACCGCGCGTGACTGTCTGCCTCATCACCGGGCAAAGTTGTGCTGACAATCTTTATCGGACTACGGGTGAGAATGGCGACGCCGTTGTAGGTTTTCTGCGTCACGGAAGAAGAATGATATCCCAGCTCTTTGAAAAACAGCGTGGGAAACTCCGTACCCTTTAGCTCCTGGAGCATCAGCACGTCCGGCTTTTTCGCCTCCAGCCAGATTTTGACATGTTCGGCGCGCGCACGGATCGAATTCACGTTCCAGCTTGCTATTTCGATGACGTCCTCCGGAACTTCTTCTTCGGCGGAGCGGAACCCCTATGAATCGTCGTTGACTTACCAGCCTTTTTCGAACTTGAAGGTTTCGACGGCCGGTGATCAGCGAGGATGTTTCTCACCGCGTCAAGATCTACCAAGTAATCATGTGATGGGATCTTCTCGAGGATGTCGCGCAGCTCATTTCCAACTTCTTCAGAAAGAACACCTGTCCCTTCAGTTCATGGGACAGTTCACACAGGGCATCCTCATATTGAGCAATACGGCGCATCGTGTGTAGCAGTGTGGCGACACGATGGTATAGGGATGGTTGTCGAGTTGCGGAAGATCGCGTCTTAGAGTTCGCAGAGATGAGTTTCTTTGTTGTCATAGGCCAATCAGTTGGATGCAAAGTCACACCAACCTCGACTTTCGCATTGCGCCATTGAACTCTGAGTTCGTTCCCTATACCCATACCTTCGACAAGAGTTCTCGCCAGAGTTTTGGTGCTGGCGTGTGATTGGCGCTAGGCTGAAGTGGGAGCCGAAATGTCAGAGAAAAATGTGGTTGTGATAGCCGGAGTTCATGGGGTAAGTGGCAGAGCAGCGGCAGAGCGTTGGAACGCATTTCCCAATACGGAAGTCTACGGATTATCCCGTCGAACCGCACCGGTGTCCGAGGGGGTTCGGTCTGTCGCCGTGGATCTGTTGGATGCAGAGGATGTTAGAGAGAAGCTGACGTCAATTCCTGGGGTCACACATATCGTATTCGGCGCTTACATTGAAAAGGCGACCGCCGCGGAAAGGTCCGAGGTAAATGTGGCCATCCTCAAGAACCTGCTCGATGTTGTTGAGGTCACATCACCGGCACTCCGACATGTGACTTTCTATCAAGGCGGCAAAGCTTATGGCGCCGACCTCGGACCTTTCAAGACTCCGGCACGCGAGGACGATCCACGTCTGATGCCGCCGAACTTTTACTACGACCAGGAGAATTTTCTTCGGGCAAGGCAACACGGCAAGCATTGGTCTTGGTCGGCCCTACGCCCGGAAGCGATCTGCGGATATGCGATAGGCAATCCGATGAATCTCGCTATGGTGATAGCGGTTTACGCGATGATCTCGAAAGAACTTCGATTGCCGCTTCGATTTCCGGGAACCGAACGGGCATATCGCGCACTCTATCAAGTCACATCGGCCGACATTCTGGCTGATGCCTCGATTTGGGCAGGAACGGCGGACGCCGCCAAGAATTCGATCTTCAACATCACAAATGGTGACTACTTCCGCTGGCAGCACATGTGGCCTCGCATCGCGAGGATGTTCGACATGGAAGTGGCCGATCCTATTCCGATGCCGCTAAAGGTCTACATGGCCGACAAAGCTCCTCTGTGGGAAGCGATCGTGAAGAAGCACAATCTGCAGCAAATTCCGTACGACGCCATCGCATCATGGGAGTTTGGAGACTTCATCTTCAATACCGAGTTCGACAACATCAGCAGCACAATAAAAGCAAGGCGAGCGGGGTTCCACGGCTGCATCGACACGGAGGACATGTTCCGCCAATTTTTCCGGAAGCTGAGTGAACTTAGGGTAGGCACGACGAAGTAACGCCTACCTGCGATTCCAAACACAGGCCAATTACGTCAGTGTCGTGCGATCAGCTCTGAAGCGGAAGTCGAGTGCTCGAGGTCTGCCCGATCATCGACTTTCGGAGTGATGATTGCGACACCCTGGAAGTCATCGAGGTGTTCCACAATCCAGGCCCAGACGGGAACGAACTGTTGCTGAAGCTTATGGCCCAGCGACGTTGCTTGGTATTCCACCCGTGGTGGAACTTCCGGATAGACCTTCCGCGTGATAAGCCGGTATGACTCCAGAGTGCGTAGAGTCTGGGCCAAGACCTTTTGGCTAATCCCATCGACCCGGTCACGGATTCGGCTGAAACGGACGGGGCCACCCGCACAGACCAACTCGTAAAGAACTGCCATAGGCCATTTCGCCGCTACTGTCTCGAGAAGTTGACGGGCCGCCTCATCCTGTTCGTCAGTAAGAGAGTCACAAAAATCCGGATTTTGCTGGGCATCCAAGGCTTGGTTCCTCCCCAGTATGTATAGCACCACTCGGCTTTAGGTGCTTATCGGACACCGAGGCTGCGGGGCGGCCTACCTCATACTTATTCAAATTGCGTCTCCGACGTGATCGACCTATCCTATTCATTTTGCAATAACTAACTAATTGGTTTGTATAGAACCAACTGGTTCCTTCTTCCATTTTGATACCAACTCCGTTACTTTGTGCATCAACGGAGGAGTTCATGGAGCAGGTTTGGTTCATCACCGGATGTTCTAGAGGGCTAGGGAGAGCAATCACCGAGGAGGCCCTCGCAAACGGATTCAAAGTCGCAGCCACCGCGAGAGATCCGGGCCAATTATGGGCGCTCAAGGAAAAGTATGGATCCCAAGTCGAAACCATTGCTCTCAACGTCACTGATGCTCGGGCAGTTGACACAGCAATCGCTCGTGCGATCGCAGTCTTCGGTTCAATCGACGTTGTTGTCAATAACGCCGGCTACGGCAATGTAAGCCCGGTCGAAGATCTCAGGCTCGACGATCTGCACGCACAAATGGAAACGAACTTCTTTGGTGTGGTCCATGTGACCAAGGCGGTCCTGCCGCACATGAGACTGCGTGGTGAGGGACGCATCCTCCAAATATCCTCGATCGGCGCTCGGTTGGGAACGCCTGGCATCGCCGCATACCAAGCAGCGAAGTGGGCGGTCGAAGGGTTTTCCGAGGCCCTCTCCAAAGAGGTCGCACCCTTGGGGATCGAGATCACGATCGTCGAGCCCGGCGGTTTTCGAACCGATTGGGCTGGAAGCTCGATGACCGTCGGTTCGATCCGGCAGGAGTATCGACCGACAGTCGGTGTGGTGGCTGACTACCTAAGGCAAAACAGCGGCAAGCAGCCCGGCGACCCCTCACGCGCAGCTAAGGTCATCCTCAATCTGGCCACCATCCAAAAGCCGCCATTGCGGCTATTGCTCGGCAGTGACGCAGTCGACTTGGCTGAAAAGACCAGTCGCGAGCGAATTCGGGAAGACGAAGAGTGGCGTTCGCTAAGCATTTCTACCGATTTCGAATGCGAGCCCGTGGAAATCGCCTATCCCTGGCAGAACCAAGAAACTTTGACGGAACGAGCAAGGTAACAGGCCATGTCCCAGTCTCCACCACAAAACAACAGGGATCTTCGCGACCTCTTCGTGCGAAAAGTTCGCGCCGTTACCCTTTCGTCGATGCTCCTGATCCTGCTCGGCTGCCATGCTTCCAGGACCAGCCAATCAGCGACATCGAAACCGCTTCCCGTCAACTGCGTCCGCGTAACGCCGGTAGATGTGCCGCTTAGGGGAGACTGGGTCGGAACACTCGATGGATATGTCAACGCCCAGATACAACCTCAGGTAAGTGGATATCTCGTAGCGCAGAAATATCGGGAAGGATCCAAGGTCACCAAAGGCCAGATTCTTTTTGAAATTGATCGGCGTCCTTTCGAAGCCGCCTTGGAACAGGCTGAAGGGCAAGTCGGACAGGCAAGAGGACAGTTTGAACAAACGCAGGCACAGCTACGCCTAGCCGAAATCAACGTTGAGCGCGATGCACCGCTCGCCCAACAAAGGGCGATATCTCAAAGCCAACTAGACAACGAGAAGCAGCAATTGGCTCAAGCTCAGGCCGCCGCGAAAACCTCTCTCGAGGCAATCGCTACAGCAAATGCCAATGTCTCAGCGGCGAAGCTTAATCTTGGCTTCACGCAAGTCAAATCGCTGATCACCGGAGTCGCCGGTCAAGCCACGACACAGGTTGGCAATTTGGTCGGCCCCCAATCGACTCTCACGTCCGTCTCTCAACTCGATCCTATCAAGGCTTATTTTTCGATCAGTGACCGGGATTATCTGCGCCTGAGCAAGAGAGCCGAACAGGGCGGTCAAAGCCTTTTGCAGATTGCAGACAAGCTTCCTCTCACTTTGCAACTCGCTGACGGAGATACCTATACCTATCCGGGCCACATTATTTTTGTAGATCGTCAAATCAATCAGCAGACAGGCGCTATCCGTGTAGCGGCCGCCTTCCCGAATCCTCACGCTCTCTTGAGACCCGGGCAGTACGGAAGAATCACCGCGACCGCAGAGGTTGTTCCTCATGCGCTACTGATTCCTCAAACCGCTGTTCTCGAAATTCAAGGGGTGAAGGAAGTCGAGACGGTAGACGATCGGAATCATGTCCATGTCGTCAACGTTGTCCTCGGGCCTCAAATCGGTACAAACTTCATCGTCACCTTGGGTGTTCAAGCAGGCGCACGCGTCATAACCAGCAACCTCCAGAAGCTGAGCGAAGGCCTCTTAGTAGAAGCGACAGAAATCTCGCTCAGTGCAGCCGTTGGCCAAACATCGACGACTGAAACTACTGCGGGGGGGAGGTAAACGATGTCCAAGTTTTTCATCCGTCGCCCCATCGTTGCCATCGTCATCGCTATCCTCACGGTTGTCATTGGTCTGGTATCGCTGGCCTATCTGCCTACTTCCGAGTATCCAGATATCGTGCCTCCCGAAATTCAGGTCCAGGCCACCTATCCCGGCGCCGATGCACATACGCTTGAACAGGCGGTTGCGACTCCACTCGAGCAGCAGACCAACGGTGTCGACAACATGCTTTACATGTTTTCCGTGAACGCGAACAACGGACAAACAACGCTGTATGTTGATTTCGATGTGAAGACGAATCCAGACACCGATCAGGTCCTTTCTCAACTGCGGGTTTCCCAGGCTCAGGCACAATTGCCTCCAGAAGTGAACACCGCCGGCGTCACCGTGCAGAAGTCTCAGAATTCTCCTCTGATGGTTGTCGCTCTATCGTCGCCTACAGGACAGTATGGTGCAGACTTTCTCACGAACTACGCCATCATCAATCTGCAAGATGAGTTGACCCGCGTGCCGGGCGTTAGCCGCGTTCAAATATTCGGCGGCCAGTATGCCTTGCGGATCTGGGTGCATCCCGACAAGCTCGCACAGCTTGGGGTGACTGCAACCGACGTCATCAACGCTCTCGGAGTTCAGAACAACGTTAACCCGGTGGGGCAAATCGGAGCCGAGCCGGTACCCCTGGGCCAGCAACTCACCTACACAGTTCGCACGCAAGGTCGATTGATCACCCCTGAACAGTTCGGGAACATCATTCTGCGGTCAAATCCCGACGGCTCGGTTCTTCATTTGAGTGATGTTGCCAGCATCGAGCTTGGCACGCAGTCGTACACCATGACGGCACGCTTCAACGGTTCGCCGGCGGGAGTTTTCGGCGTCTATCAGCTACCAGGTTCGAACGCTGTGGACGTTGCTCGCGCGGTACGCCAACGACTTGATGAACTCCAATCAACCTTCCCTCCTGGACTGCGCTACGATGTGCCGCTGGACACAACGAAGGCGGTGGACGCAGGAATCCACGAAATTCTTGAAACGCTGATTATCGCGCTCGTGCTCGTGATCCTGGTAGTCTACCTTTTCCTGCAAGGCTGGCGCGCTACGTTGATTCCGCTTATGGCTGTACCGGTGTCTCTCATAGGTACATTCATCGTCTTCCCATTCCTCGGCTTCTCGATCAACACCCTGTCATTGTTCGGCTTGGTGCTTGCGATCGGGCTGGTAGTAGATGACGCGATCATCGTCGTAGAGGCGGTGGAACATCACATTGAAGGGGGCCTTGCTCCGCAGGAGGCGACGATCAAGGCAATGGAGGAAGTGGGTGGCCCCGTTGTGGCAATCGCTCTAATTCTGGCCGCTGTTTTCATCCCGACGGCCGCTATACCAGGCATCACGGGCCGACTGTACCAACAGTTTGCGATTACCATCGCGATCTCTGTTGCGATATCTGCCTTCAACGCGCTCACGTTAAGTCCAGCTCTCGCAGCTCTGCTCCTGAAGCCCCGCACCAAAGGCAAAGCCCATAACTGGCAAGCGTCCTTCTTTAGTCGCTTCAACTCGTTCTTCGGTTGGACAACGGAGAAGTATGTAAAAACCTGCGGAATCCTCATCCATAAATCCGTTGCAGCTTTCCTCGGCCTGGCCGTAATTGCGGGAGCCGCTCTCCTATTGGGAAATCGTCTTCCTGCAGGCTTCATTCCCCAGGAAGATCAGGGATATCTATACGCCGCCCTCCAGCTTCCTGACGTCGCCAGCCTCCAGCGTACGGATGCTGCGGCCCAGCAACTCGCTTCCAGCCTTCGGAAGACACCGGGCGTTGGTGCTGTAGTTCAGGTGAACGGTCTCAACCTATTGACACAGACGCAGAGCACAAATGCCGCATTCTTCTTTGTGTCTCTGAAACCCTGGGAAGCTCGCAAATCAAGGCAGGAGCAGATCGAAGCGATTGAAGCCAGCCTTCAGAAGCAACTTGGCGCTGTCAACGACGGGGTCGCCTTCAGCTTTCCTCCTCCAGCGATTCCGGGTATCGGTACCTCTGGTGGAGTGACGATGATCCTTGAAGATCGCTCCGGAACCGACGACCCTACATTTCTAATGAAGAATTTGCTGAAGTACCTCGACACTGTCTCGAAGCGTAAAGAGATCGCGGGCGCTATACCGTCTTATCTCCCCGCGGTCCCCCAGCTCTACGTCGACGTCGATCGCGAAAAAGCATCGCAACAACAGGTCGACCTTAGCAACATCTATGCGACGCTGCAGACCTTCATGGGCGGCTACCTCGTGAACTACTTCAATCGATTCGGCCGACAATGGCAGACGTTTGTTCAAGCTGACGGCAAGTCACGAACGAAGATCGAGAGCATCAACCAGTTCTATGTCCGAAGTGCCAATGGAAGTCAGGTGCCACTCTCTTCGCTGGTACATGTGAGCCAAGCTACAGGACCGGAGTTTGTTTTGCGCTTCAACGAGCACAATGCGGCGCAGATCAACATCGCAGGTGCTCCCGGATACAGTTCAGGGCAGGTCCGTGAAGCGCTCGAACAGGTCTTTCACGAAACGATGCCCCGGGGCATGGGATACGACTACCAGGGAATGAGCTTTCAGGAACAACGTGCCGCCCAAGGCGTGCCAACATGGGCTGTTTTCGGCTTGTCCCTACTCTTTGTCTTTCTGATTCTGGCGGCTCTGTATGAGAGTTGGTCTCTACCCTTCAGCGTTCTGCTCAGCACCCCGGTTGCGATTCTCGGCGCTTATCTGGCCCTGGCCGCGCGTTCGCTCGAGAATGACATTTTTGCGACGATCGGATTGATCATGCTGATCGGACTGTCCGCTAAGAATGCGATTCTGATTGTCGAGTTCGCAGTCAAAAATTACAAAAGCGGACAATCTATCAACGATGCTGCGCTCCATGCAGCCCGGCTCCGCTTTAGGCCAATTGTCATGACGGCTCTGGCATTCATCTTTGGGTGTCTGCCGCTTTGGTTCGCCAGTGGTGCTGGAGCAGTTGCACGCAGAGTGCTTGGCAGTGTCGTTGTCGGCGGAATGTTGTTGGCGACACTCTTTGGAATCCTTCTGATTCCGGTCACCTTCTCGATCGTCGAATACATCTCGCATCGTCTGAAACGCGGAGGGAAAGGCATCAGCATGGACTCTGCCCACGCACCAGAACCACTTCACAGCGGTGAGCAGCGTCCGCCTCAACTCGAGGGAGGTCTGCGTTGACCGCGACAGGAAGGATCATTGCAACGCGGGATCGGCTTGCGAAGGCTTCACTGTTGGTACTCCTTGGGGCGACCGGCTGCACCGTCGGTCCAAAATACGTAAGACCGCAGATCCAACCGCCGCCGGCCTTCCGGGCCGTCGATAATGCGCAGACATCCAACGACACAAAAGATTCATTGGGAGACCAGCAATGGTCAGACATCTTCCGCGAGCCAGAGCTACAAGATGTGATTCGGGCTGCATTGGCGAATAATTTCGACCTTCGGATCGCCGCGGAGCGCGTGCTCGAGGCGCGGGCACAGGTCCAGATCACACGCTCCCAGGCATTTCCTCAGATTACGGTCGGAGGAACTGGTCTCGGAGCCAACTTGGGGAACTCACTGAACAACATCGTGGAGAGTCCTCTGGCCGACGGTAGTTTGAGCCTTTCGACGAGTTGGACGCCTGACTTTTGGGGACTCTATAGAAGGCAAACCGAAGCAGCACGAGAACAAATGATGGCTCAGGTCTGGGCTCAACGCGCAGTGAGAGTGAGCCTCGTGCAGCAGGTGGCGACGACTTATATCCAGCTGCGAGCCCTTGATCGCCAATTAGAGATCACCCGAAGGACAGTGGAAGCGCGTCGAAATTCCGCTGATCTGACCCGCAGGCTGGAAGAAGCTGGCGATGCACCACTCTCAGATGTACGTCAGGCCGAACAACTGCTTTATACAGCCACGACGCAGATTCCAGAAATCGAGCAACAGATACAACAAAATGAGAATGCAATGCGGCTCCTGCTTGCGCAGGAACCGGGCGTTGTTCTCCACACTGCCCCTCATGCTTTGAGCCCACCCCCTGAAAAGCTTCCGACGGGCGTACCTTCTGAGTTGCTTGAGCGAAGACCCGACATCCAGCAAGCAGAAGCCAAATTGCGTGCGGCGAATGCCCAGGTCGGAGTAGCCAAGGCTCAGTTTTTCCCTCAGGTGTCTATCAGTGCATCCGGGGGAGTCGGAGGAGACACGCTCTCGTCCCTTTTCAATCCATCAGCCCGGACCATTTACGGAATTGGTTCGCTAACGCAGCCTCTGTTTGAGGGTGGCAGACTTCGCGGCCAATTGACTCTCTCCCAGAGGCAGAAAGATGAGATGGTCGCGAACTACCTCAAAACCATCTACACAGCCTTCCGTGATGTTTCCAATGCGCTGATAGCGGCTCGTAAACAACGCGACGCCAGGGAGCAACAGGAATTGCTCGTAGCTGCAGCTGAGGATGCCACGCGGCTCGCGAGAGCACGTTACGCAAGCGGCGCGACAAGCTATCTTGAGGTGCTTACGACCGACTCAAACCTCTTCTCAGCTCAACTTAACCTGACAACGATCCAGCAAATTGAGGCGCTCACCCTTGTGAACCTCTACGGTGCGCTGGGAGGCGGCTGGAGGTGAATACAACGATGCTCTTGAGTTTCTCAACGCAAGCGATCCGAATCGCAAGATGAGGATCAAGACATAGAGCGGCACTTCTAAGCCCACGATCCATCCAGTGATTACCCGGACTGTCCTCCTGTGGAAGCGCTGCTAAAGGGACCAGTCGACGAAAGGAAGAACGATCATGAAGAGAGTAAATAAGCTAATCCTTCTAGTTGCGTTATGCGAGAGCGCGTGCCGTCTTGGCTTTTCACAGACAGTTCTACCGGAGATCGCAAACGAGGCACGAATCGATCAACTTCTGGGTCAAATGACGCTCGAAGAGAAGATGAACCTCATACGTGGGGGAATCGAGGACAGTTCGACCTATCAGGGACAGGCGGGATTTGTACCCGGAGTTCCGAGACTGCACATTCCCTCTCTACGCATGGCAGACGGACCGCCGGGCATTTTGACACGAATTCCTTCCCAAGCCGAGACGGCCACGATGGGAGTGGCAGCGACCTTCAGCGTCAAGGACGCCGAGGACAATGGGGCGGTCATTGGTCGCGAAGCGCGTTCTCTTGGAATCGATGTCGTTCTCCAGCCGTTCATCAATATCGATCGAGATATCACATTCAGCCGCGGCTACAACACTTTTGGCGAAGATCCGTTTCTAACGAGTGTCATGGGAGCGGCTCAGATCCGCGGCACGCAGGCTCAAGATGTCATGGCGCAGGCCAAGCATTTCATTGGTTACGATAGCGAGTCGTACAACACGTTTATCGATGCACAGACTCTCCACGAGGTATATGCCGCTCCCTTCGAGGCCGCGATCAAGGCTGGAGTGTCTTCAGTCATGTGCTCCTACAACCACATCAATGGCCCATTTGCCTGCGGTAATTCGGATACGTTGAAATCACTGCTCAAGGTGGAGATGGGGTTCAAAGGTTTTGTCACGTCCGATTGGGGTGGGGTCCACAACGTGGATTTCATCAATCATGGGTTGGATATGGAGATGCCTGGCGTCATGCAGCCGGACAGCCCCATGGCGCTTGTGATGCGGACGTACTTTCAGACCTTGCCACTTCCTACCGGGCCACGGTCGAAAGTGACCGGGGAGCAGCTTGCTGGAATACTCGGTGGCCGCCTTCCGGAGGAGCCGGACAATGGCTCCCTGGATATGAGCGCATTTCCAACGGATACTGATCCGCGAAGAATGCAAGATGTTCTGAAGGATCGGACAGTGAGCGAAGCGACGGTCACTGCGGCAGTTCGTCGTGTTCTCTACGAGATCGACAGGTTCGGCTACCTCGACGGGAAGCAAAAGCATTCGATTACCCCTCAAGATGTTGAGGCCAATGCCGAGGTCATTCGGAGAACAGCCGAGCACGCTGCTGTGCTCCTCAAGAACGATGGCGCGCTTCCATTGCGGCAGGACGATCTGGACTCGCTAGTTTTGATCGGTCCGACCGCCGGCCAGGTGGCGGCAATCGGCACCTTCGGAGAGCGCTCTCCAGGGCTGACTGAGCGACAGGTCAGTCCTCTCGATGCGCTACGAAGGACGGCTCCCGGAGCCCACATCGCGTTCGCAGTCGACGATGACATGACGGGTTCCCCAATTCAGAAAGAGACGCTTTCTCATGATGGCCGCCCGGGTCTCCTGCGCACGAGTGAGAGCGGACATACTTCTGTCGATCCTGAAATCAACTTCACCAATTCCAATCAGAGATCGCTGCCAGCGAACAGTTCGTTCAAATGGTCAGGAACACTCACCGTCCCTAAGAGCGGCAGCTACTGGATGTACTTGCAGGTGTTGGGTGCCCGCGGTGTCATGATTATTGACGGCAAGGAACTCGGACGGACCGGCGCCCTCAAGGGGACAGTGCATGGGGACGTGCAGCACGCAACCCAGGACAACGGCCTTCCCACAGTCGATGGATTGGACAACGTGCGACGCTCTATCGAACTCACCAAGGGTAGGCATTCCATATCCGTTGAAGTCACCCCGGATACATCCAATAATCCCGAACAGGTACGGCTCAGTTGGATGACTCCAGACCAACGGATCAGCGATCATCAGCGCGCCATCGAGGCAGCAAGACATGCCCACACAGCCATTGTGTTTCTTTGGACAAAAGGCAAGCCTGACTTTGGTCTTCCGGGAGAACAAGACAAACTAATAGATGAGATAGCCGCCGTCAATCCAAACACGATTGTCGTACTGAATGTCTCCCAACCGGTGGTATTGCCTTGGCTCAATAAGGTAAAAGCCGTCCTCCAGATGTGGTGGCCAGGGGACGAGGGTGGGTGGGCAACGGCGAATGTCCTGCTCGGAGAGGTGGATCCCGCTGGCAGACTACCATTTACGTGGGCCAAGCGTCTCGAGGACTACCCAGCAACGGACCCAGCACATCCAGAGCGTTCCTCAAAAGGCGTGAACGGTAAAACCACCTATTCGGAAGGCGTCAACGTCGGCTACCGTTGGTTCGATAGCCAGAACATTGCCCCTTTGTTTCCATTCGGCTTTGGGCTTTCTTACACACAGTTCGCTTACTCGAACCTGGTTGTCCGACCGGCCGGTGATGGGGGCCTAGATGTGGAGTTTCAGGTAAAGAATGTCGGCAAAGTCGACGGGGATGAGATCCCGCAGGTCTACCTCGAAGCTCCAAAGGATCGACCCACCGGGATCCAATTTGCTCAGAAAACATTAGCAGCGTTCGAGCGGATCAACCTCAAACCCGGAGAAAACAAAACAATAACCCTGAACATAGGAAAGCGCAGCCTTCAATACTGGTCTGAGAATGAGCACACCTGGGTTCTCGGAGGTCCTCGTCGAGTCCTCGTTGGTGCCTCATCACGCGATCTCACGCTTACCTCTCCAGTTGAATAGGAGGCGTACGCTGACGCCCGCGGTTCTTACCTTAGCGAACATCGTGATTTCGCGCGATGGAGCGCACTCGTGGTCTAAGTCACATATCAAACGACTATGCCCACGGGTGCGCCACGTGGCCCGAAGCCGAAGGCGTCGGCGCGTGCCAAGCAGGAAAGCCACACTTACACGTCTTCGCGAGCCGGGCATTGCGGCTCGAAACCAAAGCCGTCAGGCTTCATGCTTAGCTTTTATGGACGACTTCAAACGAGTATCCATCCGGATCAAACACATCAGCGGCGTAGTAACCGGAATAGTATTCGGTTCGAGCCCGCGGTGAGATATTGTCTTTCGCGCCGGCGGACATTGCAGCCTCGTAAAACTCATCGACCTTTTCGTTGCTCTCGGCCATGAAGCCCCAGTGAATCGAAGCAGGATCGGGCTTTCCCTGCTTCAGCCAGAAGAATGCTCGCTTTCCATCGCCGAATCCCCAGAGATCAGGATGACCGTGTTCGCCCTTGTAGGGTAGGAAGAATTTGATCTTCAGAGGTTTCAAAGCCGCTTCATAGAACTCCAGCGAGCGTTCGACATTGCTGACCGTAAGAATGATGTGATCGAGAATAACGTTCTCCTTCAAATCGAGAGGGATCAATGCCCTTTCACCCCTCGAGGATTGTATGGATCATAGGTGACGTATGCTCATGGCCACGGTACGTACATGTCGCCAGCGCAGCGGAATCCAGCCCAATCTATTTGCGATAAAAGGCGGACAATTACCCTTCAATGACGGGGAAATGCTATCGGCATATCCATCACAATCCGGAGAGTCTGGATCTTCCAGCCGCCTCCGACGCGATGCAGGATCGGACGATAGTAACCCGATTCGATCGGCGTCACGCTGCCCTGAACTCCGAGCGCGTCTGCAGGCCAACCGCCCTCCGGCTTTTCTTTGGCTTGAACGCTGAAGACGATGAACTGGGCGTCAAGAGTGGCCCGATCTCCAATGACCTCAATGATTGGATCGTGGGTAGTGTGATGACTCCAGCCCCCAGGTGGATGGGGCCGCATCATCTGCGATACTGCGGTCGCAATCGGCCCTGGCCCAACAATCTCCCCCATGGGCTCGGGATTGCCGGAGTTGCTATAGAAGATCTCTACCTTTCCGTCGTCGGTAAACAGTTCGGCAACAGCCGCCCCGTCCCGACGATCCGCGCCTCTCACATATTTTGCAAGTACCTGCTGAATTGTTCGCTCGTCGCTCATTCCTACTCCGATCATGCAGAATTTCTTTAACTGTATCCATGATTGGAGCATATTGAGCCATTTCAGTGCAACTATGACCGATACACTTAGATCGGAGTCCCAAGGCGAAAGGACATGTGGCCGACATGATCGACGTTCGTTTCCCCACCGCGCTTCAACTCATGCTCAGTCTCGCGCTGGCGCAAGAAGAGTCCGTCTCCCATCTCAGCTCGTCTCAAATCGCCGAAAGTCTGGGAGCGAACGCAAGCTTCGTGCGGAAGCTACTTGTCCCGCTTGTAAGGGACAAACTGGTTTCGTCCTCCATGGGAAAGGCCGGTGGTGTTCGTCTGGCTCGCCCTGCGGCGAAGATCACGCTGGCAGAGATATACCGTTCGATCGTGGCGGACAAGAAGATTTGGGCCGCCCGCACGGGCATCCCACACCGCTGCCTGGTCAGTGCGAACGTCCAAGGCTATTTCGAGAAGCTCGTCGACGATGCGGAAGAAGCGGTCCTATCGATGCTGGGGAAGTCTACATTGCTTCAGGCCCTCCACGATCTCCGAACGCTTGCGGGGGATACTGCAACTCCGTCACACACTCAGGCGCACCGATGACCAGCTCGTAGAGGCCATACCGGATCGGTTATCGTCCCGGCTGGGAATGCATCCTTTCGATTCAACCCAACCAGTTGTGCGTCCCAAGACAATCATGCCGGAAGAACACTAACGTTACGGCCAAGTAAATTGTTGCGCCTCCGGATCCGCACTCGCCGTCCGCCGAACCAGTGCCGCGGGCGGGTAGGTATAGGAAGACATAATGGTGCGGCCTCCATCCGGATGGTACGTTATACCCGTGCGGTGGGAACAACAAATGATCAGCGACCTAAAGTCTCTATTGGTTGAAGAATCGATGGCCGCCGGAATAGCAGTTTTTTCGTCCAACCCTAGCCAAACAGCTCCGTGGCGCCTGCAAGCACGGGACTCCATCGGAACGCCGGCCATTCGTCTGTGCCTTCGCAGCTATCCGGTTCACCACAATGCGAAGGACGACGAGAGATATGAAGCTGGCGAGATCGCAAAAGAGTCACACACCAAAGCCCAATGATTCCCGAAACGGGGCGAGCAGCGATTCCCGTCGTATTGTCCGAGTCGTTACAACCCTATTTGTGGCTTTCCACCTGGTCGCTATTCTGGCCTTCGCACTCCCGCTCGGTGTCGTTCCTGCGTACTTGCTGGCTTTCCTCTCCCCTTACACCCGGTGCGTGGGTCTGAACGAGATGTACGATACCTTTGCCCCAAATCCCAAATCAGAGGAAGAGTTTCTCAAGGCGATCGTGTTTGCCCGAAGCGGAAACATGGAGGTCTACTCGTTCCCGAGGATGGAAGACCTATCTCTTTGGCAGCGGTACAGCCAAGAGCGTTACCGCAAATTTGTAGAGAGTGTTCTGTGCAAGGACTGTTCGGGCCTTTGGCCGGACATAGAGAAGGAAGCGGCGCGGCGTGTGTCCATGAGCCCATCCGATCCGCCTGACCGGGTGATTCTCGTTAGGTTTGATTCGCCGATTGATCCTGCCAAAGGTCTAGTTGGGAACGAAGCCGGCGCTAAGCCGACCATTGTTTCCCAACAGAGCCTCGAGCCGGAGGACCAGCGATGAACAAACGCAGCCCCTCCATACTCGCCGACTTCTTTTTCAAGCCAATCTCACCATACCCTCTGGGCCTCTTCCGAATACTCTTCGGCTTTTGTGTCGGAGCCACACTCCTGTTTCTTCATCGCGATTGGCTCGCTTGGTTTGGCGTCGAAGGCTGGGTTAGCATGGAGACGATTGGCAAGGCAGAATCGGGCTTCCGCCTCGACCTCTTTCCATTGATCCCCCGCGACGATCGCTGGGTGGTCGGACTTTACTGGCTCCTTCTCGCCGCCTCTATTGCATTAACGCTCGGCCTCGCAACACGGCTAAGCACGGTAATCGTATATCTCGGTCTCAACTCTCTAAACCAAAGAAACCCACTGATCCTGCATGGTGGTGACACGCTGCTGCGGGCCGTGGCATTCTTTTTGGTCTTCGCTCCAGCCGGAGCGGCGCTGTCACTGGACAGCGTACTGCGGCGACGCCACGCATCCGGGCCCGGCGCGAAAGGACGGCTTTACCCTCCCTGGGCACAACGCCTAATCCAGTTTCAACTGGCGATTGTGTACCTCGCCGGCTTCTGTTGGAAGCTGAAGGGAGCGGCATGGCGCAACGGAACGGCCCTGTTCTACGTCGTGCACCTTCGGGAGATAGCACGATTTCCCCTGCCGGCCTTCATCCTCCAATCGTGGGCTTTGCATCTAGGCACATGGCTTGCATTGTGCTTCGAGCTTGTATTTCCTCTCCTCGTCTGGTTCAAGCCGTTTCGCACACCGTTGCTCATAGCGGGCCTGCTCTTCCACCTCTCACTGGAATACGCATTAAACATTCCGATGTTCCAGTGGGACATGCTCTGCGTGTATCCGCTTTTCTTCGATCCTGGAGGGCTTCAACGGTGCCTACAATTCAGAGTCTTCGCCAGTTCAGGCCTCCATCAAGCGCAAGACTGAAGATTTGATCGAGAGCCGGGTTGGCGACTCGGTCGGCCCCTTTCATAACGTTGTGCGACCCGCTCTAGCCAAGTCTCTGTAAGCCGTTTTAGAGGCGGCAAGGGTTGGAAAGGGCGGTCCTCGATTCTAAGGCGTTGAATTCGAGTCCCCGACCAAGACTCCCTGTAGCCGAATGTCTATCAGGCTCGAAGAACTTCGGCGTTCACGACACGTACAGGTTTTCCTTTGAGGAACGCCAGCGCGTTCTCGACGCTCTGCCCGTAGAACTCTCTCCATACCTCCTGCACACCGTAGCCGAGGTGCGGCGTGAGGACCGTGTTGGGAGCACTCCTCAAAGGATGGTCTTGAGGCAGCGGTTCACGGTCATATACATCGAGAGCTGCGATGATGCGACGCGCCTGCACCGCCTCAACGAGAGCCGTCTCGTTCACGATAGGACCGCGGGAAGTATTGATCAGGATTGCTCCCGGCTTCATCCGAGCCAGATCGGACGCATTGATCAGACCACGCGTACGCGGCGAAAGTACAAGATGGATGCTGATGGCAGTGGAGGTCGAGAACAATTCCTCTTTCGAGACGAGAGCAACGCCTGCTGCTCGCGCCTTCTCTACGGTAAGATTCTCGCTCCACGCCACCACCGTCATATTGAGAGCCTGACAATAGCGGGCCATGTGCGAGCCAAGCCGTCCAAGCCCGAGGATTCCGATTGTCTTTCCTGCCAGAGAAATACCCACCGGCAGATCTTCCTGAAAGTAGCCTGCTCGCATATTGGCATCGGCAGCAGGTATGGCGCGAGCTGCCGCAAGAAGAAGACCGAGAGCCAACTCCGCAGTGGATGCCTCGCTTCCGCCATGACCGGTTGTGTTGCTCACAACAATGTTTTTCGCTGTGCAGGCTGCAAGATTGAGCACTGCATTCGACGAGCCTGTGATGCCGAGCATTCGCAGATTGGGAAGCCTGTTGATCAGCGAGGCCGGGAGCGGCGTACGTTCGCGCATGGAAAGCACTACCTCGAAGTCTGAGAGTGCCGCAGCTGTATCGTCTTCGTTCTGAAATGCGCGTTCGAAAAAGATGACATCGGCGATCGCGGACAACGCCGACCAATCTGTGCTGCTCTTTGCAACGCCTTGCCAATCATCCAATACTGCTACCTTCGCCATCGCGTCTCCTCGTCACCAATTCTCTGAAGCATTCTTTGCAGTTCGTTTCAGCTCACCGCTACTCCAGAGTTACAACGATCGGCGTGTGATTCGACGGCTTGTTCAGGGTTACCATTCTCGCTCGCGTTGGTGCACTCAACACCATAGATGGAGTGGCGCATCGCCGCGATGCGTTATGGCAGGTGGAACGTGCAGGCAAGATGGAAGGCCCTCTCTTCCGGCAGCGCAGCGAATGGTTACAAGAGGATGCGCAATCGCAACCTCTCCAACAGATGAATGTGGAAGAGCGTCTGGTCGCGGACTATGGAGGCACGGGGCTGACGATTGGAAAACATCCCATGCACTACTGGCGGCATACCTTCCGTCTTCAGGGAGTGCTCACCGCCAGCGAATTGCAGAAACGTCGCAATGGAGAGTACGTGAAGACGGCCGGGCTCGCCATCGTGAAGCAGCGCCCCGGCACAGCGAAAGGCGTGGTCTTCATGTCGGCGGCGGACGAGACGGGAATCTTCAACATCATCGTGAGCAAGGACTTTTTCGAGAAGAACAAATTGACTGTCGAGCGGTGCAAGTTCTTCCTGGTCGAAGGAAAGCTGCAGAGCGAAGATAATGTGGTCCACGTCCAGGCGAAGCGAATTATTCAGCTATCGAACAATGGATTGGCGCTCGCTTCTCACGACTTTCATTAGTCCGCTATAGAGTACCGTTCACAACGATCAAAGATCCCAAACAAAAACCTGCAACCCACCCTGATACAGGAGACAACCTACCACAATAGAGCCGCTGTCCGGCAGGCTGGGCAATCGTTTGAGATCGGCGAGTTCTGAGAGCCGTCCGGGATTCATTGATCCCAACTCTCAACGGGCTCATGCCAGAGCATCCTGTGATGAGTGATCTTCTGGCCCTCCCGCTCCATCCATTGTTCCGTGGCCCACGCGGCCGGAACCGCGATCGCTAGCAGCAAGATGGAGCAGAGGATAGTGATGGCGACATCCTTCGCGGTCGTCCGTGGCGCATAGGTATAGCCACTGACTCCGCAGCAAGGGCATACATCGTTTACGACCTTTTCGTCAGTCTTCGTCGGCTTCATCCAACTCTTCAAGATCGACGAGACTCGGACCACGCTCTTCTTCATCGTGTTCATCTTCATCCTCCTCATCCTCCTCGCCGGGATCGCTGTCCACAGCGTTTGCGGCTGCAAAGGCAGCACGTTCCCGCTTGTCCCGCCGAACATCCAGCAGTTGTTCTCCGATCGTGTGCTTCGGTGAAAAGCAATACTGGAGATAAGCCTCGAAGAGCGATTGATTGCGGATTCCGCGCTTCAAGAGGTCGTGTTGATGCTGCTTGTAAAGTTTTGTCAGAGCCTCGGGCGTGATGATGTAGAAATGCCGCTTTCCGCGGCTCCCGACGCTCGCCTCCAGCCACCCTTGCTCAATCCAGTGAACGATCTCACTCTTGCGAACACGAAGCACGGTAGCGAGGCTTTCCACGGAAAAAAGATCGCAACGAATGTCCCGCAAGCTCAGATGGTTCCTGCGGAGCATGTTGCGAATCGCCTTAGCGGTTCGGTTCAGCTTTTTGGCGACCTGCTCGACAGTCGATTTCACCAACTCCTCCCGCACGAGCTCAAACTCGAGATCGGTCCATCGTCGATATTCCGGCTTGTTCTTGATTCCGTACTGGATAACGAACCGCCAACAAGTGTCTTTCGGACGCCCGGTGTGCCGTTGGATACGAATCACGAGTTGCTCAAGCTTGTTGCCAGAGAGGACCTTGGCCTCGGCTGCCATCTCCTTGGCTTTCGGGCTCCAGTCGGGGAAACTCTCGGAGGAATTGGGAAGGGTCGCCATAGAGGAGTCCTACATCGTTAGCACCACCAGCAACAGGGTGGTCTTAGTGCGCCGGTAGTCGAGGATTCCGGCAGTGGATGCTGAATTAGAAAGGGTATGGCGCACAGATGCGCTGTGTTGCGACATGACCTTTCTCCAGGGAGTGCTGGCCACAAAGCCGGAGATTCATGCCACTACTGAATGCCCTGATCGAACATCTTGGAGGGCTGATTCCCTGGCAGGCAGCCTTACCGCACTCTTTAGGAATACGATTCTCCATCGCCGCAACGAAGTCCAATGCAGATTTGAGGGTCTGTTATAGCGACAGGGTATAAGAGCCCTTTCCTGACGTTATCTTTAGTGTCCCAGGGCCATTTGCGTGCGTCTAAAGTACATTGTCATCCGGCGATGGGATGGCCTTTGTCTCCGAGCAAACCACAGTTTAGACCGATTGTTTGCCACGTATCCGCAAGACCTTGTAGGACGTTCCCAGGTGATTCCAAATACCGATGTCCAGACAAAGCAGCCAGTTTCGTCTCATCCCACAAACCGTCGAGTAGCAATGGGAGGTTGGGATATGGCACGCAACGAAACAAGGGATATGGAATCGGTCATTGCGCTAGCGGAAGAGCTGAACTTCACTCTGGCAGCACAAAAAGTGCATGTCAGCCAACCGGTGATTTCGCGCAATATAGCGGATCTCGAGGCGAAGCTGGGAGGACGACTCTTCGACCGGGACCGTAAGAGGGTACAACTCAACAAAGCGGGCCGCGCCTATGTCGAACACGCGCGCGTCGCACTTCTTTATAGTGATCGAGCGTTCACAGCCGCCCGTGCCGCAATGCAAGGTGCAGATCTGATCCTTCATGTCGGCAGGTCCCCCTATACCGATCCCTTCCTGTCCTCGACGCTGTTCTCGGTTCAACGCTCGCGATTCCCTCAAATGAGAATTGAACTCTCGAGCCAATACTCGTTCGATTTGACCCATGAAGTCCTTGCCGGAGCACTCGATCTGGCTATCGCCACAGAGCCTCCGGAATCACCGCTGCTGACAACGGCCAAGATCGCAGAGGTCCCCTTCTATATCGCGATGTCAGTAGATGATGTCCTGGCGCGTCATGCCTATGTCACTTTCGAGCAACTGGCTGATCGGTGCTGGATTCTGTTCGAGCGACGACTACATCCGACGCTCTACGACAACGTGATGATCGCGGCGGAAGTCAAAGGGAGCATGCCCCATAAGATTCAGCACATCACGGCGCCAGAAGAGGCATTCCCGTTCGTATCCGAGGGGGATTGCGTCGCCTTCGTTGTAAAAACTGGTGCCCTCCGCATCGCGCGTGATGGTGTGACGGTGCGTCCCCTTGCGGAAGACCCACTCTCCTTGAAGACCTATTTGATTTCGAGATCAGACAATCGATCAAAGATGATGAGCGCACTCGTTAGATCCTTTATGCGTAGGCTGGACCGCTTCCAAGTGCGTGCGCCAAACCAGTCTCCTTTCGAGCGTCAGACCGGTGCCGGAACCCTCTAAGACTTACTATCACCCGTACGTCAGCAATTTGACGCATCCGATAGCTAGAGTCACGGCTCTAAGGGATCGCGTTCTACAATGCGAATTTCTATCGGCCCCACCCAGCCGCAGTTTGGACAACGAACGATTCCAGTGGTGACAGCTTTTAGGTTGATCGCGGCCAGATCCAAAGCGTGATCACACTTTGGACAGGCATGCACGCTCTTCCAGTGCTGATTCTCGTTCGATTCTGGGGGCTTGGCACTCATTCAAGGCGGAATACTCAGAATGCATCTTCAACAAGGTCCATCCCCGGCGGCGTCGCCAGAGGGCGTTCTTCGTCCAGGACTATCCATTTCTGGGACTGCCGTTCTTAACAATGAGGATAGGTGTATATAGGGCAGTTGGCTATTATGCTTTCCAATAAGAACCGGCAGGATACCGACCTTTCGCGGCGGTATTTCGCGTCCTAAGCTTCTCCCCTCGGCCTTGCGTCACAGGCCTTGTGGGGTATTCGCAATCTGCTTATCGGCAGGTTCGGTGAGATGCTGCTTTTTGATCGCCTTTGCAACCGATCTTCCCACAGCCCCCGTAATGCTCATGCTGTCCACATCTCGAAGTTCCAAATTCCTAAGCCGACGCTCGAGAATGTCTTTGCCGCCTCGGTCTTGAACCGAGACCGTGTAATGGAGGGATGTATGCGCGATGATCATGCCGAGTGGCCCAAGGAATGCCCGCGTCACTTGGCTACCTTTCTTGAATGATTGGACAGCAACGACAACCGAGAACGGTGCACAAGCAGCGGCGTGGCCACGGTCGCCATCTCTGAAGACCTGTCCGACCGATTGATTCTTGGATAGCTGCCGAACGATGTCTTCGTAGATCATTGCGCGGTCTTCCGCCGGCAGGGCAACAGAGTCGTCAACCCGGATTCGCATCAACCGCACTGCAGCCGGTCCGGAAGTCTCCCCCTCACATACCAGAGAGGAATGATCGGAAAGTTCTGCCTGGGATTCAACTGGCTCGCTCGAGTTTTGATCCAAACTCTTAACGTCATTCACAAATGCAGTCTTAGCGTCCGTCGAGAAGACAGCTCCGTGATAGGCACCCTTTTCGTCTCGATACTCAAGCGTTAGAAAGTTTCGTTTCTTTCGCATGATTTGAGCGGCAACCTTTCCGCCCCCGTAGGGAAGAGCCATTCGAATGAGTTGGCCCGTTGTACCCCAGATTTCTCCTGGTTCGCTGCCGGGAGTCACACTGATGATGTCGGCTCTTCGGAGTTCCGCCTCTCCATGTGGAGAATCAAAGGCGACCGTCGCATCCGTGACGGAAAGAGCTCCGTGGCTGTTCCGCGGTATGTCAGGAAGGCCGAAAAGCTGTGTGACCTTATTCGGTTGATGAGGCGGAACTACTTGCTGCGCTGAGACAGGTCGGTGCGCCAGGATGCAACCGATCAGAATCGCAGCGGGTGTGCGGATCGTACGAAAAACGACCGACGCAGAGCATGAGGACATCGAATTGCCTGCTTTCAGAGAACCTCGCGAAGCCTTAAGATGCCCCGGCGCAGAATATACCCGGAAGTATCTTTCTATGGACAATATACCATAGGGTATGTTTCATAAAAGCAGATTCTTGTTGATTGCCGCATGAATAAGGTCCCTCGTAAATCGACCCAGCCGCGTACCGAACGCACGCACAGGCTCCTACTGGAGGCCGCCGAACGGGTATTCGTCCGCGACGGATACGAAAAGGCGCAGGTGGCTGAGATTGCCGCCGCCGCGAGCCGAACCAAGGGTGCCGTGTATGCGCATTTCCGCGACAAGGAGGATTTGTTTCTGGCGCTGTTCGAAGATCGGATGTCGGGCTTTGCCCGCGAGATTCGTGAACGGATCGATGGGGTTCCGGTAGAGGAACGTTTGGATGTGTTGCGGTCCTTCTATCTTGAGCGAGTGCGCGATAAGGCTTTGCCGCTCCTGGTCCTGGAATTCAAACTGTTTGCGATGCGGCATCCAGAGTCCAAGTTGAAATTTGGCCGAACTCAAAGGCTTATGGGAGCTTGGAATTTCGAAGGCAATATGATCTCGGCACTCGGAATCAGGGCTGCCGACGATCTGATAGGGATGGCAACTTCATTGGGGTCGCTCGCGCCAATTGTGTCGGTCCTTGCGTTGGAAGGGGAGATCCGCCCGAAGCTATTCACCGCCCACCGTCAAGCCCTGCTCATGGAGCGAATTTTCGATGCCTTAATGGTCCCCGAAATAAGGGCGGTCGCCTCGGTTGATGCGGAAGAACCTAAGAGTGTGAAGTTGCGTGGTAATGGAGCGTCCCCGGTATTGGACAGACGGAAAGGTAAAGAGCTAGAGAAGAGAACGGTGAATCGGGCCAAGCCACACGCGTCTGCACCCAAGACTGTATGAGCGAGCCACATTCTGCTTGCAATTTGGTAGCTGTCATATTTATGAAGCCCGGCGCGTCGAGCGACTATCGTGGTATGGGAGCACGTCTGCATCCACGATGAGCCAGTTGTTCGGGACATCGACGGACAAAGGAGGTCCTGCTTGAATGCTTTGGTCCAGTTGAGCCAACGGCTCTCGGAACGCGAAACCTTCTCCCTCGTGGCGGTTCTTGCACTCGTCGGCTTCGTATCGTTTTGCATCGGATGGGTCACAGCGAGGACACATAAAAAGGGTCGCGAAGATAGCCTGCCGATTGAGATGTTGCCGGGCTTCTTTTGGAGTGCGGACGCACAGGGAAACATTGGCTACATCAGCCCCAACGTGTGCACCTACATTGGCAAGACCGCTGAGACGATCAGGAACGATTGGCGCGCATGCGTTCACCCGGATGACGCTGCTGTCCGGGACCATACGTGGCAAGTTCTAAGAGAATCGGGCTCACCCCAGGAGCATGATCTACGCATACGTCGTCACGATGGCGTCTACCGATGGTTTCATTCACGCACTGAACCACTCCACGGCCGCAACGGAGAGGTGCTTCGGTGGTACACCGTCACCACCGATATCGAAGATCGGAAGCAAATGGAAGTTGCCCTCGAGCGTAATGAGCAGGAACTCCGGCTGACGCTAGAGAGAATTCCCGGCATGATCGTCGTCAATGATGCCAGTGGCGAACTCGATTATGTCAACAAACAGGTGCTCGACTACGTGGGCGCGGACATATCTGAACTTCGCGCTCTTGGGTGGGCAGAGCGCTTACATCCTGACGACAAAGAGCGAATCGTACGTGGATGGTTGGACTGCATCGAGTACAAGCGTCCACAGTATGAATCTTTCCGCCTGCGGCGCTTTGACGGGGAATACCGATGGTTCGAGGTTCTGAATCAGCCTGTTCTTGGCCTCGACGGAGAAGTTCTCAAATGGTATGCGCTGCTTCTGGACGTTGAAGCAACACGCAGTGCACAGCAAGCTGTCGAACAAAGCACGATCCAGCTCCGCCGGCTTTTGGAGACTCTGCCTGCAATGGTCTGGACCGCGGCAGCCGACGGCGAGCCCGACTACATCAGCCAAAGAGTGCTGGATTTTACAGGGCACACGTTGAGTGAAATCAGAGCATCGGGGTGGGCTAAATACATCCATCCTGATGACCTGCAGGCGACCGGACTGATCTATCGAAATGCGATGAAAAAAGGAATTCTGTACGACTCTGAACATCGACTCAGACGATTCGATGGAGTCTATCGATGGGTTCATGTTCGAGCGGAGCCGGTATTCGGCGAGACCGGCGAAATTCTGCGCTGGTACGGGATAAACCTCGACATTGATGAGACCAAACGAGCCCAGGAGGCTCTGCGTGAGCGCGATAAGCATATCCAACTGGTGACCGATACGTTGCCGGGTCTTGTCTGGTCATCCTTCCCGAATGGAACCCCCAGCTACTTGAATCGGCGAGTCGTCGAATACACGGGGCGAGATCTAGCGTACTTCACCTCAAGTTGGCACACGATGATTCATCCGGATGACCTCGATGTGACGATTGCAGCCTGGGAGCGATCGATTCAAACAGGCGAGGTTTACGAGATTGAGCATCGGCTTTTGAGATTCGATGGCACATATCGGTGGTTTCATGTTCGCTGTGAACCCTTGATGGACAGCCAAGGAAACGTCGTGCATTGGTATGGACTCAATACCGACATAACGGATCGTAAGAATGCTGCCGAAAGTCTCTATCGTACCCATGCGAAATTAGCCAAGACTTCTCAACTCGTCGCGATAGCCGAAGCTTCGGCGTCGATTGCACATGAGATCAACCAACCCCTTGCGGCGATTGTTGCGAATGGATATGCCTGCAGTAAGTGGTTGCAGAACGAGCATGCCAACATCGACCGTGCGCGGCTTAGCGCTGAACGTATTATTCGGGATGGCAAACGGGCAGCGGACATCGTACATCGCATCCAGGCCCTTTTTAAGAATGCGACGCCCCGCATGACGTCCTTCGATTTCGAAGACCTGATCGAAGAGGTCTTACGGCTTATGCGGGCGCAGAGGGCAACAAGTAAGGTCGTGTTGAGGAGAGATTTGCAGGAAGATCTGCCACTCGTGCGTGCCGATCGTGTTCAAGTTCAGCAGGTCATCATCAACCTGATACAGAATGCCCTGGATGCGCTACAGGACAATCCCCCTCAAAAGCCGGCCATCATGATCGAGTCGCGCTGGAATGGCTCCCAACTTACAGTTGGGGTTCGGGACAACGGGGCAGGATTGAATGGCACGGAGAACCTGTTCGAAGCTTTTGTGACGACAAAAGAGAACGGGATGGGAATGGGCCTAGCGATTTCCCGGTCCATCATCGAGGCCCATGAAGGAAAGCTTTGGGCCGCTAACAACGAGCCGAACGGGGCGGCATTCTTTTTTACGTTACCTTTGTACTGAACCCGCTCCGCTATCTAAGTAGCCACCGGCATTGGACTCAGAAGATTGACCTGACAAGACCGCCCTCAGCCCTCAGAGCCGACCCGTTCGTAGCAGCAGATGCAGGGCTTGCGATAAAGACGGCGAGTTTTGCGATCTCACGATCCTCGATCAACCGCTGCAGCAGAGAGCTGCTTCGATGCTTCTCGAAGAACTCCTTTTCTGCTTGCTCGGGCGATGGGTTGTCGAGTGAGGACATGCCCTGCAGGAAGGCAACGATGCCCTCCGACCGCGTTGGGCCGGGAAGAATCGAATTCACTGTGACAGAGGTTCCTTTCGTCAACTCCGCCATTCCCCTGGAGATTGCCAATTGAGCTGACTTCGTCATGCCGTAATGCACCATCTCCCCCGGGGTCAGAATCCCGGACTCACTGGAGATGAAGATGATGCGGCCCTCGTTCCTTGCAAGCATCTTTGGGAAGTAGTGGCGGGATAGGCGCACGCCACTCAAGACGTTTACCTCGAAGATCTTCAGCCACTCCTCATCGGTGATCTCAGCGAAGGGCTTGGCTTCGTAAATTCCGAGATTGTTTACAAGAATGTCGGTGTCGGGAATTTCAGCGATTAGCTTTGTCGCGCCTTGTGAGGTTCCCAGATCGGCTTCGATCCCCCGACCTTTTACGGCCAGCGTGCCCAACGCCTGCTTGAGCTTGGTGCTATCGCGGCCCGGTATAACGACCTCAACACCCTCTTCACTGAGTGCCTTCGCAATCGCCAAGCCGATGCCTGCGGTGCCACCTGTTACGATTGCCCTTTTGCCTACCAATTCAAGGTCCATTTGACCCTCCATATGGAACTGCTCGTGAATCTCTAGTGCTTAAAAAAGCGTAGGTCGATCGCGTTCGCCATCCTCTCGTAGCCTGCGTCGTTCAGATGGAGGTGGTCGCCACTATCGTAGAGAGGCAGCAATCGGCTCGGATGCGAGGGATCGCGAACGGCAGCATCGAAGTCGATGGTGCCATCGGCCGAACCGGACGAACGTATCCAATCATTGAGCGCTTGTCGCTTTGTTTGCTCGTCCGCGGAGAAATAAAAGCTTCCTTCGAAGGGCGTCATCGTGCCGATATAAACAGGGATGCCACGGGCATGTGCTCTCGCGATGAGCTGCTTATAAGCCGTGATGATGTTTTCTACGCTAACCTCTTCCTGCGCATACATGGGCGTGGCTGTCCACCGGGGAAAGCCCAGATCGTTGATTCCCTCCAAGATCACAACGGAAGAAACGCCGCTGTGGGCCAGTACATCTCTATCGAATCGTGCTAGCGCGTTTGGTCCCCATCCGTCATGCAGCAACCGGTTGCCCGCGATTCCTTCATCAATGACCGCCGGGGCTGTCTTCCCCCCGATGCTCCGCAATCGGCTCTCAAGAAAGTTTGGCCAGCGTCGGTTCGCGTCGATTGTGGAAGCTGCTCCATCCGTGATCGAGTCGCCGAAGGCGACGATGACAGATGTCCGTTTCGGAGCAAGGACTTCAACGCTTTGGAGGAAATACCACGATTGCTGCGTGGTGAACTTGGGTATCTCTGCTGAACCAGTGAAATTGCCTGTTCCCGATACGTATGTTGTCTGCCTAGCCAGTTCATGGATCGTTGGCGTCGGTACAGAGCCTGGGACAAAGACGCTAACCGCCAGATCCGAATCAGCCGGCGTATCCATAGAAATCGGATCGCTGAGGATTGGCGCGCCTACTGGAATTTGAATCGATTTGCTTCCGCCGAACGTAAGGACATGGTCTGTACCTGGTTCAATCGTTCCACTCTCTCTCCTGAGGGCGACGTGCGCCTCGCCGATAACCAATGGCGCTGATCCGTAGGTGTTCGCAAAGCGGATACGAAGCACCTTGCCGCCGATCGATAAGTGAACGACGTTGCGCACAGTCTGATTGCTTACGCCTAGGGTCGTTCCGGCCGACAATGGAGTTTGCTGCATCATTGCAGCCGCCCACGTGGTCACCCAATGATCCTGACCAAACGCGAACATCGTCGGTAGCAATAGGCACAAGAATGCGGCCGTTCTATAAGCCACCTTCAGATGCTTGCCTGGTTCGGCCCGGAAGATGTTGGTATGTCCGATCATCAACTGTCCAACCTCAATGTTTGACTTGTCCGATCTGTTGCAGGAAGGTCAAGTTGTCCTCCAGGTGCCAGTTGTCAGTAATGCGGCCCTGTTGGATCCGAAGAATGTCAGTCGCGATGAAATCGACCGTTTGTCCCTGCCCCTTCGTGCCGGCGAAGGTACCGCTGAAATGACCGGTGAACCGCAGGTGCGAGACGACTCGATCGGATACCACGATCTGCTGGGTGATTTCGCAACGGAGATCAGGGACAGCCCTTTTGAAATTCTGAATCGCAATGAGCGGGCCTGTTGGCCCTTGTGGTCTTCCCGCAGGCAGCGCTCGATCCACAAACCTCGGTGAAATCACCGACTGTAGGGTGGCCGGATCGGCGGTGTTCCAGAACTCGTAGAACTTCCTCGCCGCCTCCAACAACTGGTCACGCTGTTGCGGCGCCAGATCCCCAGCGACGATCAAGACGTCAGGCTTTCCAAGAACGGTATGACCTGGTTGCTGTGCGAATGCGTTAACACCGAAGATCAGGCAGGCACATGATCCTAGTAATCGCGCTCGATAGAGATTTGTGGATTTCATCATATCCTTTCGCTTTTAGGCGATTGTTGCGCCGCCATCGACAGTGATGACCGTTCCGGTCACAAACGGATTCGTCGCCAGGAAGAGCGCAGCTTGGGCGATATCTTCCGGCGCCCCAATTCGCCGGAGGGGAAGACGTTGCTTGGTCGCCTCAAACATCGCATTGCGCTTGTCCTCCGGCAACTTCGCGTAGAGAGGGGTGTCGATCAATCCAGGGGAGACTGCATTCACGCGGATTGGGGCAATTTCCAAAGCCAGTCCCCGGACGAGCGCTTCGAGGGCGGCATTGATGGCTCCTTGTAAGACTGAGGTCGGGCTCGGTCTCCGGCTGAGAAAGCCAGAGATCAAGGTAAGAGAGCCGTCTTCTTTGATCGGAGCGGAGCGGGCAATTCGATATGCGCCCCAGAACTTGGATTCCATGGAGGAATAGGCATCCTCCAAGGCAAGCTCTCGAACCGGGCCGCCCTTCGTCGCTGCGGCGGACACAACGATGTGATCAAAAGCCCCCAATTGCGTGAACATGGCCTCGATGCTGTCATTGTCGCGGGTGTCGACGTTGTATACCTCGACCTCGCCCAACCGGGATTGTGCATCCTTCAATTTGCTCGCGTCATGAGACGCAATCGTCACATGGGCGCCAGCCGCGAGGGCAGCAGCCGCTGTGGCCAGCCCGATTCCGGAGCTTCCACCGACGACAAGTACGCGTTGATCTTTGAGTGTTTTCATAGAGCTTGTGGTCCTTTCAGGTCGGGTCAAATGTTCTCGCGCACGATGCTGGGCTCTCGCAGAGCAAACTTTGCAATTTCGTCTTTGCGCATGAATACGACCCCAGGGTGGGACTGCGCGTATGTAATGAACTCTTCGAGAACCTTGGCACGCGATGGCCGACCCGCAATACGGTCGTGAGCGCTCACCGACATCATCCTGCGCCGGTGACCAGCCTCTTCGTATAAGGCGTCGAATTCCATCTTGAGATCGTCCGCATACATCGAGACGTTGAAGTAGCGCGATTCGTAGTTCACGATGTCATTCATGTGCAACGTGTATGGGACTACAGCGAATGGCTTGTCCTTCACATTGACCAGGAACGGTTCGTCGCGGCTGACATCATCGATGTGGTAAATGAAGCCGAGCGACTGGAGAATCTCGAGCGTATGTGGCGTGCCGCGCAGCCAGAAGGCATTGAACCCAAGCGGCCGAGTCCCTGTAGCCCGTTCGATCGTTTCAATACTCTGCTGGTAGGCATGGCGCTCTTCTTCGGGCGTCATCGAATATTGCGCGGTCCAGGTCTGCCCATGTCCTGAAGCCTCGTGCCCTCTTTGCACGATCTCCTTTGCGAGTGCGGGATGCTTCTCGACGGCTACGCCAACCATGTGCGAAGTCACTTTTACGTTCCTTCTATCGAACATGTCGAGAAGCCGCGGAAGTCCTTCTTTATAGCCGTAGTCATACCACTTGCTGGCGGGTATGTCGGGATATTTGGGATCGATCTTCGGCATCGGGCTTTCCGCGCCGCTCTCCGGTTGGGCTCCCCCTTCCATCTGCATCGAGACCGAAATCACAAGGCGAGCGTCGTTCGGCCAAAACGGTCCTGATTGGGGCATGCGTAACTCCTTTGTCGGCGGGGGTTGGGTCTGCGCAGTAGCGATCGCCGGGATTTGCGATGCTGCCGCTGCAAGAGCTCCGGATTTAATGAGTTCTCTTCGTGTCATGGTTTCGTTCACTATCTGCCGCCTTCTGCTACGGATCTTCTACTCTGGCCGCACCCCAAGCTCAGTGGTATAGATAACGACCGGCAGCTTTAGCTGAGACTTGCCAGCATGGAACATCGGCAGACGATCGAGTTGCGCGGTGGGCATCCAGAGAGTGCCCTTCTTATCGATCCACATGGCATCCACCCAATCCAATCTTGTGTCTTTTAAAAGGGTGGTCGTAACGCCTGCCGGGGTTATCTTCAGAATGCGACGAGCGTTGACGTCGGAGAGGTAGATGTTGCCTTGGGCGTCCATTGCTGTTCCGCCCGTTGACGGCGTCTTCACCCAAAGCTTAGCATTTCGCGAAAGCTCTTCAGCACTGATGCGTGGATCATCGAGGTACCGTGTTTCAATGCGGTATAGCGGCCCACATGCCGGCTGGTAGTAGAACCATTTGCGATCCGGAGAAATTTCGAGTTGATCCGCGTTGATACGGACGGGCTTCTGATTGGCTACTAAAGTCGAACCACTGGCGGAGACCGGAACCTGCGCCGTTGTGGACTTGTCGTGGTCCAGGACGCGGCGCGTAGACCCCGATCCCAAATCGAGCACGATGATCCCGGGAGTTCCCGCGTCAGTCAGGTATGCGTGGCTCTTGTTGAATCGAACGTCATCCACATAACTTGTCGGGGTTATAGCGGTTTCGAGCGGATAGACGCGCTCTACTGTGTTCGTCTTGACATTGATGGCAATCAGTTTCGCGCCATGGGGTATGACCTGAGCTCCAAATCCGCGAGTCCCAGTATCGACCACCCACAGTCGGCCGTCAGGCCCTATACGAAGTGAGTTCGTACCGAGAAAGCTCTTAGCCGGATCATCTCCGGGCTTCCAGTCGTTCCATCGGCTGTCCGGGTAGGGCCGGGGCGTTCCGTCGCTGCCCAGCTCGGCAATGCGAATCCCTGCAGCACCATCCAGATGGGGATACAGCACAAAGACTCTACCGTAGTCAGTTGTCGTAACACCAGTGACGGCGTCCTGCAGCCGATAGGCGACCGTCAATCCGTACGTGGGTGATTGGGCTGCTAAGGCCACGCCGGAACCCAATGACACAGCCGCAATTAGGGCTTTGCGCATTAGAGAGCCTTTCATTTGACTGCCTGGATGAAGCTTTCTGGAGTGCCATCTTCCGGGTTCACGAAGTGAATGTCTTTCGGATCCCGCCGCGGAGTATCGATGGAAAGAAACTCCACCGGTCCTTCGAGAATTTCAGGCAACGCATGGATGGTGTGCTTTCGAAAGAAGAGGAAGCTACCTGGTGCAAACTCACCACCGTTCTCCGGCGTCTCCATCCAAAAAGTGCCACGGCCGGACAAAACGTAAAGGAACTCGTCGCACTGTTCGTGATAGTGCGGCGGTGTCCCGCGGTAGACCCGGAAGATCCTTGCGCTCGCCGTTTGCCGGCTGACTAGGTAGCGGTCCACCAGGAGCGTATCCGCGTTTTCGGGAAACTCTTTCACGAGATCGAAGACATCGAACCGTGCCGACTTGATTGTTTCATCCAGGTCTGCCATACATCCTCCATAAGGACCAGCCGGATAGAGCCGGCTATCCTACTTATCGAAACCCTCTAGTACGATCTTCCCGTGTGCGCGGCCGCTCTCGATCAACTCATGTGCGCGGCGAAGATTTGTGGCGTTGATCGTTCCGAAGACGTTCGATAGCGTCGTCCGCAACTTTCCGGAGTCGATCAAATCGGCGGCTTCATTGAGCAGGGCATATTGTTCCATCACGTCGGGCGTATCGAACATCGAGCGAGCAAACATGAATTCCCAATGCAGCGAGGCGCACTTCCGCTTAAGAGGAGTGGCGTCGAGGGATTTCGGATCGTCGATCAGACCGAATCGTCCTTGAGGGGCCAGGACCTCGACAAGGCCAGGATAGTGACTCTCCGTCGCGGTTAGGCTAGCAATCAGTTCGACCTGCGGCGTTCCCAATTGCAGCAGTTGCGCTGCGAGCGGCTTGGAATGGTCGATGACAAAATGCGCTCCTAGGTCGAGGCACCACTTCTGGGTTTCGGGTCTGGACGCAGTCGCAATGACATTCAATGTCGTCAGCTTGGCTGCTAGTTGAATGAGAATCGACCCAACCCCTCCGCTGCCTCCGATGATGAGGAGACTGCCGTCGGTCGTGCCTCCACCCCGCCGCACACCGAGCCGATCGAAGAGCAGCTCCCACGCCGTGATGGTGGTCAGAGGCAAAGCAGCGGCCTGCGCAAAGGAGATGGATTTCGGCTTTCGGCCAACAATTCGCTCATCGACGAGATGGAGTTCTGCATTCGTGCCAGGTCTTGTTAAGGACCCCGCATAGAAGACTTCATCGCCTGGTTTGAACAGGGTCGCTTTAGGGCCGACCGACCGCACAATCCCGGCGGCATCCCAACCTAAGATTTTGTAGTCGGCGCCCTCCGGAACGACAGCGCTTGCCCGGACCTTAACATCAACCGGGTTTACAGATACCGCTCGGATCTCCACGAGCAGGTCCCTACCTTCAGCAGTGGGCTCAGCGATCTCGACGTCCAGCAGCGACGCCGGATCGGAGATAGGTAATGGCTTCTTGTAACCGACAGCTTTCATAGCAATCCTCAGATGGTTGATCCGGCGCTGAAGCTGTGAGGCTGATCTCCATTACTGAGACCAGCCTCACAGTGAAGTCCCTTAGCTGCGAATGAACTCAAGCAAGGCGGCGTTAACCTGATCTTGATGGGTAGCGAACATCCCATGGGGCGCGCCGGGCCAATAAATTTCCTTGACGCCCTTGATCAGTTTGGCTGATTTATACGCAGAATCCGTGATGGGGACGATCTGGTCAGCCTCTCCGTGCAACACGAGGGTCGGCACGTCGATCTTCTTCAAATCCTCGGTCATGTCTGTCTCGGAAAAGGCCTTGATGCTCTCATACGCATTCAAGAGGCCGCATTGCATGCCCCATAGCCAGAACTCGTCGATGAGCCCCTGCGAGACTTTGGTGCCCTTGTTCGCCCCAAAGAACGTCACCGCCAGGTCCTTCCAGAATTGAGAGCGATCGTCAAATGTGCTCTTACGGATTCCGTCGAAGACCTCCATAGGCAGGCCGTCGGGGTTGGAATCACTCTTGAGCATGACTGGCGGTACGGCGGACAGCAGAACGAGCTTTTTCACCCTCTTGGTCCCATGCCGACCCACATACCGTGCGACTTCTCCGCCACCGGTCGAATGACCGATGAGAGTCGCGTCCTTGAGATCGAGATGCTCAATGACGGCGGCTAGATCGTCGGCATAGCCATTCATATCATTGCCGGTAGCGGCCTGACTGGACCGGCCGTGGCCGCGTCTGTCATGTGCAACGCAGCGGTAGCCGTTTTGCACCAGGAAGAGCATCTGGCCATCCCATGCATCGGCGTTAAGGGGCCAGCCGTGAGAGAAGGTAATCACGGGTCCTTTACCCCAGTCCTTGTAGTAAATCGAAGTCCCGTCTTTCGTCGTGATATAGCTCATTTGATTTCCTCCTGAAGCATTGTGATTGGTGCCGGGAGCGCCCGCAATGTGGCTTGACTGAGCAAAGGCTATGCCCGGGAGCTGTGTTGAGGCAGCGAGCATGGCACCGCCAACGAGAACTGAGCGTCGAGTGAATGCAGGAGTTTCTGGAAGATTGCCCTTGGAATCGTTGTTCATCTCGCTCCTTTGCCGAACTGCTGGTCGTGTAAGGTCAGCAGCCGGGTCAATCTTACGGATGAGTTGTTGCGTCTTCCGCAATCACTTGACTGGGTAAACTGCCATCACTGCAAGGCGGTCTCTCGTGCATGAGACCGCATCGATGCATTGATGAAGCGATCCTAACTGTAGTCGGCCACGGCGAACCATTATGGTTTTCTATAAGAACGCTTGAATATCGGTTCGCGAAGGTAGTCTCCTCGTCCGCCTCGATGTAAATTTATCCAGCATTCACGGTTATCCTGCTCACGAGTTGAGCGCTCGTCGTCAGACCTATCCGCTCCGCAGAAAGGGGGCCGACCTACTGGCGACGCCGTGCGGCCAAAGCGTTCGTAACCGCATGAAGGAGTTCGGCACAATCAAAGGGTTTGTGAAGAATGGCTTGTGCTCCGGCCTTTATGAAGGGCTCTTCATCAAATCGACGGCCGCGTGCCGTAATCATAATGACCGGAATCGCAGGATGCTCTGACCGCATCCGTTGTAGTAATTCCAATCCTCCAATGCCCGGCATAGAGATATCGGAAATTAAGCAATCCACGACGGTACGTTCGTTATCTGCGATAAATTCTTCGGCAGATGAATAGGCTTTCACGGCGTATTCTTCAGCCTCAAGCAAATTTACGAGAGACTCACGAATCCGGAAGTCATCATCGACAATCGCTATCATGTGGGACGCCTCCCGCACAACTTCCGAGCACTGGCACGTTGATGCTGCTGGTATATACGAATTCACTTAGCGGCTTTGAAGCGTTGGGGACAGCCGAGTCGGAGAAATGCCGAGTTTGACTCCCATTCTCACCAAGTCCGCAAAGCTGGCCGCTTCCATCTTTCTCATGATCTGTGACCTGTGTACTTGAATCGTCACTTCTTGGATGCCTAATGCTGCAGCCGCCTGTTTATTGAGCGCTCCGCCGATGATCAAAGGAAACACTTCTTTTTCCCGCGGCGTCAACGAATCGAAACGTTGCTTCAATGAGAGGAAGATGTCCCGATGCCTTTTTTGCCTTCGGAATTTTGCCAATGCCGCATGGATTGCTTTTAGGAGGGCGTCTTCATCGATGGGTTTCGTGAGGAACTCGACGGCGCCTGCCTTCATCGCCCGGACGCTCGATGGAATATCACCTCGGCCGCTAATGAACACGATCTGTGGAGCTTCCCCGGATGCGAGTTGACGCTGCAACTCAAGCCCGTTGATATCGGGCAAATGGAGATCCAGGATAAGACAGGAAACTGCCGCGTCAGTCCGGGCACTGAGGTACTCAGCGGCAGACCCGTAAGAGGTAATGACGAATCCCAGTGAATACAACTGTTCCGTCAAAGCCTCGCGAAAGCCGAGATCATCGTCAACCAAACAGATCGAGCCTTCTACATTTTGCATCTCTTCACCCCCCGAACTGAAGTGTTCGGACTTGTGCGTCCCGAGTTACCGGAGACGTGGGCGTCAATTTGATTTCCGCCATCTCAATTGCATGCCTACTCAATGATTCTAGCGGTAAGCGAAATAAGGGTTCCCGACTGAGCTGGCCCAGTCGGCCGAGATCTGAGACGCACTTGCCTGTTTTTCTGGATTCTCACCGCAACTCTCTCGAACGGATATTAGGAACGACTCGTGATCTCATCCAGGAACCAGGAACGGCGCTCGCTTTCGTCAATCCAGTTTTCGAGAAGACTGGCGGTCGCCACATCTCCGGATTGATCACAGAGAGTGTGCACGGCGCGCATCGACGATGCCAGGTGCCGCTCGTCCACGCAGAGCAATGACAACATCGTCGGCGCGTCGACCCGGCTCGAGTCATCGTCCCTGATTCGCTGCAGACGGCCCACCTCGCCGATGGAATGCAGTGTGAGAGTTCCAAGTTTTCGGCCGCGTTCTGCAATCGGATCTGTCATAGCAAACAATTGATCACCATGCTCATCCAGTAGCAGGTGGTAATCGCGAAAATATGGTCCGCTCATATGCCAATGGAAGTTCTTCGTCTTCAGATAGAGCGTAAAGACATCCGCCAAGAGATAACGCAGTGCCTCGCCAATTGCAGCAGCTGATTCACCCGAGCTTTCCGTCAGAGGCGATCCCGAACTCTGCGTTGCACTTGCACTCACCTTCCCAGTTTCCATTGATCCCCCTGTGGCGATTCGCTCTAGCGAATATGCGGTAACGGATCGCTCGAGCGCCATTATGGGTTTCTATAACGTAGAAACGTTCGCACTCCGCTCCGAGCGAAGGTCGAAGGCTAACTGCTACATTCGCCGCACGACGACGAAGAACACGAATGCGATCAGCCCGAGCCCGAGGATGAGTACGGACACGATAAAGTACGCTGCTCTCTTCTCCTCGCGGGGCTTCGGGTGAGTAATTCCGAACGTATCGATGAACCCTCTGGCTAGCCACTCCAACAGGAGAGTAAGTCTACCCGGCTTGTCGATGGGACCAAGCGATTCTCCAACTTCCTGATCGTTCATTGTCATTGCACCTGTATGGAAGACATGAATAGGCAAGAGAGCTCGGCGTTCGCATTCAGACGGCTTCGGGCAAGGAAGAACTGAGGGAGAGAGGTTGCGGCCATACACTTCTTGCGTATCGCAAGCATCATAGTGCGGACCTTCACCGAATCCTATTATGGTTTTCTATAGTGCCGTCGAAAACTGGCTTGTACGTTGGCTCACATCTGACGCTTTGGTTAATCATCCGATTCCAACGATAGTGGAACAAAGCTTATCCTTAGTTCGTCATGGCCTACGCGTCACATTTCGAGGCGGCTCTGCGAAGATATCGACCTCTACAGTTCCGCGCTGTTTTCGTCGCAGAAGCGCCTCCTGCATTTGAAACTGGAAGATTCTTCTATTTCCCGGATGTTCATCGAGCCGATACTCTTTTTCTCGAAATGATGAAGGTCTTGTACTTCGGAACAAACGATCGCGAATCGGATGAGAGAAATGAGAGGATCCGGGTGGCAGACATCAGAAGGACGAAAGCCCGCTGGCTGAAGAGATTTCAAGACGACGGCTTTTATCTCATTGATGCCTCCGATCAGCCGATGCCGGAGGCAGCGAGCACCGTCGCGAAGCGCCGGCGATTGGAAGCGACATTGCCGATCACGCGTAGAGAAGTAAAGGCACTCGTCGGCGTTACACAGACTCCCGTCATCTTGATAGGCGTTCTCACGTATACGGTCTGCGCGGAGCCACTTCGCAATGAAGGGATCCGCATCTTGAACCGGGAGCCAATCAACCATCCTGCGCGAGGGGGCCAGGTGGAGTTCCGGCGGAAGCTGACTCTGCTCTTGCAACAGGAGGGCATCGTAGCGCGAGACGGCGCATAATCCGTGGGCGAGTCAACGTTGAGCGCCGGCGGCATTTGACTCAATGGCCGTCGAAGTCCCTCTCCCCGTTCTTGATCTCAGATCTCTACCTCGGAAGCTCGTACTGCGTTTCGGGTCCAATCTTCCCTAGTAGCGCCGGAACAGTGGCATCGATCTCTATTTGGAGAACATAGGGAAGAGGCGACTGAAGCCCTTCGATGATCGCGTCTTCTAATTCAGACGGCTTCGAGCAATAGGCACCATTGCATCCGTACCCTTTCGCGATTTGTACGATGTCGATGCCCGGTAGATCAAAGCCTGGAACCTCCGGCGCAACGAGGTACTTGCTAAACGATTTGAGAATGTTATACGCATGGTTACGCAGCACGATGTAAAGAACTGGCAACTCGTGCTGGGCTGCTGTCCAAAAAGACTGGATGACGTATTGGGCCGCTCCATCACCCACCAGGCAAATCACCTTCCGATTTGTGCCCAGCTCTCGTTCTGCTAGTGCCAAACCGCCAGCGGCTGGCAAGCCATATCCGAGCACACCACTGAACATAGAGAAGAACGACCGAGGCTCAGTCGTGCGAATACGATCTTTGAGCTGGCCAAGCGTCGAGAGTGATTCTTGTGCAATCACCGAATCATTTGGACGAAGTTTGCCAACGAGGTAGTAAAGGTAGTCCGCTGTAATAGTCTCCCCAGCGGCGGCCTCTGGGGACGGCGGCACCGGTTCGGGAGCACTCCGAAACGTAGCGGGCAAAAGCTCAACGAGTGTCGCGCATGCGCGTGCAGGATCACAGACGATGCTATCTCCCACGACAGCGCGGGCAGATTCCTCTGCACTGTCGGTCAGATGGAAAAGCCGTGTGCCTTTCGGTAAGGGAGCGCCTGGAGCGTAGGGATAGTAACGAAACACGGGCGCCCCGATGACCACAACCAGGTCATACCCCTCGAGCTGCTTGCATATAGAACTCATGCCGCTGAGGAGCCCGCCGCGGAAGAGAGGATGATTCTCTGGGAAGCCCGGCCGTCCTTCGAAGGGGGCCGCCCATACTGCCGCATTCAGCTTCTCGGCGAGCGCGACCGCGTCGTACCAGCCGCCAGTCTGGTCCACTGCGCCGCCAAAGACCAGGGCGGGTGTCTTTGACTCTGCGAGTGCGTCGGCAACCGTCTGCAACACATCTTTTCCCGCAGAGAGTCGAGCTTCGATCTTTCGTGGGAGAGGAAGTCCAGCACACTCCCTGTCCATGTCATCCATCGGAAGCGAAAGGTATACCGGCCCAGCGGGAGCCTGAATGGCAGTGACGTATGCCCTTAGAAAAGCCGCAGGCACGTCCTCGGCGCGGGCTGGCTCATAGCTCCATTTCACCCATGGTTCAGCCTGTTTATACGGGTTCTTATTGGTCAAATAGGGCTCATGGATGAGCATCTCGCGCATGTGTTGACCTGCAGTGATGATCATGGGTGTTCGATTGTAGAATGCGGTCTCAATGTTTCCCATGCCATTGCCGCTGCCCGCAGCCGTGTGCAGATTGACATGTGCAACTTTGCCGGAGACTTGGGCATAGGCGTCTCCCATCGCGACAGCGACCGACTCCTGAAGCGCGAGGATGTATTCGAAGTCTCTTGGGAAGCTTTTCAGCATCGGTTCTTCCGTCGAGCCTACGTTGCCAAAGATCTTCGTCATGCCGAGTTGCCGCATCAAATCGAAAAGAACTTCCCTTACGGTTGCCATTCGTTACCTCACTTGTTTGGTGGTGCAGCGATCGGAATATCTACGAAGGACTAATTAGACAGGGATTGCATATTTGGTGACGGCTTCTTCATTCCACGAGATGCCAATTCCTGGCCTGTTGATTGCGGAGATTTCTCCTTTGATCGGCGTCAGGGGCTCTGCAAGAATCGGGCTCGCCCAATCTACATACTCGAGCCAGTGAGCCGTTGGCGTGACGCGCAGGAGATGAGCGCAGATTTCTGGATAAAGATGGTTCGACATCTGAATTCCCGCTGCCGATGCCACGCCGGATGTGCGTAGCCAACCGCTAATTCCACCGATGCGCATGAGGTCGGGCATGACATAGTGCACTGCCTTTGCCTGGACGAAGTTCATCAAGTCGCGTTCGCCGTAAAGGTTTTCACCCATCTGCAACGGCGTCCTGACCCGCTTCGCGATCTCAGCGTATCCAGCGATATTGTTGTAGATGATCGGTTCTTCAATCCAATAGAGACCTTGGTCGTCAAGGCCGCAGCATCGTCGTATCGCATCCCCCAGTCCGAGGGCTTGATTGAAGTCGACCATGATGTCGATGTGGGAGCCAACAGCGTTTCGCACTTCGTTTATCGCAGCTAGGTCGTCTTGAAGACGTTCGTTTCCGAGACGGAGTTTGAGTGCGGTGAAGCCGCCCTCTCCCAGCAACTCGCGCGCCTCGGTCCCCAATGTGTCTACTCGGTGCCGCCAAAGTCCGTTGCTATTGTAGGCACGAACGGCGCCGACGGTTCCTCCCAGCAGGCACGCGAGAGGCAGTCCGGCCTGCTTTGCCAACGCATCCCATAGAGCCATGTCGACCGCAGCCAAAGCGAGTGTTGATACACCACTTACCCCGATGACATTGAGCGCCTTCCGCGCGGTCTGAAATGCATCGAATGGGCCGGTGCGGTCCTCCATTTGATGAACGATGTCGCGGATTTCGGCAACGACCGAAGAAATCGCGCTGGCACGATAGGGCGCTATATAGCTTGAGCCGACTATGCCATCGGCTAGTTCTAGGTCTACGAGGATCAGAGGCCACTGGCGGAACTCACCGATGTCGGCAATCACCGGCCTTCGCAGAGGTACGATCACAGCTCGGATATTCGCTCTCTTGATGCCGCCCAAGTTAACCATCAGAGCCCTTTCGTCGTCGGTTCATCCATCCGCAGCATGACGTCTCTACTAAGGCAACGGTCTCGATGAGAGCCCAGACCTTATTGGTCACCTGCTGAACTCTTGATCTGAAAGCGCTTTGCCCGACCGAAAGCGAGCCAGTCTCCAATGCCGATCTGCCCCAAGAGACGCTCGGAAGCACTTCCATCAGCGGATACATCACTATGCACACGCCGGCCAGCGGGACACAATTATAGGTTTCTATAAGAAGGCCGCTGGCCGAAACGCCTGTGTCAAAAGCAAATCTAGTCCGGTGAGCCGCAAGGCCACTCCGGGTCCGGGTCGTCGGTCCAATGAAATCCTGCGTACTTCCTGTCGGGTTGATAGCTGTATGAAGGGCCTGTGCCAAGTGGGGCGATCACGACAATACTGCAGATGAGCCGTTGGGGTTTGGGATTCCGGTTGCATCCGGTAGCTCAATTGATCCACTGAGGCCGCGGAACCCAGGTCGGACTTCACGACAAGGCGCACCGGGCTATTTCGATAGGCCCCGCCCGCGAGATAATTTCTAGCTCAGATCCTGAAGCGTCTTCGAGGCTTAACGCGCAATTGTCGGCGCAGAGTAGTCACGAAGAATACAGGGCTCCCCGCCTTGATCGTGGATGTACTTCGCCTCGATCGATACGTTGGTCTTCAGACATGCAGAGAACGTTGTGCCATCGGTAAATTCGATGTGCACCTCAGGGCCGTATGTACCATCTTCGTAGATGGTCATGAGACGGACGACTTTATCGGTCAGTTCTTTACAATGGATCATCATTAACCCGTCTTCCTAAGAAGACCACAGCGCATAGCCGCGATCCCTTTCCTGGTTGAAGACTTCATTGAAATTTTCATTTGGTCTGGCGTCCTGCCGCGACCTTGACGTTGTTGACGCGATCGGCATACAGGCCCAATACGCGAAACCCGGTCCTTAGCGTCGGCTCGAGCGTCGCGAGAGAGTGCATCCACTAAATATAGTGCTTCCACTAAGTCAATGCTGGATGAATGCCGCCTGATGTTTGCATCCAACTTGGCGAGAAAATCCGGCAACTCCGCAAGAAACGGAGTTGGCGGCAGATCGACCTTGCCGAACAGTCTGGGATCCACGAGGTTCATATCTCCGACCTCGAGCGCGGCGCACGGGAGGTCGGTCTGCGTCACCTGGCCGCTCTGGCGGCAGCCTTCGAGATGTCGCTCAGCGAGTTCCTCAAAGGCGTCAAAGGAAGATGAGCAATCGCCGAACCCATCCCCCCTCGAACCGCGCCTGAAAAAGTCCAGTCCGAGATCCTGAACGCAGCTAGCTCGCGCGCGAAAACTGTCGAGATGGAGAATCACTGTCCGCATTTGGCCCTTTGGGTGCCGACCCCGCTGAGCCGTTCGTATAGGCTTAGCGAGGAGCTGGTGCTAAGGAGAACTCTTGATTGAGTCGATCATTGCAGAGATAGACGTGGAAATTTCCCGCCTTCAGCAGGTCCGGGCATTGTTAGTCAATGACCGGCCAAAACGCGGCCGGCCCGCAAAGAAGCCCTCTGTCCCATCAACAAAGGCTATCGTCGCTAAAAAGAGATTCGTTAGCCCAGAGGCAAGAGAGCGAATGCGCCAGGGGCAGTTGAAGCGGTGGGCCGAAGCAAAGAAAACCACGAAGGCGAAGTAGGCATCAAGCCACACGCAGGTGAGAACCTCGCCTCACCTCGGCACCCGCCACTTGTTCCTGGCGTAGCACCGCCGCCTTGATCGCGTCGGTGTCCGGCTTCGTTTCATGAACGCAGGCGGACAGAGAGCGTTCCAGCTCTTCCGGCAGATACGCAAGGATCGTCTCCCATAGCACCCCGCCGATCCGGGCCTCCACTTTGCGGTAAGCCATCGGCAGTGCAGGATCATCGAGAATGCGCACGGAATCCTGGCTGTTCTTTTGGATGCGGAGAGTGAACTCCCGCCCCTCGAGCTTTCTCAGTTCACGGCTCATCAGGTAAAACAGGACCATCGACTTGGTGCGGTCCACTTTGTTCGCCGTAGAGCGAGCCCTCTCGCCAAGTCGTGCGGCCTCGGCACGGCAGTATTGTTCCCGGGCTTCCATCATCCGCACGAAACGTCCGATCCGATCGACCTTCTCTCCGTGCGCCTCGCAGAACTGGCGGAAACGGAACAGCAACTCCTCGGACGGTTCTCCTTCCGATTCGACCTGCTCCTCGATCTGCTCGAGAAGGTCGTCCAGTTCCATGTCGATTTCAAACAACGAGATGGATTCAACAATGGTGCTCATCGCAAATTCTCCATTTCAAAGATTGTGGTTGCCCTTCAGCACAAGCCAGGACGGCAGAGGAAAATGCGGGGTCAAGCCGCAAGGCGCTGCGTGAACGCGAGGCTTCTAGCCGCTCCGTAGGCTAGAGCATCGGCACGGCACTGCAATGGGTGTCCGTTGTGGCCCCGCAGCCATCGCCACTGAATGCGAAACCGCCCATCCAACTCAATGAGCTGCATCCAGAGGTCTCGATGGTGAAGCGGCGCACCGCGACGGTTTTTCCATCCTTGACTCCGCCAGCGAAAGACGAAACCCCGCATCCCGTGGATCAGGAGTTCGGAGTCAGAGTGCAGCTCGACGCGTGTTCCATGCGGGATCGAACGCAGGGCCTCAACCGCGGCGAGAAGTTCCATCTCAGAGATAGTGGCCCACGGAAATCCACCGGACAGCTCGCGCCGCTCTTTCCCCTGGATGATGACCGCACCCCATCCGGAGGGCCCGGGATTACCGATAGCGGAACCGTCGGTGAAGATCTGACATACCTTGTCCATTGGACCCTCCTTTGTAGAGTCACGCGTACTGTCAGTCGATCTGAAAGGATCACGCGGCTTGTATCGGAACGACCTCGCCGAAAGGGGCTCGGCGCCCGCCCGTCGATGCCCACAGGACCGGATACGACGGTTCGGAATCTGGAAACGATCCATACAAGTCGGTGAGAAACACAAGCGTCTGGGGAACTATGCCGTGCTCTTCGAGCCAATCAAAGCATGGCCTGAACTCGGTGCCCCCGCCTCCCACTGGGTTGAGGGATACCCCTTGTCCCGCTTCGAAGATCTCCACGTTCTGCACAACGGCGTCGAAATAGAGGACGTAGACCCGTTCCGGGCGCTGCCCCTCGAGAATAGAACGAAGCTCTGCCTCGAAGAGACGCAACTGCCGCGAGTTCACCGAACCCGAGCAATCGACTGCGACGGCCACTTCACCCACGCCCTCCCGGAATACGCCGGGCAGATACAGGCCGGCCCAGATGTGGCGACGGTTGGGGCGCATCCAGCTATAGTCCGCGGGTGTGGTCTCGGACCAAAGCCGGCGCAGCAGCTCCCGCCAATCGACCGTCGCTTCGGCCGCTCCCTCAAGCGCTCGTCCGATGCCTGCGGGAACCTTGCCGGCCTGTTTTGCAAGCGTGGCTGCCTGGTTGACGGCAACGCTCCACTCCCGCGCCTGCTCTTCAACCGAGGGCGTTCCATCGTCACCTACCGGCGCATCGAGAACCTGCCCAATGCCCCCTTCCGTGACCGGAGCGGAAATCTCTCCAGAATCGCCAGTTCCGTTTCCGCCAGAATCGCCCCCTTTGTCCGAATCTCCGGGCTCTTGTTCAGCCTCGGTCTGGAGCTGGTTGTAGATCTGCTCGGCACTCATCCCACGGAAGCGATCTTCTACCAAGACTCGCTCAGGCAGATGAAGTCCGGCATCGAGGAGCAGCGGATTGATCGCATAGTCGCAAGCCTCGTTCCACCGCTTGGGATCGCGCCCGGAACGACGTACATGATGATGGAGGGCGGGATGCAAAACCTCGTGGGCCAGCGTCCCGCAGAGGGTAGCTGCGTTGAGGGTCTCCACAAAGTCGGGGTTGTAGTAGATCGAGATACCATCCGTCGCCATTGTCTTGATGGCACGGCTCTCCCGTCCCTTCAAGCGGAACAGGAGTGAACCAAAGAACGGATGGTCTAGCAACAGAATGGTGCGCGCCTTCTGGAGGCGCTGCTCGATGATTGTCTGAGCCTTCATGCCGCCGCCTCCATGTAGGCCGACATGTGGGTAAAGATGCTCTCGACGCTTGGCCCTTCATCGACCTCGGGTTGCGCGAGTACCTCGCGGTTCTGAAGGAGGCCGTCCATCTGCGCGACGATGTTCGCCGCGTCGGCTGCGGTCGTTACGCGAAGGAGGTCGTGTTTCTTGAGGTCCTGCGCGGAATAGTTGCAGAGTCTCTGCTTCACCTGCTCCGCGAACCGGTTCAGATCTTCGTCCCC
Organism: Acidicapsa ligni; assembly: GCF_025685655.1. Lineage (NCBI taxonomy): Bacteria > Pseudomonadati > Acidobacteriota > Terriglobia > Terriglobales > Acidobacteriaceae > Acidicapsa > Acidicapsa ligni. The sequence continues at coordinate 15,074 of NZ_JAGSYG010000009.1, read as the reverse complement.
GTTGACATTAAGGCGCGGAAGAATCTCCACCAGATCGAAGACGTTCGTGACCAGAGATCCGTGAAAGCGTGATTCAGGCTCATTCAGGCGGTCAACCATGTGGGAGACGACTTCGCGAAGCCTCTTCCATAGGTCCTCAGTGCCTCGGGTCAGTGACTGGCGGACGTTGGCATCGATCTCGCGCGAGACGCGGGCCTGTTCATCCGCCGACATCTGGACCCGAAAGTCCGTACCGGAGGGGATCGGCAGAATCTCCAGCTTGACGCCGAACTTCGCCCGCAGTTTCTCGGCTGAGGGATAGTCCTCCTCTCGAAAGAGCCCGTTCAACTCAGGGCGCACCTGGTCGATGTACTGGGGATATACCGCAAGGAAGCTATCCACGCCCTGCTCGAAGCTGGCCTCGAACTCGCGCATCCTCTCCATCAGGTCGAAGTAGAAGTTGGACGGCAACAGCCGAAAGCCCTCATCGGACCAAGGCAGGGTGATCTTGTAGAAATGCTGACGTATCTGACCGGCGAGCGTGCGCAGGTCATCGAGCTTGTCCGCGCCGCGGAGGAGTTGCTTGTTGTATCGGCCGGCGCTCTGGTGCGCCCCATGTTGATCGGCGACATCGCGGCTGACTTTGCGGTCGTGTTTGACGGCGGTCCAGATGCTGATATGAACCGCCGCGAGCATAGCGCGTTCCGTAATCATTGAATTGCCTCCCGATATTCCACTCCGAAGCGGATGAACTCCGGAGTATGTGTAATGGCGGTCTCCCGCGCCGCGACATCGCGAACAGCCATCACCCGCATCTCGGTTGGCATGCGGTCGAGATAGGTGAGCCCCCTGGCGATGGAGTTGTCGGTCAGCACACGCCCCAGCGCCGTCGCGATGGCGATCTGGGTTGATGGCTCCGTGGGCACCACAGCCGTTGTGGGGTTGAGCAGAATCTCGTCGATCGAGGGCAACTGGCGAAACAGCCGGAGGAATGCGACAAGCTCCGAAGCTGCCGCTTCGCCGACAGTCCCGTCCAGAAGCTGCGCCTCGAACTCGCTGGTTCCAGACAGCAGGGCGGCTTTCTGCCGGCCGGCGATTCCGCAGAGAACATTCGAAGCCATCTCCCAGGAACGTGGAGTCGGCCACGCGTTGGCGTCGGCCGTCGTATCCGCCGTATGCAGCAGCTCCGGCTTGAAACGCAGAAAGGCGATGATCTCCGGCCGCACGCGGGCCTTCACCGCCCACTTGCACCAGTCTTCGAGGTCGGCCTCGAGTTCCAAATGCACGAACCGGTTGCGCAGAGGCCGCGGCATCGCGAAGTGAACGCCGCGCTCGGAGGCGGGGTTTCCGGCAGCAATAACGACCCATCCCTCAGGCAGTTCGTACTCGCCAAGCTTGCGATCGAGGACGAGCTGATAGCAGCCTGCCTGCGTCATCTGGGGCGCGGAGGTCAGCTCGTCGAGAAACAGGATGCCCTTGCCGGTGGTGGGAAGAAACTTAGGGGGCACCCATTCGGTCTGGTCCGACGCAATGCGCGGCAGACCGCGAAGATCGACGGGATCGAGCTGCACAGCGCGTACATCGAGGAAGTTGTAGTTGAGGTCGGCGGCAACCTGCCCGACGATCTGAGATTTGCCGACGCCGCATGGTCCCCAGATATGCAGGGGCACACGCTCGCCAATGAGCGCATGAAGCGCTTCATAGAGCTTGGAGGGTTTCATTGATTGTCCTTGAAGGTAGAAGTTGAGGCTTACTCGACCCGAGGGAGGGGTGTGCGGGTTAGGTCGCGTTTACGGATAAACTGAATGGGGATGGATTGCCGGTCTTGACGAATACTTTGGCTTCACCACAGGAATACGAACGGCTCCTCAGGGCTCTCAAGGAGCGAATCCGGTCCGCCCAGCTCGACGCATTGCGCGTCGTCAACCAAGGACTGATCACCCTTTACATGGACATTGGCCGCATGATCGTAGAGAGGCAACAGGGGGATACCTGGGGCAAGTCCGTTGTCGGCAATCTCGCCCGAGATCTCCGCGAGGAATTTCCCGGAGCGAACGGATTCTCCGCCGCTAACTTGTGGCGCATGAAGACTTTCTACGAGGCTTACGGGACAAATGAAAAACTCGCACAGCTCGTGCGAGAAATTGGCTGGTCGCATAACATCACGATCCTTGAGAAGTGCAAGAGCGAAGAGGAGCGAGAGTTCTACATTCGCAGTTGCAGAAAATATGGTTGGACTCGCGACGTCCTCGTCCACCAGATCGAGAACAAGGTTCTTCACCGGACACTGAACAGTCAGACCAACTTCGAAACAGCGCTTCCAGAGAGCGTCAGCATCCAGGCAAGATTGGCGGTCAAGGATGAATACACCTTCGCGTTCCTCGATCTGGAGAATGAACACAGTGAGAAGGAACTTGAGCGCGCCCTAACAGGCCGTGTCGAGCACTTTCTGCGAGAGATGGGTGACATGTTCACCTTCGCCGGCAGCCAATACAGGGTTCAGGTCGGGGAGCGTGAGTTCTTCATCGACCTGCTCCTCTACCACCGCCGGTTGCGAGCGTTGGTCGCCTTGGAACTAAAGATTGGAGAGTTCGAGCCGGAGTTCGTTGGAAAGATGCAGTTTTATCTCTCGGTGCTTGACGAGACTGTCCGGCTGCCCGATGAACAGCCCTCGATCGGTATCATCCTCTGCAAATCCAAGAATCGGACGGTTGTCGAGTATGCTCTGAAGCAAGCCTCCGCGCCGATTGGGGTGTCCGCCTATTCCGTCACATCAGATGTCCCCAAAGACCTTCAGGGGCAGCTCCCGAGCCCCGATCAGGTTGCCTCTCTCCTGGCCGGGTTCGAGGATGAATCTGGCCTCTCTAAGAAGCTATAAATGAATGGTTTACAAAACTCGCACGCGTCGTGCGAGTTTTGGTACGGAGCGTCATTCGCCACTTGGTGGCCCAGGTAAGACCCCGTAGTCTCGGAGAGTCTCGATGTTCCCGCCGGTGGTCTTCAGGAAACGCACTCGAAACTCAACGCGTGGAAGCGGCTCAATGAGAAGGAACATCCCATCCGTGAATCGGATCTCAAACGCAGGCCAGCCGCTGGACTGATCTGCGTACCGAATATAGTCAACGATCTTGCCCGTAACTTCGCTGTAGAGCGATCCGTGGATCGCCTCTTGTAGACCGGCGGAGGCCGACTGGGATGGGCGCGTTCTTGAATTCGAGTTTGATTGTGCAGTCTTCCGCTTCATACCTGGTCCTCGATCACGAGCCCAGCCATAGCAGTTCGCGCAATTTCAACACAACAAATCGCTATCTGGTCGGGGGATCCCTCACAGCAAATGGCAATCTCCTTCAACCCTTTGAGCAGTGCGGGAGCCGAAATCAGGAGTGGGCGGATCGCCGACCATTCAGCCGAACGCTGTTCATAGTCCTCATCCCGTTTGCCTTCCTGGACAGCATCTTCAGCCCAGTCATCGAGAAACTGATCGGCCAAGCCAAGAAGCCTATCCGCATCTGAGGTCGAGCAAGAAACGATGGTTATCATCTCAATTTCCTTTCGCCGCAAAATCTGACCAAACGGATCGAATAGCGAGCCCGAACATCGCGTAGAGGTACGCTCCGCATGCACAGCCGCGGTCGATCCCCCTCACGGCGCCGGTGGCGCAGCGCTACATGGCACACGGCAACTTTTCAGGATATGTGGAGACGAAACGTTGCAGGGAAAACCATTTACAATCCTTGACATAGCATCTCCATTATGATTTTGCGTTGAATTGTGAGCTGGCGTGCCGGTTGCTTTCCTACATCTGTCGGACATTCATTTCGGGCAGGAAAAAGGCGGCCTTGTTTTCACGCACGACGATGTACGCGAACGATTGATTGACGATGTAACTCGTCTTGTCCAAGAGCTACCCAACGGAAAGATTGACGGAATCATCGTCAGTGGCGACGTAGCGTATGCGGGATTCAAGGTGCAATATACGACTGCGGGCGAATGGCTCGATCGTTTAGCATGCGTTGCGGGCTGCCAGATTACGGACATCCAAGTTGTGCCGGGAAACCACGATATCAACCGGGACGGTATTTGCCGGTCATCCGAGATGATGCTCGCTGACATCACGCAAAACGGAGAGCTCCGCCTGGACTACTTTCTTGAACTGGAAAAAGACCGCGAGGTCTTCTACGGAAGGTTTGAGGACTACCGGGACTTTGCTGAAGCGTATGATTGCCCGCTTGACCGCGAAGGTGGAACGGCTGGCGAACGCACAGTGGAACTCGCGCCTGGCCGCACCCTTCGCTTCATTGGGTTGAACTCGGCACTATGCTGCGGGAAAAAGGATGAGAAAGGCAAGCTATTGTTGGGAGCACGACAACGGGTCTTGCCAAGAAGAGTTGGCGAGGAGCTTGTGGTGATCTGCCATCACCCACTTCCCTGGTTACGCGACTCAGAAGAGGCAAGGCAATACGTGCGCAGCCGCGCGCGTGTCTTCATCTCGGGCCATGAACACACCCCGCAGGTCACAGTGGATCCCGTACAGAGCGGTTGTGATCTTTTGATGATCGCAGCGGGAGCTACGGTTCCTCCATTGGAGAACGATGAGTTCACCTTCACCTATAACCTGCTGCAGTTCGACTGGGACCAAATAGCGAATGCGCTTGTGGTGACCATTCACCCGAGAGTCTGGTCACAGGCAAAAACAGCCTTCGAGCCAAATATTAAAACTTTTGGGGCTGAAAAGATTGCTCACTCCCTCGGCTGCCCTAATTTTCAGGACAAAGTGCTTTCAAGGGAAATGGCTTCAATCTCATCTCAGGATACGAGTGCGGCTGAAGACGTACACAACGATACTGTGAACAGCGGAATGATCGATGCAGGTTCACAGGAAGAGAGGAGCGCCATGGAGGACAAGTTTCCTTTCCTGTTGCTTCGTTTTTTTCGAGACCTTACTGCTACGCAGAGGTTGACGATTCTGATCGAGATGGGCGCGTTGCCAAAGAACTGGAATGGGGCGCTGACACATCCGCTGGAGCGGAGGGCTCTCGACTCACTCAGATCGAGCGGAAAACTTGAAGCGCTTGAAACAGAAATTCAGAAATTTCTTGGTGGATCTGCCGACGGAGAGAAGAACTCATGAACATTGCACAACATGTACGGATTTTTGACAAAACGCCGACTGACGAACTCGTGGAAAAGCGCACCGAAGCGATAGGTACGCTGGCGGGGAAATATAAAGACCTTGCAAGTGTAGATAACCTTTTACTGTTAGCGGCCGACTTGACCAAAGGCGTAGCCAAAGGTGGCAGCTTACCCGAAGCACGGGTCACGGAAGTCGAGGCGGCGATCAAGGAAAAGAGCACTTCTTTCGTCCGCGAAGGCCAGGATCTAGAGATACTGACCTGTGCTCTCTTAGCCGCTTTGAAGTGGTTGGAGGATGCTGCTCCGACCGATGGCGTTTGGAGTCGACAGGACGTCCTGGCCCTCGGTCTTTGGTCAGGGCTAGGATTCCAGATTCCGCGCACGGAGGAACGTCTGGAGGCGTTGCGCCTGGAGTTGCTAGGCACTGCCCGAAACCTTGTGCTTGCCTCTTCAGGGAAAGCAAGGACACGGCAAGAGGTTCCGGCTGTAACCGTAAAGATGCCAGAAGCCTACGACACGGCCAAAGTTGTAACCGCGATACAGAATGGCGTAGCCAAAGCAATCGATGCTCTGCGAGTGAATGCAGCGCTCGACCGTGAGGAGATCGACCTTCTCTGGTGGGTTCTGAGCGACTGGAGCAAATTTTCATGCAAGTCTTTATCTGCTTTGAGTGAGACGGCTGCGGTGGTCGTCGCTGGACTCGAAGCTGGAAGCATTGTCCGCCGTATTCCCGGAGAAGCTCACAAACAACTTATCCTGCGGTTACTGAAACAAGACAAGAAGGCCAGCATGCAGGAAGTCCTGGATTCCATCAAAGTTGAACGAGAACGAATCGCAACATTCTTTGAGAACAATCATTTGCTAACAGGCCGCGAGTCGTTGTTCCCGCTCGTATCAGCCTGTATTACAGGGAAGGCTGGAGGGAAAGCTGCTGGAGCCCACTCGTTAGATCTTTCGGATTGGGCCGCGCGCGCTCTCCTCGAAAGCGCAATTCTCCATGTGGGCCGGCTTCCGCGGAACTTGGTGTAGAGATGGCCATAACATGTAAGAAAGCCGATTGCACAGTCGCTCAGACCGGAATATGTCTTCTGAACAACAGTCCAGAAGCCTGCCCCGAGAGATTGCTGAGTGAGATTGAACCTGCCGTGGCCGAGCTGGGGGATCTGAGCGTTCCGCCACCACTGTCGGCACCCGAACGGAACCCGCGATTTCCAAGCAGCCTCACATTGACACCTGATGCGCTCCGCGATTCAGCCGCCGGACGCATGTTTCGCATGGTTGGTGTTCTGGGCGCCCCCGACGCGGGAAAAACAGCAATTCTCGTCTCGCTCTATCTTCTGCTATCCCGAAATAAATTGGCGGGATTCAGGTTCGCGGACAGCATGAGTTTGCTTGCGTTCGACGAGATTAGTCGAGGGGCTCGACGCTGGAATGACGGTCAACCGCCGGAGCAGATGACAAATCATACTGAGCAACCTGACCATCGGAGTGCGGGATTTCTGCATCTGCGGTTGCGCGATCAAGAGTCAGGAGCCCGACACGATATTTTGTTACCCGATCTTCCCGGAGAGTGGTCAACGTCCCTGATCGATTCGAATCGTGTGGACCGCCTCGATTTCTTGAAAGCCGCCGATGTAATTTGGGTGACAGTTGACGGCCGGCAATTGATCCAGCCTCAAACTCGGCAACAAGTACTTCACCGCACCGGCATGCTTTTGCAGCGCGTATCGGAATTCCTGGGCTCGGAGGCACCGCCAGTTTTTGTGGTGATTTCTCACAAAGATTTGGGTGATCCGTCTGAGGCAAGCCTGCGCAAACTTGAATCCGAGGCGGCGCGAGTGAATGTACCAATCAAGATCCTCCAAGTCTCATCTTTTTCCGATAATGAAGCGATCGATCCTGGAACAGGAATTGCGGAGTTGATTGCTGCGTCCCTTGTGAGCAAGTCCCCAACAAAGCCGGCGACACTCTGGCCTGACTCGGATGTCGCCAATTCAGATCGGCAGTTTCTGAACTTCCGGATCAGGAGGGTGCTGTCGTGAATATTCAATCGGTCATGTTGATCGGAGGTCCGGATTCCGGGAAGACGAACTACCTAGCGCGCCTCTGGAAAGCACTGCAAAGTGGATCTGGACGTATGAAGTCTGTAGAAGCTCCCGAGATTAAGTACGTGGAGGATGCACTGGCGCATCTGCTGCAAGGATCGTTTGCTCCGCGCTCAGAGAAGAACATTGAAGAGAGCAGACGAGACTTTACAGTGACACTTGCCACTCAGGATGAGACAAAGCGCCTATCGGTGATCGTGCCGGACGTCACGGGAGAACTATGGAAGAATGCCGTCTCCTCCTCTGAGCTTCCAGCCGAATGGATGACGCTCCTGAAGGAATCGAGCGGGGCGATCCTATTTATTCGAGTGCATTCCGAGTTGAATATAGCTCCGCCGGACTGGGTAACTGCGCGTGAACTTCTGAAGATGGATTGGGCAGGTCCGCACCAGGAAGATTCCATCCCAACTCAGGTCGTTTTATGTGAGTTGTTGCGTTTTCTGCAGCTGACCCTCCGGCCTCGGTCAAGCGGTGGGCTCCCGCGGGTCGCGATCGCGGTTACGGCGTGGGACAGACTGGACGCCGAAGTGAAAGAGGGTGGGCCGAGTGCTTATCTTGAGTCGGAATACCCTCTGTTCGCAGGAAGGCTCGAGGATGTCACTTCGTTGGAGATAAAGGTATTTGGCGTAAGCGTGGTCGGAGGCGATCTTCAGGCTGATCCTGACTTTCGCCAGCGGTTCTTCAATGGCGATTTTGACACCGCAGGCTATGTTGTGGAGAGGGTCAACGGGATCACCCACGAAGAGAAAGACCTGACATTACCAATTGCTTGGTTAGCTGAGGATTAGACGGGAACCGATGAATGTCCGAATAGAACAGCAATGTCACGGATATAAGAACGGTCATCAACTGCTCGCCGCCTCGACTCGTCTTGCACGAGGCGACCAAGACGTTATGGATCGTCTGTCCGATCTCTCGGGACCGCTGAGACCGGCGGAAACATTCGATCCCTATTTGACCGCATATCCGCTTCCAAGTGGTGATTTTTACGTCTTGGCAAGGACATGGCAGGACCTAAGCGCATCGCGAGCCGGCTGTGTGCTCACGCGTAGTTTGTTGGTGCCGATGCCAATTTGGGAGGCGCTTGAGTTTCCGGCATCGTTGATGAAGTTGTTGGTGCGCGTTGACAAACAAGAGAATGTGATTGGCGCAATCGACTTCGACACTCATCCAGTCCCTCTACCGCCTATTGCTTCCAAGAGAACCACTGCCCTGGTAGAGGCTCTCTTTCTCGAGAGCCGAAAGCCTATTGTCTTGTTTGACGAGATGGAGTCCGCACTCATAGCAGAACGGCTCCTGAGTTCGTTTTGGCCGAGCATGAGACGAGTGTTCAGCCTTTGCACGTTGGCATTGTCCCCCCGTAGCGTGAGCGGGAGACCTTTCGATCTCATGTTCGCTCCGAAGGGAGCCCGGTCGCGTTTTACTCAATGGGAAGGCAGAATTGTCGAGGCATCGCCGGATCGCGAGGATATCAGTCGTCATCGTTGGACCGCAGTCACGGCCAAACACATCTTCGAAGACGATCCCCCCAGCCTCCTGTCGTTAGACGCCTTAGGCATTCTTCGCCTCGATGAACGAGCGGATGAGTCGAGTCTGAGATTGGCCCTTTTGTGGAACGAACTCTTAGAAAAGTCCGAGTCGTCGCCTATGGCGATCCTTGGACTTGTTGACATTCTCAACTCGCGGGGAAAGAGTTCGCCAGAGGAGTTTCTGCCGTTCGTAGCGTTGCTCTCGCGTGGGGTTGATCTCGCACAAAGATCGATGTCTTCTCCGGATGCGTTGCGCTTTCTTTTGACCTTGAGCGGAAAATTTCCGGCGCGAAGGCCTCCCATCGACATCCTGAACAAGATCAGGGAAGCTTTCTCCAGGATCGCGGGGAGAGATCCAGGTGCTGCACTCTCCTTATTACTGGATCCGAATCTTGGGAAGCAAACCCATGCACCCATCGTCACTGCCGGGATCGGCGATGGACTCGCAAAGTTGTCGGATAGCTCCGAAGTTCTCAAACTCGCCTCTTCAATCCGACCCGAGGACGAGTTACGGTTACTGGCCTACAGCCGACCATGGGCTACAACCGTGTTGCAGGCGACAGAACGAGCTACGCCGAACCTCTGGACTGATGTGCTGGCGAATGCTCTGCAGTTCCCTGACGGGGACCTTCGGGCTAAGTCCCGTCGGAACGTCGTACCACTGTTGAGTATTCCGGCTCACGCACCTCTCTTGGTCGCTACGCTACGAGAGATCGACAACAAAGTGCTGTTTTCCGTTGTTGATCAGATTCGCGATTCAACTCAGTTTGCGGTCGCCGAATTCGATGAGCCGCTGCGCCGTGCCGCACGCGGAACCGAAGGCATGATCGGATTGAGGCGAGCAATTTTGGCAAGCGAGCCAAGCCCAGCATCCGATCGCTTTTTGCTGGCTACGATTCGCCCAAACGCTAATGACGTCGACTGGCTCATCCGAGAGAAAGGCATCGCCGCTCGAAGAAGGTTGACGTTACTCAATGTCGTGATTTCTAGGACGTCAGAGCAAGACCTTCAATCGCTCGTGCAGGACGAATTGCTCAGTGAAAAAATAGAGTCAATTCTCGCCGAGGACCTACCGACAACAGCGTCGCAGCTTGCGCGTGTGCTCATCTCTGGAAATGTCCCCGTTGAACGTCTCCTGCGACACGGTTGCCGTGTACTTCCATTGATCGAAGGTGGAGCGAGGTCAGACTTAGCGTTGCGAATGTTAACGCTGGGCTTGTCGAATGCTGGCAGTTCCGAGAACATCGCACTTAGGGAATTGCTATCAGCATCGATCGGCTTTTTAGATACTCATCGTTTGATTGCGATGGCGATTCCATGGAATGCCCCTTCCCAGCGTGTGAGCGACAATGTCTCTCTCTTGAATCATGCGGATGTGAACATTCGAACAGGAGTGCTCGCTGACATCGAGGAACTGAGCGCCCGATTGATCGCTAGACGACATGAGACGATTTCCAAGGAGTTGGTATCGGATTGGGCGCATATGCTAGCTGACGCTGGGAGCGTAAACAAACATGCCCAAACAAATGCGGCAGGTAATGTTCTTTCGTTTGCTCTTGAAGAGCGGAACAAGCCGGTGGGGCCTTTGATCGTGGTGGCTTTCCCGATTGTTTACGCCGAGCTTCGCGTCGGAAACGAAGCGCCGGGACTGTTTTCGTTTTTCTTCGTAGATTGGGATCGGTGTAAAACCGCAAGGAAAAACATCGTGCAAGCATTTCTCAAGTCGAATTGGCCGCCAACCGATCTCATTCAGGCTGTCGAGCCAACCGGAGATCTAGGCAAGGTTTTCAAAAGACTAACCCGTGAACGCGACGGCGAATCGTTCCTGGAAAGGCTGCGTCAAGACATAAGTAAACTGCCGGCGCGGGACCGGAAGAGATTCGAGACAATTATCAGCAACGCAATGGGTGAGCGTGAGCCGGAAGGAGAAGATCAAGCAGAATAGATTAGTATCTGCTTCAATACGTATTCGATTAGATCAACTTGGGCCATTGTGCGCGGCTGTTCTGTTTGAATCGCGCATACCAACGGCACGGAAAGTACAACAGAAGAACGCAAACGGCATACACGATATATAGGAGACCGAGACTCCACATCGAAACTCCCCGTAAGTCGACGGAACAAAACTGTGCTCAATCGCCTATTGCATCGTGCAAGCTAAGTCTGGGCTAGAAATGCGATAAGAATGGCACGCGCCTGGGACGCAAGCGAAGGACTTAGGTTTTCATCGATAAGGATTCTCGAGCAAAGTTTCCACTTCTAACGCCTCCGTGAGAATCATTCTCTTAACTGAGAACAATTAACCTTACGCTCGCGCGACGTAGGCTCAGTATTCAGCCCGGGTGATCTCCACCTCTGGAATACGAAACAAGCGGGCCGCTTTCCGATAGATGTCGCTCAGGGTCACATCGACCACGCGGCCTTTCGAGTTGACCGCGAAGGCTGCACCGGTCAGATACCGGAGTTTCTCGGCTCCAACCTCCATCAATACCGCGATTTGCCCTGTGACCAGATGTTGGGCGAGCTCGGCACTCAAGTCGATGTCGGTATCGTTTTCCATATCGTAGCTCGGCCACGACCCATCCTCTGAGGTCCCACCATGAATCGCGAAGGACTCTGTATCCCGTTCGGTCGTAAAGACACCTAGACCGCGCGCGTCGGCCCACCGCAGAAATGCGTCGCGATCCTTCACGCGAAAGTAGTTACTGAGAGAACTGCCATACCAATTCGCCATAAGACTCCTGTTTCTGTGCTGGAGGGATCGTTCCACCGAGGTGGTGGATAGGGTGACAAGGTTAAATAGGTCTCGAGTATTCGAACGTTGAGCCGTCTCATCGCACGCCACTCACGGCTCGTCGCAGAAAAGCATGGGCAACGCGGCGAGCCGAAGGACTTGGACGCCCGGTCTCACTTCGTCCTAGTGTTGGGGTTATCGCAGAGCTGGCTCGGGACCTCGAACGGGGACGACTTCGTTGTAAACGAAAACCATCTGCATCCGGACAGTCTTCAAGGCCATCTCGGGTGGCAATGCCGCAAATCGGGTCGCCACGATCGCGTGCCAGGCGGCCGGATCGAGCGCGACGATCCCTGTGGAGCGATCGATCTTCATCTCGCTGATGCTGCCATCGGCATGAAGATTGAACTGTATGGCGACGATGCCGGCCGCCAGTTGGGGAGGCTGTGCCTCTGGCGGAACCAGCGGCAACCAAGTGGCTCTAGTTTGCTGCGCCATCTGCGGCGTCACGGATCTCTTGAGGATGGAGCGGTCCGGTTGCGGCACATCATCCCCAATTATCTCGAGAGTATTCAGTTCCCGTTGCACAGGGGCCTGGGCGGACACGATCTGCACAGGCGACGCGAACAGCAAAAGGAATGCAAACGAGAGCGCGGTGCGACCGAAAGACATGGGCATAGTTTGATCCTGTTGACCATTCGATCATTCCGGACATCACCGCGCAACATGATTGCGACCGGCCGGTGGAGCTTAGGCCGCCTGGTCCAGTTCCTCGTCTTCTTCTTCATCTTCGGCTGCGGTCTCCGCCAGAATCTCTTCTTCCTCGTCGACCTCTTCCGCCACAGGAGTTGCTGCCGTAGGCGTGTCGAAGAGGCTAAAGGTCTTAGGCGGTTCAGGCTTGGGCGCTTCGAGCGGCTTGGCGGCCGTGGCAGGCTTCTCAGTCTCCGCCTTGGGCTGCTCTTTCTTCGGGGCTACCTTCTTCGCACGCGCTTCGGCCTGAGCCGCTTTCCCGGCAGCGTCCATCTCGGCCTTCGCTCGCTCAAGCGTGCTCTTGAGTTGCAGGTGGGACGCGACGAAATCGACGATCGAAGATGGCAGGTCCCGGTCAAGTTCCTCGGCGGTGCCGGTGAGCTTGAAGGGAGTGGTCAGCGCGGTGTTCTCACTATCCTGCAGCTTCTTCGGGATGATGTTTACACTGATCTGATCGTCTTCGAGGCGGGTTACGGTCAGCAGGACTGCGCGCTGCCGCAGGTAGGGGGCAAGCTCCTTGAACATGGGGTCTCTCCGGGGTTAGGTCACTTCGGGCGTGACCCTCTCCTCGGCTTCTTGAGTTCAGGATCATCCCAGTGAATGGTATTGCGGCGTCCGAACGCCAGCGCTTCGTTGTAGGCGACGGGATCGTAGTCTCGCTGCCATAGGAGGCGGTACATTGCATCGACCGCTGACTTCATCACAACCTTCATCTCGCCGTCGGAGATATGAGATATCTCCGGCAGGCCGCTGCAAACCGCGCAGGGCTTTCCCGCGTGCAGGGCTTCGATAGGGCCATTGCGAAAGGCCAGAACAACGAGGGCTTTGGCTTCCATCGCCAGATCGGGATCGAGCTTCATCTTCATGGGCAGTCTCCGGTACGTTCCACCATACCGCCGCAGCCGCTTTGACGTCTTACATCCTCTCGGAACTACGTAGCGAGCTTGCGTGAGCGCCTTTTCGTTCTGGACCACAATCTCGGATCAACCGGCAACGCACTCGTCTGGCCGCTCCTCGCGTTGAAGAATGCGCCATGGTAGCTGAGCTTGCCGTAGCGAAAGAGCTGCCCCAGCATCGCAAGCGCATGCAACGCGAGCGTCGGGTTGATGAACGGCTCCTGCCTATCCAATGCCTCGACCGCGGAACAACTCGGTAGCGGATCTTCCCCGGCAGCTACATCCACAATCTCCGGATACAACTCGCTCACCGTGCGGAGGCGTTCCGCCTTCCGGCGATTTCGCCCGTTCAACGGCTGTCCGAGAACATACTGTCCACTGGCGGCATTGTTGCCAAGATCGAGCCAATAGCAGGTCTTGCTCAGACCGTGGTTGAACGATTCCTCGATGGCCTTGCGGGCCTCCCGCGTGTCGACGCAACCGATCACGATGTCGGGGGCATTGCCGCGGTCGTTCTCAAAGGAGCGGGCATGAAACCGATGGGGGATCACCCTCCACTTTGTTCCCCAGAAGATGTTGATGCGGTTGATCAATACGGTGGCCTTGTTCTGGCCGATGTCGGAAGCGGAGAACGGTTGGCGGACGCAATTCGTCGCGGACACGGTATCGGCATCCATCATGGTCACGTCGAGACCGCTTGCGTGACCCCATACGCGCATTGCCTGGTCGAGATACGGCAGGTTCATGGCCATCGCGCTTCCTGTTCCACCGGCTCCCACGATCAACACATGTACTGGTCCGCGGCGTATCAGGTCTGTGGGCATTCTGTGCTCGATCCTCATGTCAGGCCCTCTCTCCCCGAACGAACTGCGCAAGAGTTTGCGGCAGGCCGATCAGGGTATCCAGCGGGAACGGCTTGCGCTTGCCCGCCAGTGAAGTCCACAGCCCTTCGAAGCCTCCGGGATGGCGCGTCAGCCGTCCCACGTTGGCGTGCGTGAAAGCACTCTCGTAATATCCTCGTTCCCAATCGGTGATCGAGGACACTGTTGCGCCGTCCGGGCGGCGCATGGAGCCGGTACAGACGCGGCCATTGTCAGAGAGATTCCAAAACGGTGCGATCGCCAGCTTCGTAGCTGTCTGCGGACGCTTGTTTTCCGTGAGCGCACGGATCATAAGATCGCCGTTCTTCACGCGCCACACCAGCGGCGGCTGCGGAAAGACAAGCCCATTGAGTTCCGAAGCTTTGTCCTCGGAGTTCTCATAGAACATCTGCCGCCGTTGCGCCGGTGTCCACCAAACGATCAGGCGGTCGCCCTTTGCGAGGATGCTCTCCGGCAGCACCTCGGCGTCAGAGCTTCCACTCAGAGAGCGCACCAGAGATTCCACAAAAGCCACGGTGAGCGGCTGGGCCGGCCCGAGCGTAGGTGGTGCATTCTCCTGGAGCGCCACATCGTGGCGGGTCACGAAGCTCTTCTGGCGATCCCCGTAGACCAGCAGCGCCTCACGCAGCTCGAAGCGATGGTTCTCCCCGATCGAGACGTGTATCTGCATTCTCGTTCTCCGACTTCTCCCACTGCTGTAGATCCTCAACCAACTGGAAGAGTTCATGGTTGAACAGGATGAAACGTTCGACGACGCGAATCGCCTCACGCACCTCTTCCGATTTTCGTGGATGGAAGGACACGACCAGGGCGGGTTCTGACGTGCCTTCGAGCATGTACTGGCCTTCTTCGTCGAAGCACGCTGTCACGGCGTCGCGGTCCTTGAAGGCGACCAGCAAGGACGGTAGCGGCGGGCTATCGTAGTTACCCTCTTCGATGAAACTGGATCTTGGCCGAACGTGAGTCCTGGAGAGTTGTTGGAGACTGCGCAGGCGCTTGATCCACGAACCGTATCGGCCGTTGCCGTGCTTGCGCAGGAGACGACGGGCGAGGAGATTCCAACGGTC